>JAVJQK010000033.1:0-300000 GCA_040218145.1 Sandaracinaceae bacterium | reverse complement strand
ACGCGGTGAGCGACGTGCGCTTCGAGCACGACATCTTCCACCACGACGTGGGCGCCCTCTTCGCGCCCGACGGCCGCGTCGACGGCGTGGTCGCGCAGCACAACCTCGCCTACTCGGACCTCGCCGACGCCTTCCACAACGGCGCGATGGGCCGGGACTGGGTGATGCGCGACAACCAGGTCCAGCCCTACCGCGCGGTGCCCGAAGGCGTGCGCGGCGCCGGCATCCGCCCGCGGCCCGAGGGCATGCGGGAGAGCCCCGAGCCCACGGACGAGGGCACTCCGGAGCCGAGCCCCGAGCCCGCCCCCGAGCCCGCTCCCGCCCCCGCTCCCGAGCCCGCCCCCGCTCCCGAGCCCGCCCCCGCTCCCGAGCCCGCCCCCGCGCCCGCGCCCGAGCCCGCGCCCGAGCCTGCGCCCACTCCCGCGCCCACTCCTGCGCCGGCTCCCGCGCCCACTCCCGCGCCGGCTCCCGCGCCGGCTCCCGCGCCCGCGCCGAGCCCCACGGGCGTCGCGTCCAGCGTCGCGGATCTCGGCCCGCTCCCGAGTGAGCTGAGTGCGCTGCGCTGGCCGACCGCGCCGCGCACCACCCGCACCGTCACCGCGCGCAGCTTCGCGGAGCTGACCGCCGCCGTCGCCGTGCCCGGCACCCGCGTCATGGCGAACGGCGTCACCGGCGGCGCTCTCACCATCAGCCAGGACGACGTCGAGATCGTCGCCGACGCCGCGACGCGCCTCGGGGTCGTGACCCTCGACCGCGGCGTGCACCGCGTCCGCGTGCAGGGCGGCCACTACGGCGGCTTCCGCCTCTCGGCGCCCGTCTCCTACTACCCGACCCACGAGGTCCGCCCCGAGTGGATGGTGGAGGACGTGTGGATCGAGTCGGTCACCGTCGACTCCGCGGACATGGCGTTCGAGCTCCGCGGCCGCCGCATCGCCGTCACCCACAGCGACGTGACCGCCGCGCGCTACAGCGTGTGGAGCGGCGACGTCGACCCGCTGCAGAGCGAGGACATCATCCTCTACGACAACGTCTTCGACTCGGCCGGCCCCGAGGCCACGGTGCGCCTGGTGAGCGTGCTCCGCAGCGTCACGCGTGAGAACCGCCTGGTGAACACCTTCAAGCACAACTACCGCATCCACGGTCTCAGCGACCTGAACTACGCCTCGCACAACGTGCTGGTGAACACGGGCACGATGCTCGGCCGCATGCCCGGCGACACGCTCGGCACGGTGTGGTTCGACGACAACGTCTTCCACCACGACGCGCCGGACCTCTTCAACCCCGACGCCGCCATCGGCCGCCTCATCGCGCGCGGCAACACCGCGTACACCAGCCACGGCTCGTTCTACGGCGGCGGCATGAGCCCGGGCTGGGTGGTGAGCGGCAACACCGTCGCCCCCTACCGTCCCGCTCCCTGAGCGACGCGCGGCCCATCTCTCTCCCTGGCGGGGTCGAGCCCTGGCTCGGCCCCGCCTCACCGCGCGCGCCGCCCGATCTGTGTCATCCTCCCGGGCGACGATGTGCAGGCTCTTCGGTTTCCGCAGCGTGATCCCCAGTCAGGTCCACCGGTCGCTGGTCGCGGCCGAGAACGCGCTCGGGCGCCAGAGCGCCGGGCACCCGGACGGATGGGGGGTCGCCTTCTACGTCGACGGCGCGCCGCACGTGACGCGCAGCCCGAGCCACGCGCTGAGTGACGCGCTCTTCCACCGCGTCAGCGGCGTGGTCGCGTCCGAGACCGTGCTCGCCCACGTGCGCAAGGCGACGCAGGGCCCGATGACGGTCCTGAACTGTCACCCCTTCCAGTACGGGCGCTGGGTCTTCGCGCACAACGGCGACATCCCCCGCTTCCACAAGGACTACCGCCTCGCCCTCATGCAGGAGGTCGCGCCGCGGCTGCGGCGCTTCATCCTCGGCGAGACGGACAGCGAGGTGGTGTTCTTCGTCTTCCTCTCGCGTCTCGAGCAGTTCGGTCGGCTCGACAAGCCGCACGCGGTCTCGGACGTGATGGAGGCGCTGCGCGGCACCATCGACACGGTGAGGGAGCTCTGCGGCCCGCTCGAAGAGGTGGAGAAGCTCTTCCTCACCTGCATCGTGACCGATGGCGTGACGATGGTCGCGCACCAGGGCGGCAAGGAGCTCTACTGGTCCACGTACAAGACGCGCTGCGCCGACCGGGACGCCTGCCCGAGCCTCTCGCCCGAGTGCGAGGCCCCGAGCGAGAGCGGCTACGTCAACCACCTCATCTTCACCAGCGAGCCGCTCCAGGGCGAGAACGTCTGGCAGGAGATGAAGGAGGGCGAGCTGATCGGCGTCGACTGGCGGATGCGGGTGCGGCGCCACGAGCCGGGCGTGCGGCGGCTCGAGGTCGCCTCGGCCTGATCACGCGTAGCGGTCCTCGAGCGAGCGCCGCCCCCGCGCGCGCGGCAGCCGCCCGGCGTCGCGCTCGAGCACGTAGTTGAGCTCCGCGCCGATCAGCACGCTCAGGCCGCTGATCCAGAGCCACATCATGAAGACGATCACCGCGCCGAGCGCGCCGTAGGTCTCCTGGTAGCTGCCGAAGCGAGCCGTGTAGAAGCTGAACGCGAGCGAGCCGAGCAGCCAGAGCGCGGTGGCGGCGATCGCGCCCGGGGTGACCCAGCGCGGCGACGGCTTGCCGTCGCGGTCGGGCGCGACGCGATAGATCCAGCCGAGACCCAGGGCCATGAGCGCCGCGAGCAGGGGCCAGCGGAGCCACGTCACGGCGCCCTCCAGGGTGCTCCCCAGCGACAGCGCCTCGAGGGCGGCCGGCGCCACGGCCACGAGCGCGAGGGCGAGCGCCGAGAAGGCCAGCGCGGCCAGGGTCACCCCGAGCGCGAGCCCGCGGATCTTCCAGAAGCTCCGCGTCTCCTCCCGCTCGTAGGCCACGTTGATGGCCGCGAAGAGCTGGCTCACGCCGCTCGAGGCGCTCCAGAGCAGGCCCACGAGCGACACCACGAAGCCCACGCCGAGCGCGCCCGAGCTCTGGCCCACCAGGGCGTGCATCTGCGCGCCGAGGAGCTCGGCCGCGCTCGCGGGCATGACCCCGTAGAGCTGCTCGAGCTGCGCCTGCACCTGCGCGGGGTCGGAGAACAGGCCGTAGAGGGAGACCAGGGCGATGAGGGCGGGGAAGACGGCGAGCACGGCGTAGAAGGCGAGACCGGCCGCCACCGCGGGCACCCGGTCTCGCTTCAGCTCGTCTCTCAGGGACCGAAGCGTATCCATCATCACGCCGGCCATGTCTGCACTGGCCGTTCCGACGCCAGTCCCGGACGCCGCGGCGGCGCCCACCAGCGCCGCGCGGTGGCGAGACGCCCCGGACGCGACGATGCGCTACGCCCAGAACCCGTCGGGCAGCGCCTCTGGCGCGCTCTCGAACGAGTCGCGCTTGTGCTTGGGGACGTAGCTCGGGTCGTCCTCGCGGTAGCTCTCGCCGTGGCCCACCTCGAAGATGTTCCGGATGCGGAGCGCGATCTCCTTGGACTGCGCGAGGATCTCCTCGTGCAGGCCGGCGCCGTTGGTCCAGCCGCCCGTGAACCACAGGTTGCTCTGCCCCTGCAGCGCCGGGAGCATGCGCTGGGCGGCCATCGCGTCGACGCTCAGCGTGTTGTGCCGAAGGTAGGCGAGGGCCTTCACCCGTGACGACGAGGGCAGGTCGAGCATCGTCGGGACGCCGCCGTCGTCCACCGCGCCGTACGGGGTCAGCGTCAGATACGGAGGCTGGTTGGAGTCCTCGGCCTGATGCTTCCGCGTGACGTACGTGATGGTGTACGGGCGCAAGAGACGTGTCTCGGGCGGGTAGACGAGGATGTTGTACGTGCTCCACATGCTCTCGTCCGTGGGCAGCATGTTCACGTCGTCGTGCACGACCGCCATGGAGTCGTAGTACGCGAACTGCGAGAGCAGCGTCGGCATGAGCGGGGGCAGGCCCAGCGCCACGACCCGGCTGACGACGTCGGCGTACACGGCGCTGACCACGTGGTCGAACGACTCGCGGCCGCCCGGGGGCGTGGCCGCGCTGAGCACCCGCCAGCCGCGCGTGGCGTCGAGGTAGGCGGTGGGGGACGCGCCGAGGCGCAGCTCCACGCCGCGCGCCTCGAGGCAGCGCACGAGCTGGCGGATCCAGTCGCTCGCGCCCTTCTCGAAGTAGTGGCGCGGTGAGAGCTCGTCCTTGGCCTTCGCCGCGCGGATGGCGTCGGTGCGGAGGCGGTCCCCGATGCCCTCCTGCAGGTGGTAGTAGCTCATGACCGCGCGGATCGGCATCGAGCCCGGCTCGCGGTCGTTGACGTAGTACATGCCGTTGATGCGGGCGCGCAGGTTGTACTCGGCGAAGTCCTCCGAGTACTTCTGCTCGGCGATGAACTCGTCGACGCTCATCGTCGCGTACTTGTCGTCGTGCAGGACGTCGTAGGCCACCGCCTGGAAGCGGTCCCAGTCCTGGGCGATGTCCTTCAGCCAGGGCTTCTCCGGGTGCTGCTCCCAGTGCGCCATCTCGTCCGCGGTGTACTCGCGAGCGCCCTTGGTCACGCCGCGCGGCGTGTACCAGCTCGTCGTGTCGATGAGCGGCGCGTGCGGGACCGGGTATCCCTCCTTCTCCAGCTGCGCGAGCACGGCCATGAAGATGTGGTAGCGCTCGGTGTTGAAGTCGTTGACGGCGAGGTCGACGAACGGCTTGCTGTAGCCGTCGTCGCCGAGGTACGCGCTGTAGGCGTTCCCGCCGAGTCGGTCCGAGACGTCGTACACCGTACATCGGAAGACGGTCTGTCCGTCGGCCGAGGTCCGGCCGTGCAAGAAGTAGGCGGCCGAGAGCCCTCCGACGCCTCCACCCAGGATCGCGACGTGTTTCTCCGTGGTCATGGTCCCTCCCGCGTCGCACGCTACCCGGAGCGGAGGGCGCGGGGCAATGACCGTTTCAGCTTCGTCGCGATCGCCACTCGAGGATGGCGCGGCTCTCGGGGTGCGAGAGGAAGCCCTCGCGCCAGGACGGGTTCGCGATGCGCTCGGCCCGCGCCCGCAGCCGATCTCTCGCGTCCGCGATCGCCGCCTCCGCGCCCGCGGCGTCTCCAGCCGCGTCGAGCGCAATCGCCCGCGCGAGCGGCGGCAGCGCCTCTCCTTGCAGCATGCCCCCGAGCCGCTCCAGGGTCGTCATCGCGCGCTCCGCCGCGTCGCACGCGAGCGCCGCCTCGCCCTGCGCGGCCAGGGCCCGCGCGTGCAGCCCGAGCGCCCACGCCTCGAGGCCGGGGGAGACGCCGAGCAGCGTCACCGCCTCCGCCGCCGCCGCGCGCTCCGCCGCGTGATCGCCTTCGAGGTGCGCGAGCGCCGCGAGGTGCGCCGTGGCCCAGCCCATGAGCCGCGGGTTGCCCACCTCTCGACACTCGGCGATGGCCTCCCCCAGCACCGCGCGCGCTTCGCTCCGCGCGCCGGGGCGGTGGGTCAGGATGTAACCGAGGTTCACTTTGGCGTAGGTGATCGCCTGCTGCGCGCCCATCTCCTCGCAGCGGCCGAGGTTGGCGCGGCAGACGCGCTCCGCCTGGGTGAAGTCTCCCAGCTCCGCCCAGCACCAGGCGAGGGTGGTCCTCTCGAGCGAGACGTTGCGCACGTCTCCCGCGCGCTCGAACGCGTCGACCGCCTTCGAGAGGTGCTCGAGGAAGGTCCCGACGTCGCCCACCATCGCGGCTCGAACGCCGCGCACGTGGTGCACCTGGCCGAGCGTGAGCGCGTCGAGCGTGGCCGGCTCGGCGAGGTCGGCCACGCGCTGAAGCACGCGGTCGGCCTCCTGGAAGCGGCCGTTGAAGATGAGCTGGAAGGTGCCCCGGCAGAGCGCGATCAGCTGCTCGGCCGCCGCGTCGGTCGCGGGGGTGGAGCGCACCACGCGGTCGAAGAAGGCGTCGACCCCGTCGAAGTCCCCGAGGCGCGCGCTCGCGACCGTCGCGCTCCCGAGCGCGCGGTACCAGTCCCGGGTCCCCTCGGTCAGGAGCGCGTGCGCCCGCTCGCCGCGCTCTCTCGCGCCCGCGTAGTCGCTCTGCCAGTAGCGCGCGAGCGACTCCAGCGCGCGCAGCGAGCCCAGCACCTCGCCCGCCGCCCCGGCCTCGACGGCGCGCGCCACGCGGTCCACCACCGCCTCGAGATCGTTGCCCTCGAGGGCCTGATCCGCCGCGCGGTGGAACCAGCGGATGGCCTCGCGCCTCGCCCCGCCGCGGTCGAAGTGCTCGGCGAGCACGAGCGCGTCCTGCTCGCCCGCCGCGCGCAGCCACTCCCCCGCGACGCGGTGTCCGATCTCGCGATCCTCGTCCGTCGAGAGCGCGTAGGCGCCGTCTCGCATGAGGGCGTGTCGGAAGCGCCACTCGTCCTGGCCCGGGAAGCGGGACTCCATGCGCCGGCTGACGACCTCTCGCTCTGCCAGCTCGCGCAGCCAGTCGCTCGCCGACACCGGCGTCTCGCCGAGCAGCGCCTCCACCGCGCCGGTCCAGAAGACCTCACCGAAGATCGCGGCCGCGCGGAGCACCATCTTGGCCTCGTGTCCGAGCGCGTCGAGGCGCGTCTGGACCATGCCGATCACCGTGTCCGGCCACATCGCCTCGGGCACCGCGCCGCGCCGGTCCTCGGCCGCGGCGCGGATCAGCTCCTCCAGATAGAACGCGTTGCCGCCCGCGCGCGCGGCGAGCTTCCGGGCGAGGTCCTCGTCCACGTCGTCGCCGAGGACCTGCCGCACCAGCTGCACGCTCGCCCGCTGGCTCAGGTTGCCGAGGTGGATCTCCTGCATGCCGCGTCGCTCGAAGAGGTCGGCGAAGCGCTCCTTCACCTCCGGCCGCGCCAGGGCGAGCACCATCAGGGGGAGCTCCTCGCAGCGCGAGAGCGCCGCGTCCACGAAGCGCACCGAGGGCACGTCGCCCCAGTGCAGGTCCTCGAGGATGAGCAGGACCGGCCGGCGCGCGCACTCCGCCGCGAGCCAGTCCGTGAAGGCCCGCCGCATGCCCTCGCCGAGGAGCATGGGATCCTGACGCGCGGCCGCGAGCGCGTCCGGGACGTCTTCCCCCTCGAGGGGCGCGCCGACGAGCTCCGCGAGGAAGGCGAAGACGCGCGCGAGCTCGTCCCCGGAGAGGCTCCGGGCCAGGCGCTCCTCGAGGCGCGCGCGTGTGTCTTCGGGCCTCGCGCCGTCCGCGGCGCCCACCCAGCGTCTGAGCGCGGGCGCGACGATGCCGAAGGGGGAGCCTGCGCTGAGAGAGTCGCCCTGACCCTCGACGACCGTCAGCTCCTCTCCCCGGCGGCGGAGCGAGCGCAGGAGCTCGTAGCGCAGCCGCGTCTTGCCCATGCCCGCCTCGGCCGTGACGAGCGCCACGGTGGCCATGTGCTCCTCGACCGTGTGATCCCACAGCGAGCTGAGCGTGCCGAGCTCGCGCCGCCGGCCGACCGACACGGTGGGCTTGCCGAGCAGGGTGCGCGTCGCCTCCTTCGTGCGCTCGCCGACCAGCCGCCCGGCCGTGCCGTGCTGCGAGAGATCGAACCGGGCCTCGAGCAAGGGGACGGTGGACGACTGCACACGCACCTCGCCGCGCGACGCCTCGTGGAGCAGCGAGGCGGCGCGATCGACCGCCTCCCCGACCGGGACCCGTCCGTCGCTCTCGGCCTGACCGAGCCCGATCGCGAGCGAGAGCTCTGGTACGGCGTGCCGCAGGGCCAGGGCGACCCGCCCCGCGCGGATGGCCTGGTCGACCGGCGCGCCGGGCGGCTCGAAGGTGACCACGAACGAGCCCGGCGAGAGCCAGACGAGGCTGGCGCCCGCGCGCTCGGCCGCGTGCTCGACCTCGGGTCGCGCCGCCGCCGCGCCGGCCGGCAGCGCCCCGACCACCACGCAGCGCACGCGCCGCTCGCTGCCCCCGAGGGACGGCGTGCTCTGCCTGACTCCGTACGCGGGCGTGGGCTGGCTGACGTCGAGCTCCGCGAGCGCGCGCGCCAGCGCCCCGCCGTCCGCAAAGCGCGCGGCCGCGTCCTTCTCGAGCGTCTTCTGGACCACGTCGAGCAGGGGCGCCGGCAGATCGGGCCGCGCCGCGTGGATGGAAGGGGGCTCGTCGAGGAGGATCTTGGCGAGCAGCGCCATGACGTGCTGGGCGCGGAACGCGGGCGTGCCCGTGAGGCACTCGTAGAGCACGCAGCCGAGACCCCACACGTCCGCCGTCGCGCCGACGCGGCTCTCCGCCCGCACCTGCTCCGGCGCCATGTAGGCCGGCGTCCCCACGAGCACGCCGGTCATCGTCAGGGGCCGCGCGTCGTGAACCGCCGCCGCGCCGAGATCCAGGAGCTTCACCTGGCCCACGTCGCCGCCCACGAGGAACAGGTTGGCGGGCTTGATGTCGCGATGAACGATGCCCTGGTCGTGCAGGGCCGCCAGCGCCGACGCGACGCGGCGCGCGAGCACGAGCGCGTCGCCGGGCGCGAGGAACCCCGCCGTGGGTCTGCCCGACGCGAGGGTGTCGTCCGAGCGGGTGCCCAGGAACCCGCGCAGGTCCTGCCCCTCGAGCCACTCCATCGCGAGATAGGCCGCGCCGTCGGGGGTGATCCCGTGCGCGACGTGCTCGACGAGCGCGGGGTGGCTCACCTTGGAGAGGGCCGCCGCCTCCCGCGCGAAGCGCTGCCCCGCGGAGGGGTCTTCGGTGGCGATCACCTTGAGCGCGACCGGGCGGCCGGTGTGCCGATCGGAGGCGCGGAGCAAGCGACCCATGCCGCCGCGCGCGACCTCGGCTTCGAGCGCGAAGCGCCCCGCGATGACGTCCCCCGGTTGCACGTGACGTAGCCTCGCACGAAGCGGAGCGCGTCGAAAGGGTCGCTGTCGCACCGACCTCCGAGCTGGTGACGCCTGCGTGTCGGATGCGAGCCGGCGGCTCCATCGGCGGGTCCCCCCGCTTCGATCTGCTACGGTCACCCCGCACTTTGAGCCCGCCTGCGGTGGGTTGATGGAGGAATCATGAGGAAGAGCTTGAGCTTGGGCATCGTCCTCGCGCTCGGGGCCGCGCTCGCGGTCGGGTGTGATGACGGAGTGGATCCCGCGGACGCGGGCATGGACACGGGCGTCACGGATCCTGACGGCGGTACGGAGGACTCGGGCACGGGCGAGGACTCCGGCACCGACGAGGACTCGGGAACCGACATGGACGGCGGCCCCGACGATGGCGGCGTGATGGGCGACGCCGGACCGCCCGGCGGTGGAGCGGCCACCAGCGCGCAGATCCAGGCCGTGCTCGACGCCGCCGACGGCGCGGTGGACCTGATGATCGACGACGCGATCGTCACCTACGTCAAGCCCGCCATCGGCACCGAGCTCGACGGCGCGGGTTTCTTCGTGCAGGCCGAGCAGATGGGCCCGGCGCTCTTCGTCGGCGTCGACCCGACCGGTCTCTCGCCCGCGGTCGCGCCGGGGCAGGTCGTCGACCTCCGCGTCACGACCCGCACCACGGACACGGACAGCGGCATCGTCTTCGCCTCCGCCATCGACATGTGGAACGTGGACAGCGAGGGCGTGGACGTCTCCATCCTCGCGCAGGACGTGAGCGCGGTCGACCTCGTGGCCGACCTCCCTCTCTACTTCGGCGAGCTGATCACGCTCACCGCGACGACCGAGACCGGCTTCGGCTTCGCCGGCTCGGGCTTCAGCGCCGCGCAGATCACCAGCGCGGGCTTCGCCACCGCGGACACGTCGTTCCGCTTCCGCGTGCCGGACTCCGTGCTCGACGGCAGCCAGCTCGGGAGCGGCTGCACGGTGCAGATCGGACCGACGCCGCTCTGGCAGTTCTCCGCCGACGCGCAGCCCTCGGCGTGGCGTGACGGCGACTTCGCGATCACCGACTGCCAGGAGCCGGCCGCCGGCGAGCTCGTCATCACCGAGATCGGCTACAACTTCGCCGGCTCCGACGCCGACCTCGAGTTCATCGAGATCTACAACCCGAGCTCGAGCGCCTCGTTCGATCTGAACGGATGCCGCCTCGCCGACAGCGCGGGCTTCACCGGCATGGACGCGCTCGACATCGCCAGCTCGCTCATCCTCGGGCCCGGGCAGTACGCGACCATCGCGGGCTCCATGAGCGAGATCATGGGCGACGCGACGCTCCCGGCCGCGCTCGAGTTCGAGGGCAGCGACGCCGCCTCCATCGGCTGCGCCTGCACCGCGGGCGCCGACTGCGCCGTGGTGGTGGACACCGTCGACTGGAGCACGATGAGCTTCCCGGCCGAGATGGACGACGTCAGCGTGCAGCTCGACGCGGCCGCGGTGGGCACCGACGGGGCGACCACGAACGACCTGCTCAGCCTCTGGTGTCTCACGCCGGACGGGGAGACCTACGGCGCCATGGGCCGCCGCGGCACGCCCGGCGCAGCGAACCCCGCGTGCTCCCCCCCCGCGGTGGTTCGCGTCAACGAGATCAACGCCAACATCACCGGCGGCTGCGATCTGGTGGAGCTCCGCGTGGTGAGCGGCGGCAGCCTCGCGGGCTTCGAGCTGCGCGAGCGCACCTCGACCGTGCTCACCTTCCCGCTCGGCTTCAACGTCGCGACGAACGACCTCATCGTCGTGCACTTCGACAGCGGCGACACCGCCTGCACGGGCGGCGGCGCGGCCCCCGCGGACGAGGTCCTGACCCCGGCCGACCAGCCCGCGCTCACCTTCCCGACCAACTACGACGGCGCGTTCGACTTCTACTCCTCCGACAGCGGCATCACCTCGACCGACAACGTGATCTGGCTGCGGGATCCGGCCGGCGTGGTGGTCGAGGCGGTGCTCATCTCGGACGACGCGACCGGCACGGCCGCGGGGAGCTCCGAGTCGGCCGCGGCGGACGTCGCGATGGCGGGCGAGTGGACGATGGTCGGCGGCGGCGTGCCCGCGGGCGGCTTCGTCGACGACGACTTCAACGCGCACGCGGTGCAGGACAGCAACGCCACCGGCAGCAGCGCGAGCGGCGAGTCCCTGCAGCGCAACGACGACGACGACATGAACGACCGCGACGACTGGATCCAGGGGGCGCAGAGCTTCGGCGCCTTCAACACGGGCCAGAGCCCCTTCTGAGCTGAGGACCTCGATCCGACTCGAAGGCGGCGTCCGATCTGGGCGCCGCCTTCTTCGTTTCTGTCCCGCAGCGGGGACGGAGAGGGTGATATCTTCCGGTCAGTGAAGGGCATGGAGCTGTACCGCGACGAGGCCCTGGTCTTCGGCCACCTCGACGCCGTCCTCGTCACCGTGATGCGCGGCGCGCTCACGGCCGTCGGCCCGACGCCGCGCCGGGGCTCGCTGCGGGACTTCATCGAGTCGATGCGCACGTGAGGGACTCGGCGCGATCCCGGGCTGCATGCCTCGCCATCTGGGCGGCGTTGCTCTCGATGGTCACCGGCTGCGACGCGGGGATCTCGCTCACTGTCGACCTCCGCACCGACCTCGTCCCGGGCGCGGAGTTCGTGCGGGCCGAGGCGATCACCGAAGGCGCGCCCACGGTGACGCGCGACGTCCCTCCGGGCTCGGTCGATCTCCTGGACGGAGTTCGCCTGGCCACGCTCGAGGGGCTGGCGCCGCACGACGCGCGGCGGGTGACGCTGCGACTCCTCGGCGCCGGGGGCGAGCTGGTGGCCGAGCGCGACGTGCTCGTGCGTCACCGCTCCGACAGCGTCATCACGGTGGTCATCACGCGGGGCTGTCGCGGGGTCGTCTGCGACGAGGGGACCTGCGTCGACGGCGCGTGCCGCGACCCGCGCTGCCTGACCGGCACCGAGCCCGAGTGCGGGGGGGTGAGATGCGACGGAGACGCCGACTGCGAGGTGCCCACGGCGAGCTGCGCGAGCGCGCGGTGCGAGACGGGGATCTGCTACCAGCTCGGCACGTCGTGCGCGGCGGACCACTACTGCAGCCCGGACCGCGGGTGTCAGCCCACGCCGACGCCCTGCGACGACGGAGGCTGCGCCGACGAGGGCTGGGTCAGCGTCTTCTCGGCGCGCACCTTCATGCTGCTCGACCTCTCCGCCCGCGACGCCGGCCCGGTGCTGGTCGGGAGCTTCCGTGGCCAGTGGCGCCACGAGGGTGTGCTCCTCGGAGAGCACGACGCGGACGAGCGGGGCGCCGCGGTGCAGCTCACCCCGGACGGGGAGCTCGCCTGGTCGACGACGATCACGGGCCCGCCGTTCTCGCAGCTCTGGGGCGCCGAGGCGCTCGACGGCGGCGGCGCGTGGGTCTTCGGGATGCTGAACGGCGTCACGGACGTCGCGGGCGCGCCGCACGACGCGGGGTCGCGGCAGGAGCCGCTTTTGCTCCGGGTCGGACCGGACGGCGCGGTCGCCGAGAGCGCCTTCTACCCGGCCTCGGGCGCCAACGCGCAGGGGCGTGGGCTGGGCGCGACGGGGGGGCGGGTCGCGGTCGCGGGGCTCTATGGTCGAGAGCTCGCGGTGGGCGACGTGACCTTGCCCACCGCGCCCGACGACGACGGCTGGGTCGCGCTGCTCGACGGCCCCGACCGCGCGGTCTTCGCCCACCCCATCGCCGGCGGCCCGAACACGGCCATGAACTCGGCCGCGGTGAGCGGAGACGGCGCTTGCTTCGCCGGGCGCGTCAACGGCGAGCTTCGATTCCCGGGAGGGGAGGCCTCGCTCTCGGGCAGCACCCAGGGATTCGTGGTGTGCTTCGATGGCGCGGGCGCGCACCGGTGGCACGCCCGGCTCGCGGCCGAGACGTCCAACGCCACGGTGGGCGATCTCCACGCGCTCCCGGACGGCGGCCTCATCGCGGCCGGCTACTTCCAGCGCAGCCTCCTCTCGGGCGACGTGACCCTCGCGACAGGCGACGGGGAGCAGGACACGTGGGTGGCTCGCTTCCTCCCCGACGGCGAGATCGCCTGGGTGTCGACGGCGACGGGCCCGGAGCTCGTGCATCCATCCGACCTCGCGCTCACCGGGCGCGGGACGGTCGTCGTGGGCGGGGTCGCCCGCGCGCCGGGGACCGTCTTCGGTCACCCCACGCCCGCCGGCGGTTGGATCGCGGAGCTCGATCTGGAGACCGGAGATGCGCACGCCACGTGGACGTACCCCTCGGAGGATGGCTTCGCCGTCCGCGGCCTGGCGTGGGACGAGAGCCGGGGCCAGCTGTACGCGGCCGGCGTGGCCTCCGCGCCGATCACGATCGCCGGTGTCAGCGTGACGCCGGACCCTCTGGCCGTGGTCGTCTGGGAGGTAGAGGGCGGGGGGCTCTGACCGCAGCGGTCTCTGATCGCAACGGGGCCTGTCATGAGGGCGCGGGGCCAGCCCCCGGTCCGCGTGTGGCGGATCGGTGGCCGGCCCCGAGCAACGACGACCGTCGCGATCACTCCGGCGCGCAGAACTCGGCGAAGCCGTTCGTGCACGGATCCGGCTCGTAGTCACAGCACCAGGGACGGTAGTCGGCCCATCCCCAGCGGCCGCGATCGTACGGGCCGTAGGCGGAGGCGAGCCAGTGACCGCCTCTGCCGTCTCGACGCCGCACGTTGACCTGCAGCTGGATCTTGATCACGTCTCCGCAGGTCGTCCTCGGCCCGATCGGGTGGCGGATCCGCATCATGTACCGCCAGCCCGTGATCCACGGCTCCGGATTGGCCACGCTCCAGGTCGGCGCGTGACCATGCTCTCCGACGCCGAGATAGACGTCCCCGAGCTTCCATTCGCGGTGCATGCGGATGAAGGCATACAGATAGCCGCTTTGCATCTCGAAGTACACGCGCCCCACCGTGGGTCGTTCGCCCGTGGCGATCCGCAGCGGCCGCTCCCACGAGGCCTCGCACCGCGTCGGCGGCGGCCTCGTCCCTGCGTCGCTGTCGACGATCAGCGGCTCGGACGTGTCGACTACGTCAGCACATCCTGACAGCCCGAACAGCATCATCAGACCCAATCCCATTCCCAACGATTGTCTCATCGAAACCTCCCGGGCGGCTCACCCAGCACGCGAGGTGCCAGGTGCTCGGAGATCCGAATTCCGCAGTGACCTCGCGGCGCGCACGCGCAGGTCGCCGGGCGCGCCCAGCTGGGCTTCGCGTCGCTTGCGCAGCCGCGCGATTTCTGCGGCGCGACGCGCGGGACGCCGCGTCGAGGACCCCGTGAGTCGCGTCTGGCGAGCGCGCGCGGCGTGCGTAAACCTGTCCAGCCCTCCTCACGCGGAGCGTTCGCGAGAGCGTGAGCGATGGAAATGAAAGGTGTCGGTCGGCGTCGGTCGGCGAAGAGACGTCAGCGCGGGGCGGGGTCGGACGCGCGCGCGAGCCAGCGGAAGAGCTGCGGCTCGAGGGGCCCGGGGCGGTCGTCGCCGACGAGGCGGAGGTCGTCCGGGAAGCCGATGTGACCGCCCTCCGTCCAGGCGACCTCGACCGCGTCCGACGCGCGCTCGAGCCACGGCCGCAGGCCGCCCGCGGTGACGACCGGATCCTGATGCGCGGCGACGAAGAGGGTGGGGAGGTCGCAGCCCTCGAGCATCGGGCCCGCGCTGGCGGCCTCGTAGTAGTGCGCGCGGTCGCGCCAGCCGAAGCGAGGGACCACGACCTCGTCGTCCCACTCGAGGATGGTGCGGAGGGTCATCGCGTGCTCCACCGGCACGGGCATGGCTCGGCGCGCGGCGGCGGCGCGGTAGATCTCCTTCAGCCCCCGCAGCACGTGCCACTGGTACGGGAGGCCGCCGGGCCGCTGGATGGCGTTCGCGCCGTAGGCGAGGTCGAGGGGCGCGCAGACCGCGATCAGGGCGGCGACGCGGGGATCGCGATCCGGCTCGTGGGCCCAGCGCAGCGCCATGTGGCCGCCCATCGAGAAGCCGATGACGTAGATCCGGCGGAACTTCGCGAGGCCGGGGCTCGCGAGCGCGGCGCGGAGGTCGTCGCTGAGCGCGGCGTGGTAGATGTCCTCGCCGCTGCGGTCGGCGCCCCGGCAGTGGAGGCGCAGGTAGCTCATGCCGACGTCGCGCGCCTCGCGCGCGGCGCGCAGCACGTAGCGGCTGTCGGCGCTGCCGCCGAGGCCGTGCACGAGCACGACGCAGGTGTCGCTGTGCGGGGTGTCGCGCAGCCAGCCCGTCAGGCGGACGGGCCCGTGCGCCGGGTCATCGACGCTCGTGTGCCACGGCTCGTCGCGAGGGACGGGCTCGGGGCGCAGCACGTGGAGCACGTGCGGCGTCAGGGTCCAGAAGTGGCCGTGAAGGGACCTGCGCACGGGGACGGAAGCTAAGGGACGCATCGGGAATTCGCCAGGGGGTCTCGAGAGGGGGTGGAGGTGGGCGACCAAAGTGGACGGGAGGTCGACGCGTCGACGCCGCCCCTCAGCTGCGTTCAGCGGGATCTTGGCCGTAGGCCTGGGTGAGGAGGGCGTAGAGCTCGGGGGCCTTCGTCTTCAGCTGGGTGGGGCGTTCGAAGAAGACCTCGGTGGCGACGGCGAAGAACTCGGCCTCGTTCTCGGCCGCGTAGGCGCGGAGCACGGAGCGGTGCGCCTCGATCTTCGCCGTCTCGCTGTGCATCTCCTTCAGCCAGGGTTGGATCGCGCCCCACGGCATGAAGCCCGGCACGCCGTCGGCGCGGCCGTATTCGAAGTCGAGCACGTGCGCGAACTCGTGGTAGCCGACGTTCCGGCCGTCGTGCTCGCCGCGGAAGCCCTGCCTCAAGCTCCGCGCGCTGAAGAGGATGGGGCCCTGGCCGTGCACCATGCCGAGGATGTTGCCGTCCTCCTTGACGTTGTACTCGTCGTCGAAGGCCTGGTCGTAGACCACCACGTCGCGCAGCTGGGGATAGCGAAAGCCCGGGCGGCCGAAGACGACGACCACCGCGCTCGCCGCCACCAGCAGCTTCAGCTCGTCGTCGAGGGCCGCGCCGCGGGGCCCGGTGATGACCTGCTCGTCGAGGAAGATCGCGATCTCGCGCTCGAAGCGGGCGCGCGCGGGGGCGTCGAGGTCTCGGTAGAACCCGACCCACTCCTCGAGGATCGCGCGCCACGCCTCCGGGAAGGGGCGGGCCGCCACGCGACGTCGCCGGCGGTCCTTGCGCGTCGCGATCAGGTAGGCGAGGGCGGCGATCGCGACGCCGACCGCGGGGGCGACCCAGATCGGCGCGTCGAAGCGCAGCGCCACGAACCCCGCGACGGTGGCGCCAGCGAGGGCGGACAGGAGCCCTCGCCAGAGGGAGAAGGCGGGCGGCAGGTCGTCCAACAGGATCGAAGGGTAGCCCCCCGCCGCGCATTCGCTCTACGTTTCGCGCGCCGTGAGCGACGAAGACGACTCTCCGCCGCAGGGCCCCCTCGCGGGGCTGCGGGTGCTCGAGCTGGGGCAGCTGCTCGCGGGACCCTGGGCCGCGACCCTGCTCGGCTGGTTCGGGGCCGAGGTGATCGAGGTGGAGCCCCCCGCCGGAGATCCGATCCGCTCGTGGCGGGTGCTCGACGAGGGCGGCACCTCGTACTGGTGGCGCTCGATCGGGCGCAACAAGCGCTGCGTGGCGCTCGATCTCCGCCAGGAAGAGGGCCGCGCGCTCGCCAAGCGGCTCGCGCTCGAGTGCGACGTGATCGTCGAGAACTTCCGGCCCGGCACCATGGAGCGCTGGGGCCTGGGGCCCGAGGTCTTCGAGGCCGAGAAGCCGTCGCTCATCTACGCCCGGGTCTCCGGCTACGGGCAGACCGGCCCTTATCGCGATCGACCCGGCTACGCGTCCGTGGCCGAGGCGATCGGCGGGCTGCGTCACCTCACCGGCCACCCGGGCGAGCCGTCGGTGCGCCCGAACCTGAGCCTCGGCGACACCGTGGCCGGGCTCCACACCGCGCTCGGGGTCCTGGTGGCGCTGCTCGAGCGGCAGCAGAGCGGACGCGGGCAGGTGATCGACACCGCGCTCTACGAGTCGGTGTTCGCGTTGCTCGAGGCGGTCGTCCCGGAGCACTCGGGTGCGGGCGCGGTGCGGCAGCCCTCGGGCAAGTCGCTCACCGGGATCGTTCCGTCGAGCCTCTACCCGTGCGCGGGTGGCAAGCACGTCGTCATCGGCGCCAACGGCGAGACGGTCTTCGCCCGGCTGATGGGCGCGATCGGGCAGCCTGAGCTCGCGCACGATCCCCGCTTCCGTGACAATCCGTCGCGAGTGTCTCACGCCGAGACACTCGACGCGATCATCGGCGCGTGGACGGAGCAGCGGACGGTGGGCCAGGTGGTGGACGCGCTCGTGGAGGCTTCGGTGCCGTGCGGGCCCATCTACGACGCGGCCGACATGCGCGCCGACCCGCACTTTCAGGCGCGCGGGCTCTACGAGCCCGTGCAGGTGGACGGGGGTCGGCTCGAGCTGCCCGCGCTCCAGCCCCGGCTCACCCGCACCCCCGGCCGTACGCGCTGGGCGGGGCGCGCGCTCGGCCAGGACACGAGCTCCGTGCTCGGGGACTTGCTCGGGCTGAAAGCCAACGATCTCGAACGCCTGCGCCGCGACGGCATCATTCGGTGACCTCCATCCGACGGGGCTAGCTGCCGTTCGGGACGGAACGCTGTATTCTTTCCGCGAGGTCGAATGGCCAGGCAAGCCCAAAGCTCGGGTCGCATCCCCGCGATCGGAGGTCCGAAGCGCAAACGGAGCGATGACGTCCAGTCGGGCGACATCATCGCGGGCCGCTATCGCCTCGAGCACCCGATCGGCACCGGAGGTATGGCCACCATCTGGGAGGCCACGCACCTGACGCTGAACCGCGCGCTGGCGGTGAAGTTCATCGACATCGTCGGCCCGAACTCCGGAAAGATCCGCGGGCGCTTCCTCCGCGAGGCGCGGGTCGCGGCCGCGATCCGGCACCGGAACGTGGTCGACATCGTCGACTTCGGCACCAGCGAGGATGGCCGCCCGTTCATGGCCATGGAGCTGCTGGTCGGCAAGACCCTCGCCGAGCGCCTCGAGGTCGGGCCGGTGCTGAGCATCGGCGAGTCGGTGCGCGTGCTCGCGAAGGTCCTCTCGGGCCTCGGCGCCGTGCACGACGCGGGCATCGTGCATCGCGATCTCAAGCCCGAGAACGTCTTCCTCGTCGAGGACGCGGATGGCATGTACCCCAAGCTCCTCGACTTCGGCGTCTCCCGCGCGGTCGATCCCCGCGGCGAGCTGAAGAGCGTGCTGCCCACGGTCGAGAACGCGATCGTCGGGACCCCGCAGTACATGTCGCCCGAGCAGGCGCGCGGGCTGCGCGATCTCGATCACCGCTCGGACATCTGGGCCGTCGGCGTGATGCTCTACGAGCTGCTCACGGGGCAGCTCCCCTTCGACGCCGACGCGGTCGGCGACATCATCATCCAGATCGCGACCGCCGATCCGCCCGCCTTCTCGGCCCTCCGCCCCGACCTCGCCGGGCCCATCGAGCACGTCGTCCAGAAGGCGATGGCCCGCAAGAAGGAGGATCGCTACGAGAGCGCGCGCGAGATGCGCGCCGCGCTCCTCGGGGCCGTGGCGCGCACCGCCTCGCAGATGCAGGGCGCGACGAGCCGCCTCAGCCGCCCGCAGGTGCTCAGCGACTCGGATCTGGCCCCGATCGCGGCCAAAGAGCTGCTCGACGCGGTGGGCGCCGCCTACGAGGAGGGCGACTCGGGTCTCATCGACTTCTCCGGTCACATCGACGCGCTCGAGCCGGCCGTGCGGCAGGTCTCGCCGAAGCCGCCGCCGCCGCCGCCCCGCAACTCGCGTCCCGACCCCTTCCTGACGCCCTCGGCGGACGAGACGGGCGAGATGCCCCAGGTGGACGCGCTGCCCGTCCGCAAGAAGCCGGTCGCGCTCCTCGTGGTGGGCGCGGTCGTCGCGCTCGCCGCGATCGGAGGCCTCGGCGTCTGGGCCGTGGCCGGGCAGGGCGATCCGGTGGCGGAGCCCGTGACCGAGACGCAGCCCTCCGACGAGGTCGCGCCCGAGCCGGAGACGCGCGAGGCGGTCGAGGCGCCCGAGCCGGCGCCGATCACGCTCGCGCTGACCGATCTGCCGGACGGCGCCGAGGTGCGACTCGACGGCGTGCCGCAGGAGGGCGCGGGCCCGTGGGAGCTCCCGCGCGACGACGCGGAGCACCGGGTCGAGGTGCGGACGGAGGACGGGCGCAGCTGGGAGCAGACCCACGTCGCCAGCGAAGACGCGACCTACGCCGTGACGTTGCCCGAGCCGGCGCCGCCTCCGACGAAGGCGCGCCGTCCACGTCGGCCGCGCCGCCCCGGCGCCACTCGGCCCGGACGCGGTGGAGGGTCTGGCGGCGGCGCCTCGGGCGGCAACCTCATGCGCGACCCGGGGTTCTGAGCGCCAGCTCCCGGGGCGCCGAAGTCCCCTCGCGTCGCTCGCGTGGTAAGATTCCACCGATGCGACTTGGGATTTGGCTTGCGCTCAGCCTCGCGCTGGCGGCGCTCTGTACCGGCCTGGGCGCGGCGCATGCGCAGGAAGAAGAGGCTGAACAGGCTGCCGACGCGGCCGAGCTGTCGGAGGAGGAGCGCACCGAGCGAGCGCGCACGCTCTTCGGCGAGGGGCTGGAGCTGGCCGACGCGGGCGACTGGGACCGCGCCGTGCATCGCTTCCGGCGGGCCCTCGAGCTGCGCGCCGCGGCGCCCATCCGCTACAACCTCGCGACCTCGCTCGCCCGCATGGGGCGCCTCGTGGAGGCGCTCGAGGAGTGCGCGGCCATCATCGAGGACCCCGAGGCCGACGACGCGGTGAAGGAGGCCGCGCGGGCGCTCCAGGTCGAGCTCGACCCTCGGCTCGGGCGTCTGACGATCTCGGTGCGGGGCGACGCGACCGGGACTCATGTGACCCTGGATGGCCGGCCCTGGGAGACCCTCGGCGCGCCCGCCGCCGCCGATCCGGGGATCCGCGTCGCGCGCTTGATGCGCGAGATGGAGGAGCTGGACATCGAAGAGGTCGACGTGCCCGAAGGGGGGACGGCGCAGGTCCAGCTCGAGGTTCCCGTGCCGCTGGCGGTGGTCGCGGAGACCACGCCCGACCCCGACCCGATCGAAGAACCGATCGTGGAGCCAGGCAGCGACGACGGGTTGATCATCGGTCTCATCGTCGGCGCGGGTGTGCTCGCGGTGGGCGCGGCGATCCTGATCGCCGTGCTCGTGTCCGATCAAAGTGGCCCTCAGCCGAGCATGGGAGACTTCATGCCCGGCGTCCTGGAGTTCGACTGATGCGTCACGCGTACCTCGGGCGGGTCGCGCTCCTGCTCGCCGCGTGCGGGCCCGCCGCGTGTGGGCTCAGCGGGTGCGGCGGAGAGCTGACCGAGATCATCGTCATCGTCGACACCGACATCGCCGACGTCGACACCTTCCGGATCTCGGCCACCGGACCCGACGGCGCCACCCGCATGGCCGACGCCGACCTCGGCGCGCGGGCCGCGCCGCGTCGACTCGTCTTGCATCATCGTGGCGGCGCGCTCGGGCCGGTGCGGCTGACGGTGCGCGGGCTCGCGGGCACGGACGAGCGCGCGGCGGTGGAGCGCGACGTCACCTTCGAGCCGGGGCAGAGCCTCACGCTGCGCGTCTTCTTGACGGCGTGCGCCTGCCCCGGGGGTCAGACCTGCGCGAACGACGGCACCTGCCGGGGCTCGGTCGTGGAGCCCTGCGAGTTCGAAGGCCGCATGTGCCCCCAGACCGACGCGGGCGTCGGTGACGCGGGCGTGGATGCGGGCGGCGACGCGGGCCCGGGCGACGCGGGGCCCGGAGACTCCGGGACGGACGCCGGGCCTCCGTGCGCCTACGACGGCACCGTCTGCGGCGTGTCGGACCGGCTCCTGCCGGGCGACGAGGTGACGATCGCTCCCTGCGCGGCGCCGCCGGGGCCGGTCACCATCACCGTGACCGGCCCGAGCGGGGCCCTCGCCGACGCGGCCGGCGCCTACCGCCTCGAGGAGTCCGGGAGCTACGTCGTCGAGATCGTGCTCGACAGCGCGGGCTGCGGCCCGACCCGCTCGTTCGAGGTGGCCTCGGCGGTGGCGGTCCCCGACATGGGCGTCAGCCGCGACGATCTTCGAGACTTCGACGCGCGCGTCGGCACGGGGTTCGTGGTGGGGCGCCGCGGAGCGTACGGCGTCGACGAGAGGAGCTGGGTGAACCTGCGCGCTCCGGGCGTGGCCACGGGCGAGGTCGCGCCGGAGGACCTCGGCTCGGTCGTGGTGGCGGACGGCCAGGCGATCCTCGGGCCGAACACCGATCAGGACGCGGCGTTCCGGGTGGACCCGAGCGCGGACCTGCGCACCGCGCCGCACGTGCGGATCGCGCTCCCTCCCGGCCGGCGCGACGTGGCGCAGATGGGCCGCGCCGTGGACGGAACCGGCCCGATCGCGCTCGCCACCGAGCACATCCTCGTGCTCAGCGATCCCACCGGCGCTCCCTCGGCCGACGAGCGCAACCCGAGCTACAGCGCCGAGGACTGGGTGACGCTCGGCGTGCGCGAGCACGGCGGGATCGGCGCGGTGTGGGGCGGCCGCACCGACGAGGTGGTCAACCGCCGGCTCTCGGGGGCCGGCGACATGCTCAACGACGGCGCCGCGGTCAACTCACCCGGCTTCCTCGGGGCTCTCGGCGACGCCTGGGTGGACGACCGCGTCGAGACCCGGCCCAACCTCTGGCTGTGCGGATCCACGGCCGTCGCGCGCTTCTCGTTCGGAGCCGGCGTCGACTGGGCGGATCGCACGAGCCTCCCCTCGCCCGACTACCGCTGGGACGGCGCGTGCGTGGACATGGGGTTCGACGAGCCGGGACGGATCTGGGTCGTCGACGGCTCCGCGACGCCGAGCCTCCTCGAGTCCGACGCGACGCTCCGGCTCACCCTGGGCGTCGCCCAGGGCTTCCCGGCCACGGCCCAGCTCGACTTCGTCGCCACCGCCTGGGATGGGACGACCCGCGAGGTGTGGTTCCTCGACGCCACCGCGCGCACCGTCTACGTGATGCGAGCGGACGCGCTGCCCTGAACGCGCTACGTTCCGCGGCCCGTGCGGCTCGGCGTCATCGGCGACATTCACCTCTGCTTCGACGAGGTCGACGTGCGTCAACTCGACGAGGAGGGCTACGACGCCATCCTCGTCGTGGGCGATCTCGCGGCCTACTCGATCAAGGGCGGGCTGGGCATCGCGAAGCTCATCGCCTCGCTGTCCACGCCGACCTTCGTCATGCCCGGCAACCACGACGCGGCGCACGTCGGGCAGATGGCGGCGGAGGTCCTAGAGGCCGACGCGCTCATCCCGCTCCTCAACCTCGGCCAGGAGCAGCGCGAGGCCGACCTGGCCGAGGCCCTGCGCCCAGCGACGCTGGCCGGATACAGCCGGCACGCGCTCCCCGACGGCGGGCGAGGGCTCGAGATGATCGCGGGGCGCCCCCACTCCGCGGGCGGGCCTCGGCTCGCCTTCCGGCCGCACCTCGAGGCCCGCTTCGGGGTCGAAGACCTCGAGGACTCGGTCCGCACGCTCTCGGCCCTCATCGACGAGTCGGACGCCGAGGAGCTGATCTTCTTCGCCCACAACGGCCCGCACGGCCTCGGGCAGAAGCGCGACGACATCTGGGGCTGCGACTTCCGCAAAGAGGAGGGGGACTTCGGTGACCTCGACCTCGAGCGCGCCATCGAGCACGCGCGGCGCCGCGGCAAGCGGGTGCGCGCCGTGGTGGCGGGACACATGCACCACGCCTTGCGGGGCGGCGGCCACCGTCGCTGGCAGCTCGAGAAGGACGGCACCCTCTACCTCAACGCGGCGCGCGTCCCCCGCATCTTCCAGCGGGCGGGCCGGACGCTGCGCCACCACGTCGAGCTGCGGCTCGAGGACGACCGAGCGCACGCGCGCGAGGTCCTGCGGAGCGAGTGAATGCGGATCTTCGTGACGGCGGCCGGGGGGACGGAGAAGGCGCTCAAGGAGGAGCTCCGGGAGCTCGGCTACCGACGCCTCCAGGGGCAGCGCGGCGGCGTGTGGCTCTCGGGCAACCGGGAGGTCGCGGCCCGCATCTGCCTGCACAGCCGCGTCGCGGTGCGGGTGCTCGCGGAGCTGGGGCGCTTCGCCTGCCCCGACGAGGACGCGCTCTACCGCGGCGTGCAGGGCCTCGAGTGGGCGCGCTGGCTGACCCCCGAGCGCAGCCTCGCCGTCACGTCGGTCGCGCGGAGCAGCGGGCTGACCCACACGCAGTACATCGCGCAGAAGACCAAGGACGCCATCGTCGACGCGCAGCGCGTCGCGCACGGGCGCCGCTCCTCGGTCGACCGCAACGACCCCGACGTCGCCGTCTTCGTGCACCTCGAGAAGAACGAGGCGGGCGTCTTCCTCGACGCCTCGGGCCGCTCGCTCCACCTCCGCGGCTGGCGCACCGAGGCCACCGAGGCGCCGCTGAAGGAGACGCTCGCCGCGGCGATGGTGCGGCTCGGCGGCTGGGACCGTGAGACGCCGCTCTTCGACCCGATGTGCGGCTCGGGCACCCTCGTCATCGAGGCCGACCTGATGGCCCGGCGTGTGCCCACCCATCCGCGAGCACATCGCTTCGGCTTCGAGCGCTGGGCGGACTACGACGCGGAGGCGGCGGCGGCGATCGACGCGCTGCGCGAGGAGGCGCACGCGGGGGCGCGGGCCACCGGGCCTCGCTGCGCGGGCGCGGACATCGACCCCGAGGCCGTCGACATCGCGCGCCGCAACGCCGAGCGAGCCGGGGCACAGGCGCATTTCTCCGAGGCGGCCCTCGGAGCGCTGCGACTCGAGGGTCCGCACCACGTGCTCTCGAACCCGCCGTACGGTCAGCGCCTCGAGGCGGACGCCGCGTTCTGGGAGGCGCTCCGCGGGGCGATGCGTCGGAACCCCGAGTGCACCTTCAGCCTGCTGCTCCCGGAAGAGGGGGCGCCGCGCGATCTCGGCGAGCGCCGCGCCGTTCGCGCCCATCCCCTCTTCAATGGTCGCATTCGTTGCCGTTTGGTGACGTGGTCAAGCATGAAAACTTGAGGCACTTTTGGTGCCATATTGATGCGTGAGCGCGATCCGCTACAATCCAACTACGAAGATCTCACTCTCACGGAGTGGGCGAATCGTGGCGGGGGCGTGCGTTCGGGGGATCCGGTGATGGACCCAAGCGGGCGCCGATGGGGGAGTCGAAGGCTCGGGCCGACAGTACTCGGACTGACGGCGCTCGGACTGGAACCGTGGACGTGCTCGTGGACGTGAAGAAAAGCGCAGGGGAGTCGGATCCTCTCGTCGGGAAGGTCATTCACGACCGCTTCCGGATCATCGCGCCCATCGCGCGCGGCGGGATGGGCGCCGTCTACAAGGCCGAGCAGGCTCCGCTCGGTCGCCTCGTCGCGATCAAGGTCCTGAGCCCGAAGCACGAAGAAGACAAGGACCCGGAGTTCCGGAAGCGCTTCTTCCTCGAGGCCGCCACGGTCGCGAAGCTGAGCCACCCGAACACGGTGACGGTCTTCGACTACGGGCAGAGCGAGAACCTCTACTTCATCGTCATGGAGCTGCTCGAGGGGATCACCCTCAAGAAGGCGATGAAGCAGGCCGGCGGGATGCCGGCCACTCGTGTCGTCCACATCATGAAGCAGATCTGCCGCTCGCTGCGCGAGGCGCACCGGCTCGGCGTGATCCACCGGGACATGAAGCCCGGGAACGTGATGCTGCTCGAGCAGGGCGACGAGAAGGACTACGCGAAGGTCCTCGACTTCGGCCTCGTCAAGGACGTCGACGCTGCAGAAGAGGAAGAGGACCTGACGCAAGCGGGCGTCTTCATGGGCTCGCCGAAGTACATGTCGCCCGAGCAGATCCAGGGCGAGCGCGTCGACCAGCGCAGCGACATCTACTCGCTGGGCGTCGTGATGTACGAGATGCTCTGCGCCCGCCCCCCGTTCCAGCGCGACAAGCAGGTCCAGATCCTGATGGACCACATCAACACGCCGGTCCCCCCGATGGAGGTGCCGGAGGGTCGACAGCCCGTGCCGCCGGAGCTCCAGCAGGTCGTCTTCAAGTGTCTCGCGAAGAAGCGCGAGGACCGCTTCGACGACATGGAGTCGCTGCTCGTCGCGCTCAAGATGGTCGCGGGAGAGCTCCAGCTCCCACTGCCTCCGAGCGGCGAGCTGGGCCTCACGGGGGAGTACCTGCTCGGCGGCACCCCGGTGAGCGGCATCCACACCCTCGGCGCGGAGGCCCTGCGCACCACGTCGAGCGGCTCGATCTCGGCGCCGACGATCACCGGGTCGGGCGTCACCCAGTCTCAGTCCGGGAGCGGCCCCACGCCCAGCTCCATGTCGGGCCAGATCCCGGCGATGGCGTCCGGCTCGCAGGCGCTCGAGCGTGGCGGAAACAAGCTCGCGGTGATCTTCGGGGTGCTCGCGCTGCTGGCCGCGGCCGGCATCCTGCTGTTCGTGCTCGATCCCTTCGGCGACGGGCAGGCGGGGACGGCGACGGCGACGCCGCCGGTCGTGGTGGAGGAGCCGCCGGTCGAGCCTCCGGAGGTCGAGCCGACGGAGGAGGAGGTCGCGGCCGCGGCCGAAGAGCCCGCGCCCGAGCCCACGCCCGAGCCGATCCGCTCGATCATCGTGGAGCTCGACTCCCGGCCCTCGGGCGCGATGGTTCAGATCGGCGACCACACCTACGGGCCCACGCCGGCGCAGGTGGAGCTGACCGGCGCGCAGGCCGAGGCGGGCGCGGAGCTGACGTTCGTCTTCACGCAGGACGGCCACCGCGAGACCACCGTCACGCGGAACGTGCCCCGGAACGGCAACCTCGAGGTCAGCGCGCGCATGCGCCGCATCTGGGCGCCCCGTCGCGGCGGCTCCAGCTCGGGCGGCGACGATGAGTCTCCGCAAGAGACGGTGACGCCCGCCGGCTACCGCGACTCGCCCTACTGAGCCTGCTTCCCTACCGAGCCTGCATCCGGGCCAGCTCCTCCGCGTCGTGCGCGCTGAACGCGCGGACTTCGTCGCCGTGGGCTCCCATCAGCGCGCGCAGGCGCGCTTGGTTCTGGAGCATGTCGGTCTTGTCGAAGGCCACGAGCTTCTGAAAGAAGCGCAGCCCTCCGGGGCACGAGGGTCGCTCCACGTTCAGCTCGTCCTCGTGGAAGTAGGCGTCGCCGCAGTGGAGCAGCCACCGTCCGGCCCCGGTCGCGCCGGTGTCGACGGCCACCGCGGAGTGACCGCGCGAGTGCCCGGTGAGGGGGACGAGGAGGATCTCGGGAGGCAGGCCGCGGAGATCGCGCGCGCACGCGAAGCCCATCCAGGGCTCCCCGGTCGCCTCGTACGTCTCGAAGCGGACGCCATGCGCCCACTGACACGCGCGGTAGCGCTGCCGCTCCGCGCGCGTCGGCGGGTCGGTGGCGGCGCGATGCTCCTCCACGTAGAGGTGCACCGACGCGTCGGGGAAGTCGCTCAGGCCGCCTGCGTGGTCGAGGTCCATGTGCGTCAAGACCACGTGACGCACGTCGGCCGGATCGAGGCCGAGCGCTTCGATCTGACGGCGCGCGGTCTCCGCCGCGTCGAGCACCGGGGCGGCCAGGCCGGGGAAGACGCCGCCGAGGCGGTCTCTGGGCGCCGCGCAGTCGTCGAGGCCGAAGCCCGTGTCGACGAGGACCAGCCCGTGGCGGTCGGTCTCCACGAGGAGCACGTGACAGACGAGCTCGGCCGGGGAGAGCAGCCCGCCGCTCCGGCCGTCCAGCCAGCCGCCGCCGCGCGGGCACATCGTGCCGCAGCCGAGGTGATGAACGCGCATGCCCGCAGGCTACCCCATCTCTGTGGGCGCTGTGCTACACGGCACGCGGACGCTGGCGGTGGGCTGGCGCGAACGAAGGAGAACGTCGATGAAGGAAGTCGTAGCGCTCGTCTCGGGCGGCGCCTCGGGCCTCGGTCGGGCGACCGTCGAGCACCTGGTGAACAAGGGCTGCGGGGCCGTGATCGTCGACCGCGACGTGGAGCGCGGCGAGGCGCTCGCGAAGGCGCTCGGCGACACGGTTCGCTTCGTGGAGACCGACGTCACCAGCGCGGCCGACGTGCAGAAGGCGATCGACGCGGCGGCGGAGCTCGGCACGCTGCGGGTGGCCGTGAGCTGCGCCGGCGTCGGCTGGGCCGCGCGCACGGTGAACAAGGAGGGCGAGCCTCACGACCTCGACCTCTTCCAGAAGATCATCGGCGTGAACCTGGTCGGCACGTTCAACGTGCTGCGCCTCGCGGCCTCGGCGATGATGAAGAACGAGCCGGACGCGGACGGTCAGCGCGGCTGCATCGTGAACACGGCCAGCGTGGCCGCCTTCGATGGGCAGATCGGCCAGGTCGCCTACAGCGCGTCCAAGGGCGGCGTGGTCGCCATGACGCTCCCGGCCGCGCGCGACCTCAGCCGCGCCGCGATCCGCGTGATGACCATCGCGCCCGGCACCTTCGACACGCCGATGCTCGCGGGGCTCCCCGAGAAGGCGCGCGTCGCGCTCGCGGCCGCGATCCCGAACCCCGCGCGCCTCGGCGACCCGG
Source organism: Sandaracinaceae bacterium (assembly GCA_040218145.1). Classification (GTDB taxonomy): domain Bacteria; phylum Myxococcota_A; class Polyangia; order Polyangiales; family Sandaracinaceae; genus JAVJQK01. Next base: position 272,566 of record JAVJQK010000033.1, on the reverse strand, counting down.
CGGAGTTCGGCAAGCTGGTCGGCGCGATCGTCGACAACGCCTACCTGAACGGCGAGGTCATCCGGCTCGACGGCGCGCTCAGGATGGCCCCGAAGTAGTCAGTCGCAGCTGCAGACGACGCTGTCCGTGTCGCCGAGCAGCAGGCGGCACGGCGCGCGGCAGACGCTCGAGAGCGCGTAGTCGAGGACGCGCTCCGAGCGGCAGTCGGCCTCGGGGGCGCCCGGCATCACGTCGCGCGCTCCCGCGCAGGCCGCGAGGCCCTGCCACTCCTGGGTGTGGAGCACGCGGAAGCCCTCGGCGCCGCCCTGGAGCATCGTCCACTCTTCGTGCACCCACGCGGACTCGCAGCCCGGGATGCGGCGGTTGGTCTCGGAGTGATACGACTGTCCGGGAGCGAGGCGCACGCGCGGCGCCACGAGGAGGGGCGCGTCCATGTCCGGCACGGGGGCGTCGACCGCGCCCGCCTCGACCAGCACGGCCACCTCACCCATCACGCCGACCGCTCGGTGCGGAGAGCAGGCGTCGGTGTCGGCGCTCGCGCTCAGCTCGTAGATGCCCGGCGCGACCTCGTCCGACGGATGCGCGCTCGCGCAGCCGAAGCTCGAGAGCGCCAGGGTGATGACCACTGCGATTCGCTGGCTCATGGATGCCTCCCTTGTCCGCAAACGACTCGTCGCCCGAGTCGGCTCTGGCTCACAGCGACGGTCGCCCCCGTCGCTGAACCGATCTCGGCCGTAACTGGTCCGCGGCTCGGCGGTCAAAAAACACGCTCGAGGTAGTAGACTCCGGAGGTGGATCTCGATGAGCTCGAGCTTCGTCCGGCGCCCGTGCCGGTGCGCGTCGCGCCCCTCGTGCAGCGGCGCACGGACACGCCGCTGGAGATCGAGGGCCGCTTCGCGGCGTCGCGCGCCGTGCTCCTCAAGTCGCCCGCGTCCGGCGTGATCACCGGCCTGTCTCTGCAGCTCGGCGACGCCGTCGAGGAGGGCGCGGTGCTGTGCGCGATCGGCGACGCGATGCTCCGGCAGCGCGCCCTCGCGAGCGAGGCGGCGGTGCACGGGCTCGAGGCCGCGCTCGCGGAGCGGGAGGACGCGCTCGCGCAGGCCGAGCAGCGAGGAGAGCCCGCGGGGAGGCTCCTCGGCTTCGAGGCGAAACGCCGCGCGGCCGAGCACAAGCTCGCGCAAGAGAAGGTGCAGTCGAAGCGCCACGCGCTGCTCCTCGAGAACGCCACCGTGCGCGCGCCGTTCTCCGGTCGCGTCTCCTCCGTCAGCGTCGCGAGCGGCGCGACCGTCGTGTCCGGCAACCCGATCGTCGAGCTGGTCGAGGTGGATCCCGTGGTGCTCGTGGTCGACGTGCCCACCTGGCTCGCGCGGACGCTGAAGACCGGCGACGCGGTGTCGGTGCGGGCGCCGTCCATCGAGGGCGCGCTGCCGGGCGTGATCCGGCGCTGGTCGCCCACCTCGGCCGACGACGTGCGGCGCGTGCTCGTCGACGTCGACAACGCCGAGGGGCGGGTCGCGGCGGGAGAGCGCGCGACCGCGGTGCTCGAGGTCGGGGAGCGCGACGGGTGGTTCGCGCCGCGGGCCGCGCTCCATCACGAGAAGAAGGCGACCCAGCTGCAGCTCGTCGAGCACTCGCGGGTCCTCGTGCGAAACGTGCGCGTGGTCGGCGGCGACGAGCGGCAGGTGGAGGTCGCGGGCCGGCTCGACGCCAACCACCTCGTGGTCCTGCACGCCGAGCGCCCCCTGAAAGAGGACTCCGAGGTCGTGATCCGCGGGGATCATTGAGCTTCTCGGCGTCGGTGTGAAAAGGCGCACGCGACGCGACGCGGCCGGGCGCTATGCTCCCGTCCCGCAGTCACTCCGAACGGACGAGAGGATTTTCCGACATGAAGCTGGCCACGCTCCGCCAAGGAGACCGCCGCGACGGCGCGCTGATCGTCGTCGATGCCGAGGGCGAGCGGTACGCGTCCGCCAAGGACATCGCGCCGACGATGCAGGCCGCGCTCGACCACTGGGAGGGCACCGAGGCCCGCCTCCGCGAGCTGTCGCGCGACCTCTCGGACGGCAAGGTCGAGAGCCGCGAGATCGACTTCGAGAAGCTCGGGCCGCCCCTGCCGCGCGCCTACGAGTGGGTCGACGGCTCGGCCTACATCAACCACATCGTGCTGGTGCGGAAGGCGCGCAACGCCGAGCCCCCCGAGACGCTGGAGACCGATCCGCTCGTCTACCAGGGCGGCTCGGGCGTCCTGCTCGGTCCGCGCGACGACATCCCGCTCGTGAACGCCGAGTGGGGCCTCGACTTCGAGGCGGAGATCTGCGTGATCCTCGGCGACACGCCGCAGGGCGTCACGCAGGCCGAGGCGAGCAAGTACGTGCGGCTCCTGATGCTGGCCAACGACGTGACCCTGCGGAACCTGATCCCGCCCGAGCTCAAGAAGGGCTTCGGCTTCTTCACCAGCAAGCCCGCCACCGCGTTCTCGCCCTTCGCGATCACCCCGGACGAGCTGGGCGACGCCTGGAAGGACGGCCGGCTGCACCTGCAGATGCGCTCCACGCTCAACGGCGAGCTGGCGGGCGACCCGCACGCGGGCCCCGAGATGCACTTCTCGTTCTACGATCTCATCGCGCACATCACGAAGACGCGCGCGTTCACGGCGGGGACCATCCTCGGCAGCGGCACGATCTCGAACGAGGACGAGGCGCGCGGCGTCTCTTGCCTCGCCGAGCGGCGCATGCGGGAGATCATCGCGAACGGGAAGCCGACGACGGAGTTCCTGAAGGTCGGCGACCGCGTCACGGTCGAGATGCACGACCCGCAGGGCAAGAACCTCTTCGGCACCATCGCGCAGACCGTCGCGGCCCCCCAGAAGCGATGAAGCCGCCCCCGATGAAGCTCTACGGCTACTGGCGCTCGAGCTGCTCGTACCGCGTGCGCATCGCGCTCGCCCACAAGGGCCTGAGCGTCGAGCACGCGGCGGTGCACCTGGTCAAGGACGGCGGGCAGCAGCACGCCGCGGACTTCACGCAGAAGAACCCGATGGGGCAGGTCCCGGTCCTCGAGATCGAAGGCGACGGCGGCCCCATCCGGCTCGGGCAGTCGGTGGCGATCCTCGAGTACCTCGAGGAGGCGCACCCCGAGCCGGCGCTCTTGCCGTCCGACGCGGTGCTCCGCGCGAGAGCGCGTCAGCTCACCGAGATCGTCAACGCGGGCATCCAGCCGCTCCAGAACCTCCGCGTGATGCAGCTCCTCGAGCGCCAGCACGGCGTCGACGCGAAGGCGTGGGCGCGCGGGCACATCCTCTCGGGGCTGCTCGCCTTCCAGGCGGTGGCGGAGAGCGTCGCCGGCCGCTATTGCGTGGGCGACGCGGTCAGCTTCGCCGACTGCGCGCTGGTCCCTCAGCTCTACAACGCGCGCCGCTTCGGCATCGACGTCGAGGCGGAGCTGCCGCTCCTGCACCGCGTCGACACGGCTTGCGCCGCGCTCGAGGCCTTCCAGGCGGCGCACCCGGACCGTCAGCCCGACGCGCAGCCCAGCTAGCCCGCCCAGAGTCCCGCCGTTCAGACAACGAGCCCCGGAGAACGACACATGTCCAAGGTCGAGCCCATCGGCATCAAGCGGATCGAAGCGCTCCACTACTACGTCCACGACCTCGAGCGCAGCCGCCGCTTCTACACGGAGCTGCTGGGGTTCGCCGAGCTGGGCGTCAGCGGGGAGGAGCTGAACGAGCGGGCCAAGCAGCGCTCGGCGCTCTTCAAGGCCGGCTCGATCCGCGTCCTCGTCAGCGAGCCGGTGGGCGAGGGCGGCCGCGCGGCGCGCTGGCTCGCGAAGCACCCCGACGGGGTCGGCACGTTGGTCTTCGAGGTCGAGGACATCGAGCGCGCCTTCGTGCTGCTCGAGGGCCGCGGGGCCACGCCGATCTCCGACGTGGTCCACACCGACGTCAAGGGCGGCAAGTTCAGCACCTTCTCCATCACGACGCCGTTCGGCGGCACGACGTTCCGCTTCGTGCAGCGCCAGGGCAAGCCGGGCCTCTTCCCCGGGTTCGTCGAGCACGAGGAGCCGAAGGGCGGCGAGAACGGCTACGGGTTCACGGGCATCGACCACATCACGAGCAACTTCGAGACGATGAGCCCCGCGCTGCTCTGGATGGAGCACGTGATGGGCTTCGAGCGCTACTGGGAGATCGCCTTCCACTCGACCGACGTCTCGCAGAAGAAGGAGGAGGGCTCGGGCCTCAAGTCGGTCGTCATGTGGGACAAGCCGAGCGGCGTGAAATTCGCCAACAACGAGCCGATGCGGCCCTTCTTCCGCAAGTCGCAGATCAACCTCTTCCACGAGGATCAGCGCGGCGACGGCATCCAGCACGCGGCCCTCGGCGTGAGGGACATCATCGAGTGCACCCGCGCGCTGCGGGCCAAGGGCGTCAAGTTCATGCCCACCCCCGGCACGTACTTCGACATGCTGCCCCAGCGGCTGAAGGACATCGGCGTGGGCAGCATCGACGAGGACATCGAGGTGCTGCGCGAGCTGGAGATCCTCGTGGACGGGAGCGCGGAGCACAAATACCTCTTGCAGATCTTCCTCCGCGAGTCGGCCGGGCTGTACGAGGACCGCGAGGCCGGGCCGTTCTTCTACGAGATCATCCAGCGCAAGGGTGACGCGGGCTTCGGAGGCGGGAACTTCCGCGCGCTCTTCGACAGCATCGAGCGTCAGCAGCGGGACGAAGGCCGCATCTGATGCTCGACCGGATGCAGGTCGGCGAGGTCCCGCGCAAGCATCACATCGCCTTGCGCGATCCCGAGGGCAACCTGCGCTGGGAGGAGTGCCTCACGCGGGACGGCTTCGAGGGCCCGTACACGATCCTCTATCACGAGGGCCGGCCGCACGAGCAGCGCGTGGCCGAGACCTCGCGCGGGTGGAAGGTGCCGAGGCCCGAGGGCGCGCGGCCGCTGAAGAAGCGGCACTTCCGCTCTCAGGACCTGGGCGCGGGCGGCGCGCCGATCGACGCGCGGGTGCCGCTGCTGTTCAACGCGGACGTCACGATCTCGACCCTCCAGCCCGACGCGTCCGATCCGGTCTACTTCGTCAACGCCGACGGCGACGACCTCTTCTTCGTCAAGCAGGGCGGCGGCGTGCTCCGCTCGATGCTCGGCGACGTGCCCTTCGCGCAGGACGACTACGTCTTCGTGCCCAAGGGCGTGCTGCATCGCTTCGAGCTCGCGGACGGGCCGCAGGAGTGGCTCTCGATGGAGCTCCATGGCGGGCTGCATCTCCCCAAGCAGTGGCGCAACGAGGTCGGGCAGCTCCGCATGGACGCGCCGTTCTGCCACCGCGACTTCCGCCGCCCGACCTTCGAGCCGCCGCGCGACGAGGGCATCCGCGAGCTGGTCGTGAAGCGCGACGGCGCGTTCCACGGCTTCTCGATCCCGCGCAGCCCGCTCGACGTCGTCGGCTGGGACGGCACCGTCTACCCGTGGGTCTTCCCGATCCTCAACTTCCAGCCGCGCGCCGGGCTCGTGCATCTGCCGCCGACCTGGCACGGCACCTTCGGCGCGCGGGGCGCGCTCGTCTGCAGCTTCGTGCCGCGGGTGGTGGACTTCCACGAGGAGGCCGTGCCCTGCCCGTACCCGCACAGCTCGGTCGACGTGGACGAGTTCCTCTACTACGTGCGCGGCAACTTCACGAGCCGCAAGGGCGTCGGGCCGGGGAGCATCAGCTTCCACCCCGCGGGCATCCCCCACGGGCCGCACCCGGGCGCGTACGAGAAGAGCCTCGGCACCACGCGGACCGACGAGCTGGCGGTGATGCTCGACTGCCTGCTGCCGCTGCACGCCACCGAGGCGGCGCAGGGCATCGAGGACGCGGGCTACCACGACACGTTCATCGAATAGTAGACTGCGTCGCAGCCATGAACGAATCGATCCGCCCGCTGGGCGCCGCGCTGATCGCGCTGCTCTCCTGGCTCGCCGTCGGCACCGCCGTCGCGCAGCCCAACCAGGTCCCACGGGCCATCGTGCTCCGCTTCGAGGGCTGGCGCGCCGAGCGCGCTCGCGAGGCGGTCGTGAGCGAGCTGGCCTCCTTCGTGGAGCTCGTCGACGAGGAGCAGGCCGTGGGCACCGCCCAGTCGCTCGGCGTCGACGTGAGCACCCCCGACGGGATGGCGCAGGTCGTCGAGAGCATGGGCATCACCCTGGTCGTGACCGGCAGCGTCGAGGGGCGCGGCCGCCGGGCCACGACCACCATCGTCGTGGTCGATCCACGCGGCAACGAGCTGGCGCGACGCGACGGCCCGTCCCCGCGGCGACGGCGCGACCTGCCCGACATCTCTCAGGCGGCGCTCGACGCCGTCAACGAGGCGCAGGCGGTGCTCGACCAGCAGCGGCAGGCCGCCGCCGCCGCGGCCGCCGCCGCCGCGGAGCCAGAGCCGGACCCCGTCGACTACGAGGATCCGGGCGTGGTCGAGGAGCCCGAGGGCGAGGTCGCGTGGCGTCAGCCGATGATCATCGGGCTGGTGGGTTTGCGGATCCGGAGCGTGAGCACGTCGGTGCGGGACGCGAGCTTCCGTCGGCACTTCTTCGCCGCCGACCCGTACCCCGAGATCGATCTCCGCCTCGAGGCGCGTCCTCTCGCGGAGCGCAACGACGCGGCGCGCGGCCTCCTGTTCGCGGCCGAGGGCAGCTTCTCGGTCGGCATCAACTACCTGCGCGGAGACGGCCAGCAGCGCGGCATGACGTCGATGCACTTCCGCGTCGACGCCGGCTACGGCTACACCATCGAGGACATCCTCGAGGTCGGCGGCACGGTGGGCTTCGGCATGGACGGGGTCTTCCTGGACGCGCCCGACGGCTTCCCGTCCCAGCTCTTCAGCTACCTCCGCCCGGGCGTCTTCGGCCGCGTGCGCGCGTACGAGGAGCTGCTGATGGTGGAGGCGGGCCTCGGCGGCCGCATCGGGCTCGACGGCGGCGACGTGGCGCCCGCCTTCGGCCCGGGCATGTTCTTCGGGGGCGTGGACCTCTACCTCGGCATGTCTGGCTTCCTCGAGATGGGCCTCACCTGGGCCGCGCGCTTCGGCTACAGCTACCAGGAGCTCAGCTTCGACGGCGCCGGCGGCGCGTTCGGCAACGGCGAGGCCGGCATCGACGAGACCTTCGAGGGCCGCTTCCTGATCGGCTACGCCTACCGCTGAGTCGGCGCGCTTCGCTCTCCGAGCTGGAGGGTGGAGATGAAGATGGCCACGCTCACGCTGGCGATGAAGACGGGGACGACGATCATGTCGAGCATCGTTTGCAGGCCCCGTACCCGGCTGATTCCTCAATGATCTCGTGATCGGCCGTGTCTGGCTTCCCACGCCGCGCGTGGGCGCCGACCCGCGGCGCTGCTAGAACCGCCCGACCCGGCGATGCTCTTCAACAGCCTCGACTACTTCGTCTTCCTCGCGCTGACGCTGGGCGGCTTCTGGGCCGTGCGGTGGCTGGGCCGCGAGCGCGACGAGGCCAGCGAGGAGCGAGCCTCCGGGGAGAGAGACCGCCGGCTCACCGTGCGCGGCGCGGGGCCGCGGCTGTTCTTCCTCTTCCTCGCCAGCTGCGCCTTCTACATGGCGTGGAACCCGGCCTACATCGGGCTGATCCTCTTCTCCACGCTCCTCGACTTCACGGCCGGCCTCCAGATCGCCGGCGCGAAGACGCAGGCGCGCAAGAAGGCTTGGCTGCTGGTCAGCCTCGGCGGCAACCTCGGCCTCCTCGGCGTCTTCAAGTACTTCAACTTCTTCAGCGCCGCGACGGGGGACGTCTTCTCGCTGTTCGGGGTGCAGCTCGAGACGCCCGTCCTCGACGTCCTGCTGCCCGTCGGCATCAGCTTCTACACGTTCCAGACGCTCAGCTACACGATCGACGTCTACCGCGGGCGGCTCGAGCCGTGCCGCAGCCTCGTCCGCTTCTGCTTCTACGTCACCTTCTTCCCGCAGCTCGTCGCCGGCCCGATCGTGCGCGCGGCCGAGTTCCTGCCGCAGATCGACCGGCCGCCGTGGCTGACCCGCGAGCGGATCGGGAACGCGCTCTTCCTGATCGCGATGGGCGTGACGAAGAAGGTCGTCTTCGCGGACTTCGTGAGCGTGAACCTGGTCGACCGCGTGTTCGACGACCCCGCCGCGTTCAGCGCGACCGAGGTCGTCATCGCGCTCTACGGCTTCACGCTCCAGATCTACTGCGACTTCAGCGGCTACACCGACGTCGCGCGCGGCTCGGCCAAGCTCTTCGGCCTCGAGCTGCCCGAGAACTTCGATCGCCCCTACCAGGCCACGAGCGTCAGCGACTTCTGGCGGCGCTGGCACATGACGCTCAGCACCTGGCTGCGTGACTACCTCTATTTCCCGCTCGGCGGCTCGCGGAAGGGGCCGGCGCGCACCTACGTCAACCTGTGGATCACGCTCTTCCTCATCGGCCTCTGGCATGGCGCCAGCTGGACCTTCGTGATCTACGGCAACCTCCAGGCGTTCGCGGTCGTCGCCACCCGGGCCTGGGGCGACTACCGCAAGCGCCGCGGCTGGACGGGCCCCGACCCGGGCTGGGCGAACGTGCTCAAGATCGTGCTGACCCTCCAGTTCGTGGTCTTCAGCCGCATCCTCTTCCGCGCGACCGACCTCGACAACGCGGGCGCGGTCGCCGGTCAGATCTTCAGCGGCACGACGAGCGTCGCGCAGATCGACGCCGACGTGTGGCGTGTGCTCGCGCTCGGCTTCTTCCTCCACTACGTGCCGCGCTCACAGCTGGAGAGCCTGCGCCTGCGATTCCTCGCGCTGCCCGCGTGGGGCAAGGGCGTCGCGCTCGCGGTCGTCGCCGTCGTGATCGCGCTCTTCGTGACGCAGGAAGCCGTGCCCTACATCTACTTCCAGTTCTGAGCGGGCGTGGCTTTTTGCGCCAGCTGAAAGCGGCTCTCGGTGTTGGTAGCCTCGTCCCATGGGGGACGAGACAATCGTGTCGCAGAGGCCGCTGATCGTGGGCGTGGGCGCGTCGGCTGGAGGGCTCGAGGCGCTCGAGGGGCTGTTCGGGGCCACGCCGCCGGACACGGGCGCCGCCTTCGTCGTCGTCCAGCACCTCTCCCCCGACTTCGAGTCGATGATGGACCAGCTGCTCGAGCGCCGCACCGCGCTGGCGGTCACGCGCGTGCGAGACGGGATGAGGGTCGAGCCCGACACCATCCACCTCATCCCGCCCCGTCACGACATGATCATCTCGGATGGACGGCTGCTCCTGTCGGACAAGGGCGAGGAGCGGGAGCTGTCGCTCCCCATCGACATCTTCTTCCGCTCGCTCGCGCGCGAAGAGGGGGAGCGCGGGGTCGGCGTGATCCTCTCGGGGACCGGCACCGACGGCTCCCGTGGGGTGCAGGCCATCAGCGAGGCGGGGGGCCTCGTGTTGGCGCAGAGCCCGCAAGAGGCGGTCTTCGACGGGATGCCCAAGGCGGCGCGCGACACCGGCTGCGTCGACTTGGTCCTGCCGGTCGCGGACATCTCGCGGGCCATCCAGCGCTATCGCGCGCGGCTCGACGCGGGCCAGAGCGCCCGCCACGCCGAGTCGGATCCGATGGCGAAGATCATCGCCACCCTCCGTGAGGCCAACGATCTCGACTTCGAGCAGTACAAGGTAACGACGGTCGCCCGCCGCATCGAGCGCCGCGTCTTGCTGCATCAGGACGCCGACCTGGCGAGCTACGCGAGGCGACTCGAGCAGGAGCCCGACGAGGTCGACGCGCTCTACCGCGACCTGCTGATCGGCGTGACCCAGTTCTTTCGCGACAGGGAAGCTTTCGACATCTTGGGGCGGGAGGTCGTGCCGGAGATCATCGCTCGCGCGCGCGAGCACGGGCGGGAGCTCCGCGCCTGGGTCGCGGGCTGCGCCACGGGGGAGGAGGCCTACTCCCTCGCGATGCTCATCCGCGAGCGCCTCGAGACCGACGGCGCGGAGCTCCCGGTCAAGATCTTCGCGACCGACGCGCACGAGCGATCGATCGCCCACGCGGGCGAGGGCCTCTACGACGGCCACGCCCTCGAGGACCTGAGCGTCGAGCGGCGCGAGCGTTGGTTCTCGCGCGAGGGCGAGCGCTGGCGAGTCGCGCGGGAGCTGCGCCAGATGGTGGTCTTCGCGCGACATGACGTCGTGAACGACGCGCCATTCACCCGGCTCGACTTCTTGAGCTGCCGCAACCTGCTCATCTACTTGAAGAGCGCAGCGCAGCGGAAGGTGATCTCCCTGTTCCACTTCGGCCTGCGGCCGAGCGGGGTGCTCTTCCTCGGCACGAGCGAGTCCCTCGGGGCGGTCGCGGACGAGTTCGGCGAGATCGATCCGAGGTGGCGGCTCTTCCGCAAGCTCCGCGACAGCCGCCTCGCCGACGCCGCGGCCTTTCGCCGTGGCCCCGGGCTGAGCCGCGCGGCGCCGCAGACGTCACCCGTCCGCTCGGTGAAGCGCCTGCTGGCGAGCTACGACTCGCTCCTCGAGCGCTACATGCCGCCGTCGCTCCTGGTGAGCCCCGACCGCGAGGTCCTCCACGTCTTCGGAGGCGCCTCGCGGTTCCTCCAGGTGCGCGAGGGGCGGCCCTCGAGCGATCTCCTCGATGTGCTCGCGGCGGAGCTCAAGCTGCCGCTCGCGGGCGCGCTGCAGCGGGTGCGCAAGGTGCGCGAGCCCATCGTGTTCACGGGGGTGGAGGTCGCGGGGGAGCGCCTCGAGCTGCGCGTGGAGCCGGTGACGTCCGGCGACGGGCCGCCGGACATCCTCATCGCGCTCGAGCCGACCGGGGAGAGCGTGGCCGAGCCCGCGGCGGAGTCGGGGCCCTCGTTGAACGTGCATGAGCTGACGCAGCAGCAGCTCGGGGATCTCGAGCGCGAGCTGGAGCACACCAAGGAGAACCTCCAGGCCACGATCGAGGAGCTCGAGAGCAGCAACGAGGAGATGCAGGCCACGAACGAAGAGCTCGTCGCCTCCAACGAGGAGCTCCAGAGCACGAACGAGGAGCTGCAGTCGGTCAACGAGGAGCTCTACACCGTCAACGCCGAGCTCCAGAAGAAGATCGACGAGCTGTCGCGGCTCACGAACGACATGGACAACCTCCTGTCCGCGACCGACATCGGCACCATCTTCGTCGACGCGGAGCTGCGCATCCGACGCTTCACGCCGCGGATCACGGAGCTGTTCAAGCTCGTCCCGGCGGACGTGGGCCGGCCGCTCGACACGTTCACTCACTCCATCGAGCACGAGGACCTGATGGCGGAGGCGCGCGCGGTGCTCCGCGGCGGCCCTCCGCACGAGCGCGAGGTGCGGGGCGCCTCCTCACGCTGGTACTTCCTGCGCATCCACCCCTACGAGACGGCGGACGGGATCGAGGGGGTGGTGCTCACCCTCGTCGACCTCACCGCGCTCAAGCGCGCCGAGCGAGAGCTCTACCGCGCGCGCCACCTCCTCGACAGCCTCATGGACACGCTGCCCGACGACGTCTACTTCGCCGACGCCGAGGGCCGCTTCGTGCGCATCAACCGCGCCTTCGCGCGGCGCCTCGGGCTCGACGGCCCGGCCGACGCGCGGGGCAAGCGGCCCAGCGAGGTCATGTCGCCGGCGCTCGGCGCCCGCTGGGAGGCGACCGACGCGGGCATCCGCGAGCGTGGCCGGCCGATCATCAACGCGCTGGAGCGCCGAGAGAGTGATCGCGAGTGGGCGCTCATCACCAAGCTCGCGCTGCGCGACGAGGACGGCGAGGTGGTCGGGACCTTCGGCGTCTCGCGCGACGTGACCTCGCAGAAGCGCGCGGAGGAGGAGGCGCGAGAGGCCGTGCGGCGCCGCGACGCCTTCCTCGCCATCCTCTCGCACGAGCTGCGCAACCCGCTCGGCGGGATCATGAACGCGAGCCTCGTGCTCGACGGCGAGGACGAGCCGGTGGACGTCATCCGGCGGCAGGCCAACCACATGGCGCGGCTCCTCGACGACCTCCTCGACGTCTCGCGCGTCACCCAGGACAAGATCGAGCTCCAGCGGGAGCGGCTCGATCTCCGGGAGGTGGTGACCGGCGCCTCGGAGACGCTGCGCAAGCGCGCGGACGACGCGCGCGTCCAGCTCCACCTCGCGCTGCCGGACGCGCCCCTCCACGTCGACGGCGATCGCACGCGCCTGCGGCAGGTGGTGACGAACCTCGTCACCAACGCCCTGAAGTACAACGAGCCCGGCGGGAACGTGTGGATCGCCGCGGCGACGGAGGGCGCGACGGTCACCCTCCGCGTGAGGGACGACGGCCTCGGGATGGAGCCGCAGATGCTCGAGCGGATCTTCGACATGTTCGTGCAGGGAGACGGCAGCCTCGAGCGCTCGGACGGCGGCATGGGGCTCGGTTTGGCCCTGGTGGAGCGACTGGTGATCGGTCACGGGGGCGCGGTGCACGCCCGGAGCGACGGGCCGGGGAGCGGCTCCGAGCTGGTCGTCCAGCTGCCGCACGCCCAGGAGGGATCGGCCCGCGTCGACGCGCGCGCGCCGTCCGAGGAGGCCTCGTCCGCCACCCCATCGGGCCCGGTGGTGCTGGTGGAGGACCAGGCCGACAACCGCGAGATGCTGCGGCTGATCCTGGAGCAGCGCGGCGTGGAGGTCCTCGAGGCCGGCGACGGGGAGGAGGGCGTGGCGCTGATCCTGCGCACGACGCCCGCGGCCGCCGTGGTCGACATCGGCCTGCCTCGGATCGACGGCTTCGAGGTCGCCCGGCGCGTGCGCGCGGAGCTGGGCGACGCGGTGCGGCTCATCGCCCTCACCGGCTACGGGATGCGCGAAGACCGGGAGCGCGCGCTGGCCGCCGGCTTCGACTCGCACCTGGTCAAGCCGGTCGACGTCGCCGACCTCGAGGCTGCGCTCGGCGGCTGATTCGTTTCGCCCGGGAACGCGCGATGCTACACCTCGACGTCGGTCCGAGAGTGAATCGAAGCACCCTGCGCGGGGTCCGAGGCGGCGTTGAGCGAGCGAAGCGAGAGCGAAGATCTGCTGGGCGAGGAGGGGTCGAACACCCTGCTCGAGTCGCTGTCGACCGTGGAGGAGCGCGCCACCGAGGACCGCGTCGGGGCCACCGCGAGCGCGATGCGGCACCTCGCCGGGGCGCTCGGCGTGCTGCTCCTGCTCGCCGGCGTGCCGTACGCGATCGCCCCGCTGGCCAGCGCGAACATGGAGCGCTTCAAGGCGTGGGTCCCCGGGGAGGGCGTGCCCATCGCGCGCATGTTCCTCGCGGAGCAGCCCGTCGAGGGGGGCATGGCGGTCGCGACCGGGGGCGCGGTCAGCCGGCGCACCGCGCGCGGTGACGAGGCCCTCGCCGAGCAGCTCGGGGACGCGGTCGCGGCGAACCTCGCCGAGGCGCCGGAGCCGCCCTCCGAGCGCGAGCACGAGTCCAGCGCCGAGACCGGGCCGTCGGTGCGCATCGCGCCGAGCGAGCTCGAGGGCCTGGTCCGCGAGCTCGAAGATCCCGGTGGCCGGGCGATGCGCCCCTTCTACGAGGCGCTCTTGCGCACGGCGGAGCGCCAGGACGGCGCCATCACCCGGATCGCGCACTACGGCGACTCCTCGATCGCGGGGGACGGGATCACCAGCACCGCGCGGCGCCGCTTCCAGCAGCGCTTCGGCGACGCGGGGCATGGCTTCATCCTGATCTCGCGCGGCTCGATGCCGTACCGCCACACGGACGTCGACCACTCCGCGTCGGGCCAGTGGCGCCTCATCGAGCTCGTCCGGGCGGGGCTCCGCGACCACCTCTACGGCTACGGGGGCGTCCAGTACCGCTCGATGGCGGGCGGGCGCGCGGAGTTCGGCACGAGCGACCGGGGCCCGGTGGGCGGCCGCGTGAGCCGCTTCGAGCTGTGGTACCAGGCGCACCCGCGCGGCGGGAACCTCGACCTGCGCGTCGACGACGGCGAGCGGCAGGTTGTGAGCACGCGCGGCGAGCAGACCACCGACGGGTGGCACGAGGTGCGGGTGCCCGACGGAGCGCACGAGCTGGAGCTGCGCACGCTCGGCGGCGGCGAGAGCCGGCTCTACGGCATGGTGCTCGAGCGCGACGGGCCCGGCGTCGTCTACGACTCGCTCGGCATGGTCGGCGCGCGGGCGCGCCGCATGCTCGGCTACGACGAGGCCCACTTCCGCCGTCAGCACGCGCACCGCGACACGAACCTCATCGTGCTCGGCTTCGGCGGCAACGACGCGGACGACCCGCGCACGCCCGAGCAGTTCGAGGACGACTTCCGGCGCGTCGCGCGCATGGTCCGGCGGGCGCGCCCCGAGGCGGCGTGCCTCCTGATGGCCCCGCTCGATCAGGCGCGGCGAAGCGAGCGCGGCGCCATCGAGACCCTCGAGCCGGTGCCGATCATCGTCGAGGCGATGCGGCGCGCGGCGCGCGCGGAGGGCTGCGCCTTCTTCGACACCTTCACCGCGATGGGCGGCGAGGGCGCGATGCGGGCGTGGTTCCGCACCGAGCCCCGGCTCGCCTTCGGCGACTTCCGGCACGCGACGCCGGCCGGCTATCGCGTGATCGGGAACATGCTCTACAAGGCCCTGCTCAAGGGCTTCGCCGACTACCTCGAGCGTTAGCCGCGTCCGGTCGAGGCTACTGCATCACCTGCGTGAGGCCCGAGCAGACGAGGGTGATCACGCAGAAGAGCGCCAACACCGCGAGGCCGACGATGCGGCCGATCCCGCCGCCCGCGAAGCGGCCCACGAGGCCGCCGATGGCGCCGCCGCCCGCCGCCGCGCCGCCCGCCGCCGCGGCCGGGATGTAGCGGCTCTGGTCGATGAGGTTCTGGTAGAGGTTCGGGACCGGCGCGAGGAGCACGGTGCCGGTGCCGCTGAACACGTTGAGCAAGCCCTCGCCCGAGGTGAACGAGCCGACGAGCGACTTGCTCGCGCGCCGCACGGCGTAGTCGAGGCCCGCGCTCCGCGCGATCGCGAAGCTGCCGTCCACGCTCAGGGTGTGCCCCTGGAGGTGATAGGTCTGCACCTTGCCCGGCGCGATGAGCACGACCGTGCCCGTCCCCTTCACCTTCGTCTGGAAGAGGCCCTCGCCGCCCATGAGGCCGGTCAGGGCCTTGTTGCGGAAGACGTCGACCTCGATGCCGATGTCGCTGCAGACGTACGCGCCCTGGTCGAGGATCCACTCCTCTCCGTTGAGCTGGAGGATGAAGTACTCACCGAAGATCGGGGGGCCGAAGTAGACCTCGCCCGAGCCGGTGTAGGTGGGCTTGAAGACGTTCTCGCCGCTCACCATCGACTTGAGGAAGCCGCCCGCGCTCGGCGCCTTCGAGGCCATCTCGATCTGGCCGAACATGTAGTGCAGCGCGCCGGACTCCGCGCGGATGGTCTCGTTCTGGATGGTCGCCTTGACCATCTTCTGACCCTCGAACTCGATGATTTCGAAATGCGCCATCGCGCCCCTCCAAGCTTTGGACGCGAGACCCTAACGCGAGAACGAGGCGCTGGATAGCGCGCTCGTCGGCGGGAAGATCAGGGGCGAGGACCCGCGGCGACCGCGGCCGGGGGATCGAAGCGTGGCGCCGCGTCGAAGCCCTCGAGCATCGCGCCGTGCAGGACCTCGCCGAGGCGGAGGTAGCCGCGGCCGGTGTAGTGCACGTGGTCGCGCTGGGCGAAGGGCGGATCCGCCTCGGCCCAGTGCGGCATCGAGAGCGGGCCGCCGCCGAAGGCGACGAGGTCGAAGAAGGCGCAGCCCATGTCGCGGGAGACGCGCCGCTGCACCTCGACCACCTGGTGGGTGCGGGGGCGGTCCACCAGCTCGCCCTCTTCGCCGCGCATGGGGCGGTCGCTGGGGCCGATGAGCATGCAGGCGGCGCCGGGCACCGCGCCGCGGACGCGGCCGACGACCGCGCGCAGCTCCTCCTCGTAGGTCTCGATGGGGTGTCCGTCGTCGCCGCTCTCGTTCGTGCCGTACGCGAGCACCACGAGGTCGGGCGAGAGGCGGCGGAGGTACTCGGTGTGGAGGGCGGCGTCCCAGTAGAGGTGCGAGACGGCGCGCGCGCCGTTGATGCCGAGGTTGTCGATGATCACGCCCGGCTGCTCGCGCTCGACCGAGACGCCGAAGAGCCGGACCGGGCCGTCGCCGCGCGGCCGGATCTCGAGGACGTGCCGCGCCTCGGCCGCGGTGATCAGCCGCCAGCCGGCCCCGGTCTCCTCGGCCGCCGTCGCGATCCGCGCGACGCGCCGACCGTCGAGGCGCACGTCGAAGGAGCCGCCCCCGGGCTGCTCCAGGTACATGATCGCGAACTGGCTGGCGACCTGGTCGCCCGTGTCGATGCGCCCGAAGGCGCGGCGATCGTCGGACTCGACCGCGAGGCCCGCGACCCCGAGGTGATCGACGTCGCGCGTGGAGGCGCGCACGCGGAGCGCGTCCCAGGGGCGGTTGCTCTCGACGCTGAGCCCGCCGAGGTGGCGGTAGCGGCGCCACGGGCGCGCGGGCATCAGGAAGCCGTGCCCCGCGTCGCCGAAGCGGCTCTGAAGGCGCTCGCGCAGGACGTTCGTGAAGAAGTCGGCCGCCACGTGCGAGGCGCCGTAGACGAGCACGCGCGCCTTGCGCGGGTCCTCCTCGGACTGGGTGGCGCGCAGGGCGTCGTGGAAGGGACGCAGGGCGTGCCCGCTCGGGTCGTAGAAGTCGATCTCCCGGCCGAACGGCTCGTCTTCGGGGATCGCCTCGGGCTCGACCGCGGGGCGCTCCGGCATCTGCAGCGCGGCCTGCGCGCCCGGGTCGCGCTCCACGGACGGCTGCGCGGCCGCGTCCAGCGACCCGCTCCCGGCGAGGCCGAGCGCGAGGGCGACGATGAGCGCGGTGCGGACGAGCCGGGGCATCCCCCTCACCATGAGCAGGGGGCCGCGGGCGGTCAAATTGTTCGAATCCTGCACGGTCGGCGTCACGGCAGCCCCCGCTCGCACGCGAGGAAGCGCTGATAGCGCAGCCAGTGTGGGCCCCCTTCGGCCCGGAGCCGGCCGGCCAGCGCGAGGGTCTCCCCCGCGCGGGCCAGGTTCTCGAGCGGCGCCAGCGACGCGAGCAGGTCGTCGTGCCGCGCCGCGAGCGGGGTCAGCTCGTCGCGCAGCTCCCGGAGCCGGTTCGCGTCGCCGGACGCCTCGAGGAAGCGCTCGATGGCCTCGCCCTCCTCGGCCAGCGTGGGCGCGAAGTCGCGCCGCCACGGATCCTCGAGGCTGGGCCAGCGATGGAGCAGCGCGCCGACGAGGTCCTCGCGCACCGCGTCGTGCTCGCGCTCCACCTCGTCGAGGCGCTCCGCGACCTCCTCGAGCTCGTGCTGCAGCGCGGTCATGCGCGCCCCGGCCGCGTCGGACGAGTCCAGCCCGAGGCGCTCGCGCAGGCCCTGGACGACGGCGCGCTCCTCCGGCATCGGGGGCGGCGCGTCCCCCGCGTCGGCCTGCGCCTCCGGATCCACCGCCGCGCGGAGGAAGATCTCGCTCGTGGTGACGGGCACGTCGAACGAGCCCGAGCGCATCCGCGCGTAGCTGTGCGCCTCCAGCAGCGAGACGCGGCCGTCGCCGTCGAGGTCCTCGCCCGCGCCGCCGAGCGCGTCGAGGAAGAGCAGCCCGTAGCCGCGCTGGGCCGCGCGGTCGGGGTTCGGGTCGCAGCCCGAGGCCACGCGATCCCAGGTCGTCGCGAAGAAGCCGCAGCGGTCGCTCTCGGTCGCGCCTTGCTCGACGTCGGCGGCGGTGAACGCGAAGTCGGCGAACCCGCCCGCGTAGCACGCGGTCACCACGAGCCGGACGGGGCGGTGGTGCGGCGTCGCGTCGAGCACCTCGGCCAGGTCCTCGACCCACAGATCGCCCGCGCCCCAGGTGAGCAGTCGGCTGTCCCGCGGCTCCTCGCCGCCCACGCCGTGCCCCGCCAGGTAGACGAGCAGGGGCGCCTCGTCGTCCCCGAGGGCGCCCTCGAGCGCGCTGGTGATCGCCTCCGCGGACGCGGCGCCAGCGGGGGTGAGGGTGCTGGGCCGGTAGCGCGTGTCGCGCCCGCCGCGTGGGTCCAGCAGCGCCGCGAGCCGCGCGCGCAGGTCGTCCGTCGGCGCGTCGGGGTCCAGGACCTGCACGGCCCGAGAGCCCGCGCCCCCGGCGAAGAGCAGCAGGCCGGGGCCGGTCTCCTCGAGCAGCCGCGCCGCGTGCGCGACGTCCTGCTCGATCTGCACCTGCGACAGCTCGGGGCTCGCGCCGCCGCCCGCGACGATCCACCGGACCGGGCCGCGCGGGGTGGGGGCGCGCGCGCGCGCGGGCGCTGGAGCCGATGCTTCGCCGGGGGACGAGGGCGCGCGCGAGAGCGCCCAGCTGCCGGCCAGGCAGAGGGCCAGCAGGAGCGGCAGAGACCAGACGGCGCGCCGATCGATCAAGGGCGCGCAGCGTATCAGTCGTCCGCCTCGGCGGCCTGCGCTTCGGCGAACTGGATCCGGACGCGGACCCGCCCGCTCGCCTGCGCGCGCTGCTGCATGCGGCGCAGCACGCGCGAGACGCAGCCGCGGGCCCGGTCGCTGGCCACCGTGCTCCGCCCGACGCGGCCGCTCGGCACGCGACCGTCCCGGACGAGCAGCGTCGCCGACACCTCGCCCTCCGGGGACTGGCCGCGTCGGCTCGCGCGGCGGCGGCAGTCCATCAGCCCGGGCAGCACCGAGAGCAGCGAGCGGTGCGCGGACTGGACGACGGGCGCGGACTCCCGGCCGTCTCCGATGACCGTGAAGCGCACCCCGCGGTCGTCGCTGCCTCCGGTCGAGGTCGCGTTCCCGTCCGCGTCGATCTGGATGGTCACCTGCGCCGCCTCCTGCGCGCGCGCCGCCGCCCGCTCGGCCCCCGCTGCGGCCGAGTTGCCCATCACCAGCTGCACCACCGCGCGGGTGGGGCGCCGCAGGCCGTCGTGGTCGACCGACTGCAGCGCGCCCGTGATGCAGCGGACGAGGCCGGCGTCGTTCACCCCGTCACGGTCCACCTCGACGTTGGGCCGTCCGCGCCCCTCGAGCAGCACCCGGAGACGCAGCGTGCCTTCCACTGAGGGGTTTTCCCCGACGACCTCTTCGTAGCAGCCGCGGATCTGCGCCATGCGCTGGCCGACGCGCTGGCCGAGCGCGCTCACCGCCGCGCCGCTCGTCCCGGGCATGCTCTCCATGGAGAGCCGAACGTCGGATCGTGAGGAAATTCGGGCCTCTCCCTGACCCATCCCCGATCGCGCGACCCCACCGTGACCTTGCGCGAGGGCGCCGCCGGGACACGCGACGAGGAGGAGCACAGCCAAGAAGAAGCGGATGTTCATCACGAGATCATGCCTCAGTTGGAGGGAAGGGTGGAAGGCGGACGAGCCCTGGCCGAAGCGCATTCAACTCATTGGGGTTCGGTCTTTGCTCGGCGTATTCTCCCGACGTGGGTGGGTCCGGTTCGTTGCATTCCAGCTCCGATCCCGAGGAGCGCTTTCGGCGCCTCAGCGAGGCGGCCACGGAGGGCGTGGCGTTGCACGAGGACGGCCTGATCCTCGACGCGAACGTCGCGCTCGCGCGCATGGTCGGGTACACGGTGGACGAGCTGGTCGGGCAATCCGCCCTGATGATCGCCGCCCCCGACTCGCGCCAGCGCGTCATCGACGCCATCCGCAGCGGAGCCGAGACCCCCTACGAGGTCGAGGGGCTCCGCAAGGACGGCTCGGTCTTCCCGGCCGAGGTGCGCGCGCGCGTCATCCACTCGGGTGGCGAGCGACTTCGGGTGACGGTGATCCGTGACATCAGCGAGCAGAAGGCGGCGGAGCGGGCGCTGGCCCGGAGCGAGGAGCGCCTGCGCAACCTGATCGAGCAGGCCGCCGATGGGATCGTCGTCAGCGACGCCGAGGGGCGCATCGAGGAGGTGAACCAGGCCTTCTGCGCGTTCCTGGAGCGAGACCGCGCCGACATCGTCGGGCGCAGCATCGGCGAGCTGATGGATCCGGACGAGCTGGCGCGCGAGCCGCTGGAGCTGGAGCGGCTCGCCGCCGGGGAGCGGCTGACGCGCGAGCGCACGTTCCTGACGAAGGCGGGCGCGACCGTGCCGACCGAGATCAGCGCGACGGCCCTGAGTGACGGGCGCCTGCAGGGCATCGTGCGGGACATCCGGCAGCGCCGCGAGCGCGAGCAGCTCGAGCGAAAGTTCTTCCAGGCGCAGAAGATGGAGTCGGTCGGTCGGCTCGCCGGCGGCATCGCGCACGACTTCAACAACCTCCTGATGATCATCCTCGGGAGCGCGGAGCTGATCCGCGCCGACAAGGGCAACACCGACAAGCTCGCCACCGACATCGTCCAGGCCGCCGATCAGGGCGCCCGACTGACCCGCCAGCTGCTCGCGTTCAGTCGGCAGCAAGTGTTGCAGGTGAAGAGGGTCGATCTCGGGGCGATCGTGCAGCGCGGCGTGCGCGTGTTGCGGCGGCTCATCGGGGAGGACGTGGCGCTCGAGGTGACGGTCGCTTCCGATCCGCTCTGGATCCGCGCGGACCCGGCGCAGATCGAGCAGCTGCTGATGAACCTGGCCGTCAACGCGCGCGACGCGATGCCGCGCGGGGGCGCGCTGACGCTGGAGGTCGCGCGCGAGGCGGAGCGCGCCGTGATGCGGGTGATCGACAGCGGCGTGGGTATGGACGACGAGACGCTCAGCCGGGCCATCGAGCCCTTCTTCACCACGAAGGAGGTGGGCCGCGGGACTGGACTCGGCCTCTCGACGGTGTTCGGCGTGGTGCGGCAGAGCGGCGGCGAGATGCAGATCCAGAGCGCGCCGGGCGAGGGCACGGCGGTGCAGATCAGCTTCCCGATCGCCGACCAGCCGGAGTCGCCGCCCCCGGTGGCCCAGGCGACGCCCGAGGGCGGCGTGGCCGAGGCGTTGACCGTGCTGCTGGTCGAGGACGATCCGGACGTGCGGAGCACCATCGCGCTCCTCCTCGCGCGGGAGGGGCACCACGTGCTCCAGGCCTCGGGGCCCGCGCAGGCGCGGGCGCAGCTGGCCGAGCACGGCGACGCGATCGGCGTGATGATCACCGACGTCGTCATGCCGGGCGAGTCGGGGCGCGCGCTCGCGGACGAGATGGCGACGGCGCGACCGGACCTGAAGATCCTGTTCGCCTCCGGCTACACCGACGACGAGATCGAGCGCGTGCTCGGCACCGACCGCCCGGTCCGTCTCCTCCGCAAGCCGTTCACGCGGGCGGAGCTCCGCGCGGCGCTGGCGTCGCTCTACTGAGGGGGCTCGGGAGGCTGGGGCGGAGGCTCGGGGGCGGGCGTCTCCGCGCGCGGGGCGAGCGCCTCCTCGACCCGCTCGAGGAGCTGCCCCTCGAAGTCGGGGCCGAAGCGCGCGTCGAGCAGCCGCACCGTCACGGTCCAGCGCCGCGGCTGGCTCGCGTCGCGCGCGATGGCGAGGAGCGGGTGCGACGGCACGTAGGGCGAGCAGAGGACGGCGTCCCGGATGGCGGCGCGCACCTCGGTGGCCGGCGCGTCCGGCACCTCCAGCGCGACCTTGGTCTCGGCGAAGCGCTGCGCGCTCGTGTGCACCGTGCGCGAGACCAGCTGCCGGTTCGGGATGGTGAAGAGGGAGCCGTCGGCGGCCCGGAGCGTGGTCACGCGCGGGCCGACGCGCTCGATCTGCCCGGCGAAGCCGTCCCCGATGAGCCACAGCCCGGCTCGCACGCGTCGCTCGGCCAGCAGCAGCACGCCCCCGACGACGTCGGGCAGCCAGGGCCAGACGGCGCCGATGCCGATCGCGAGCGCGGCCGCGATGACGCCGATGAGCAGGAACGGCGCGAGCCAGCCCGGCAAGAGGCGGGAGGCGACGTTGAGCACCATCACGACCGCCGCGAGCCGGAGCGCGAGGTGGGCGGCGCCGAGGACGCGCGGCAGCAGGCCCTGCTCCGGGAGCGGTCGGCGCACCCGGTCGATCACCGCGAGGCCGAGCAGGGTGACGAAGAGCAGGAGGATCAGGCCGAGCGTGGAGAGCTGACGCTCGGGCAAGCTCAGGCCGATCGACTCCGCGGCCGGACCACAGCCCACCACGCGCACGTCGATCGGAGCCGGCGCGGCCTCTTGCTGGGGGCCGGTCTGCCCGGCGCCGTCGGGGCGCTCGCGCCGGGCCAGCTCGTCCCGCGCGCGCGCGGCCTCCATCTCCGCCCGCTCGGCGCGCTCGAAGAGGAGCGCCTCGACGACGCCGAGGAGCGAGTCGTCGTCGTCCTCCTCGCGGCTGACGGTGGCCTCGGTCTGACCCGCGTCCTCGCCGGGCGAGCCGGCGTCCGGCGCGCCCGCGTCGGGCGGCTCGGCTTCGGAGGCTTCGCTGTCGGCGCTCGCCGCCTCGATGTCCGGCGTGCCCGCGTCGCTCTCGGTGGGCTCGGTCTCGGAGGGCTCGCTCTGGGCCGGACCCGCGTCCGGCACGCCGCCGTCCTCGATGAGCGTCGACGGGGTTTGCGGCGCGTCGTCGCCGGACGTCGGCGTGGGCTCGGCGCGCCTGCGGGTCGGCCGGCGGGGCGGCGCCGTCGGCGCGCGCCCGGCCGAGACGTCGTCCCGCGGAGTCGCGCGCGGCGTGGTTCGCGGCGTGCGGCGCGCCACCCCCGCGTCGCGCGCGTCCGCGCCCTCGTCACGCCGGCCTCCGTCCTGGGCCGCGCCCGGGGACGCCCAGCCCAGCAGCATCGCGAACGCGATCGGGCCGAGCCGCCTCACGCGATGAATCCCTTCTCCCGCAACAGTCGTTGCACCGTGCCGCGCAGGTGGAGCGCAATCCGCCACACCGCGCCGCGCCGCTCGAGGATGCCCACGTGGCCCAGGGCCATGAGCCGTGCGCGCGCCGTCGTCTCGTCGATCCGGAAGAGCGAGGCGCAGACCGAGGCGTCCATCCAGCCCTGCCGCGCCACCTGGTAGAGGGTCAGGACCTCGCGCTCGCCGAGGCGACGCAGCGCGTAGAGGCTCGACGTCGGCACGGGGCCGAGGTGCACGAAGTCCCCCGCCTCGTCGACCTCCTCCACCGAGGCGAGCCAGAGCCGGAGCGCGTCGCGGAGCAGGCCGCCGCTCGCCGCGTGCAGGGCCCGGAAGAAGCTCTGCTGCGGGCGGCTGAGCGGCGACGACGCCTGCATCACCAGCTCCTCGAGTCGGCTCTCGGGCTGGATCCCCTGGCTGAAGACCAGCCCGTAGCCGCTGACCGTGTGGCGCGCGAGCACCGCCGCCTGGAGCGCCTCCGGCTCGAGCGGGCCGAGCGTGATGAGGTCCGGGAACGCGTCTCGCAGCGGCGCCGCCTCCAGGCTCTGCTCCCAGACCAGCGTGTCGGCGCGCACCAGGAACGCGTTCTTGCCTCCGTCCTGGATCACGCGATCGACGAAGCGGCGCAGCGCGGAGAAGCCGCCCGGCTGGAGCGCGCGCAGCCAGTGCACGCCGCTGACCACCACGAGGTGGCCTTCCCCGCTGGGCTCGAAGAGCGCGTCCACCTGCTCGAGCGTCGCCGGCCCCTCGAGCGCCAGCTCCCGGACCTTCGGCCAGCGCTTGGCGCGGATCACCGCGTTGACGAAGGCGCTCTTGCCCACGCCGTCCGGGCCCACGACCGCGACCGTGCGGAGGCTGCCGGCGGGTCCGTCCTCGAGGAGCGAGATCGCGCGCTGCAGCGCGTCGTCGCGGCCCGTCAGGATGTCGCCCGCCTCGAGGGCCTGGGCCGAGAAGAGCCGGCGATACACCATCGGGATCGACGGCGCCGGCTCGGGCGGCGCGAAGCCCTGCGGGACGATCTCCGCCTCGCTGGTGTGGGGCGGCAGGCCCACGCGCTGTCGCGCGCGATCGAGGCGAGCCTCGCCGATCGCCTCGCGCACCGCGCGCCCGGCGATGGCCCAGGAGCGCGAGATGGCGCGCCGTGACTGACGGGCCCAGCGCACGAGGCGACGGCCGCGCACATCGCGTTTCATCTGCGAGCTCATGCGGCCGACCTCGCCGTCGACCAGCCCGCCGCGCAGCTCGTCCAGGCTCGACAGCACCGCGTCGCGCACCGAGCGCCGCACCTCGTCGCCCCACCGCTCGCTGTCGTCCGCGTAGCCCTCGAAGAGCTCGCGGTTCCGCTCGAGGGCGCTGCCGATCATGTCGCGCACGAGGCGGCGCGTCTGCTTCGGCACCTCCTCGCCCTCGACCACGCTCAGCTCGTTGACGGCCAGCTCCACGTTGAACGCGACGCGCCGCTCGAGCTCGCTCAGCGCGTGCGACAGCGGCTCCACTTTCAGGGCCACGTCGCGGGTGCTGCTGAGGAGGCGCGGCGCGAGCGAGGTCTCGATGCGCGCCATGACCCAGTCGCGGAAGGGCACCTCCACCGTGTTGACCGGCGGGGGCAGACGGTGCTCACCCCGCGGCATCGGCCCGGCCGGGACGCGGTAGCGGTCGGTGAGCCCCTGCGCCGCGCGGGTCAGCGCGTCGAGCACGGGGGTCACGCTGCGCTCGTCGGCGAGCTGGTCGCGCAGGCGCGTCGCGACCCGGGCCGCCTCCGCCGCCACGCGCACCACGGGCTCGGTCAGGGCGCGGACCCGCTCGGCCATGGCGCTCGCGTCCTCCTCGGCGAGCACCCCTGCCATCTCGGCCTGGGCGTCGACGAGCGCCTTCTCCACGCGCTGGACCTGACGGTGCGCCCGGCCCCGGACGTCGCGCCCGAGCGCCGTGGCGTGCTCCTCGAGCGCGTCCTTCACCCGCCCCTCGAGCGCGTGTAGCTCCATCTCGAGGGCGAGGCGGTTGTAGACCGCGCTCGAGGTCTCGCGCGCCGCGGCCGTGCCGCGCTCAAGCCAGCGCAGCGCCTCGTCGCGCCGCTTGTAGAGCCGGCTCGCCGCGCGCCGCCGCATGGGCATGTCCGGGGTCGCGGCGAGGGGCAGGTCGTCCTTGAGCTCCCGCAGGCACTGTCCGATCGCGAGGCTGGTGCGGATGGCCAGGTCGTCGGCGATGCGATCGATCTCCTGCACCGCGAGCACGAGCTCCTCGTCGACCTCGGCGCGCACGTCTCGGAGCCGCCGCTCGAGCTCCTCCTCCGGCATGCCAGTCGGGGCGGCCTCGCCCTCCTCGCGCGGCTGGCGGAGCGCCTCGCGCTGCGCGCTCTCCACGTCGCTCGCGAGGGAGTCGTAGGCCTGCACGAGCCCCTCGAAGATGCTGCGGGTGCGGGAGACGAGGTGCCCCTCGGCCTGCACGTAGAGCGCGGCCACGGGCTCGAGCCGCTCGGGGAGCATGCCCCAGAGGTGGTAGCGGGCGAGGGCGCGGAGCTCGACCGTCCGCGGCGCCATCTCCTCGCCGAACATGCGGCGGGCGCCCCGGCGCGCGCGGAGCCCCATGCGCGAGAAGCTGGTGAACAGGCCGTCCTCCTCGCGCGGGAGGAAGGACTCTTGCTCGTACGGGGCCTCGATCTTCTCGGGCAGGCCTTCGCTGATCGCGTCGACCGCGGCGACGATGGGCGCCGCCTCCCAGCCCGGGGTCTGCTGCACGCGCGCGGCGCGCGTGAGGACCGTGGCGCGCCACTTCTCGGCCAGCTCCGCTTGCTCGAGGCGGAGCGCCTCGGCCGCGCTCAGCTCGGTC
The DNA here is from genome assembly GCA_040218145.1 of Sandaracinaceae bacterium. Taxonomy (GTDB): domain Bacteria; phylum Myxococcota_A; class Polyangia; order Polyangiales; family Sandaracinaceae; genus JAVJQK01. The sequence continues at coordinate 246,999 of JAVJQK010000033.1, read as the reverse complement.
GGCTCGCCCTGCGCCTGCACGGTGATGCGCCGGTGGTGGCGCAGGAACTCGCGACGGAGCTCGCGCACGTACCCGAGCGCGTCGTCCCGGAAGCGCGCGAGCGGCTCCTCGGCCACGTCCCGCGCCACGTGCGAGAGATCGAGCTGCAGCTCGCGCGCGGCGTCTTCGAGCTCCGCGCCGGCGAGCACGAGCGGGGCGCCCCAGGCGTCGGCCCCGCGGTCGGGCTGCGGCCACTCCTGCACCGAGGGCTCGTCGTCTTCTTCCTCCGGCGCGGGCTTCGCCGGGGCCGGCTCGGGCTCCTCTTCGTCGGTCCCTCCGTCCGCCTCGCCGGCGCCGCTGAGGCCGACCTTGAGCGCGATCGGGCCGATCAGCTCGTTGATGGCGATCGACGCGATGATGAGCGTGGAGAGCGCCTCGCCCGCGGGGCCCATGCGGCGCCCGATGATCGACGCGAGGCTGATCGCGACGCCGGCCTGGGACACGAAGCCAAGCCAGCCGCGCTTCTTGATGACGGTGGGCGCGCCGCCGAGCGCGCTGCCGATGGCGGTGCCGAGCCAGAGCCCGCCCGTGCGGATGGCGACGAGCGCGAAGACGAATGGGTAGAGCTCGAACAGCTCATCGAGGTGGAGCTTGGCGCCCGCGAGCGTGAAGAAGACCACGTAGACGGGGAGCGAGAGCTTCTCGACCGTCTCGACGAGGTGGTCGCCCTCGCTCGAGAAGTTCGCGGTCACGAAGCCCGCGGTGATGAAGAGCACCACCGCCTCGACGTCGAGCGCCCCCGCCACGTAGGCCGCCGTGTAGACGACGCCCACGACGAAGAGGAGGACCTCTGCGTTGATGTAGCGGAGGTAGAGCGCCACCCCGCCGCCGATGAGCCCGCCGAGCACGAGCGCGCCGCCGATGTGCTTCAGCAGGTAGAGCCCGAGCGCCTCGTCCGAGCCGGCTACGCCGAGCGCCTGCGCCGCGAAGGTGCTCAGCACCGCGAAGAGCACGACGACGACGACGTCCTTCAGCACGACCGTGGCGAGCACGGCGGAGGTCATCGGGCCGCGCGCGCGCAGATCGTTGATGACGGCGATGGTCGCGGCGGGACTCGTGGCGATCGAGATCGCGCCGACGACCGAGCCGAGGGCCACCGCCGCGCTCAGATCCAGGTCGCCGAGGCCCGGGAGCTTGGCGTCCGGGATGAGGCCGCTGACCCCCACCACGAAGGCGACGCAGAGCGCGAGCAGCACGACGATCTGACCGCCGAGCATGCCGACGATCGTGCCGAGCCCCTTCTTGAGGGACTCGATCTTCAGCTCGCCGCCGGCGGTCAACGCGATGAGCGCGACCGCGAGCGTGTTCAGCGGCGAGAGCTGGTCGATGACGCTCGCGCTGAGGATGCCATCGTCGAACGGCGGGACGTGCCACGCCTCGGGCAGGAGATGCGCGGTCGAGGGACCGAGCGCGAGGCCGGCGATGAGATAGCCGGTGATGTGCGGCAGGCCGACGCGCTCGACGAGGGAGCCGAACGCGTAGCTCGCGAGGATGACGAAGCCGAGGGCGAGCATCGCGCTCGGGTCGAACGCGTCCGGGCGGCTCGCGAACCGGTGCATGAGGAACACGCCGCCCGTGAGGAGCAGCACGATCAGCATCTTCTGGATGCCGCCGCCGGTGGCCTTGGGGTGTCCGCCGCCGCTCATCGCCTATCGCCTCCAGAAGTCCGGCACGAGGAGCGCGAAGAGGGTGAAGAACTCGAGCCGACCGAGCAGCATCGCGAGGCTGAAGAAGACCTTCGCCACTGGAGAGTACGACGCGAAGTTGTCGCTCCCGTCGTAGAACGGCGCGGGGCCCATGTTGCTCAGGCAGGTGAGCATCGCGCCGAAGGCGGTGGGCAGCGAGACGTCGTCGGTGAAGGCGATGAAGAGGATGCCGAGCCCCATCGACGCGAAGTAGACCCCGACGAAGACGGCCACGTCGCGCAAGATCTCCGGCGGCACGGCGGTGCGGCCCATGCGCACCACCTGGACCACCGCGGGGCGGAAGCTCTCGCGGAACTCCGCCCAGGAGAGCTTCGACATCAGGACGATGCGCTCGACCTTGATGCCGCCCGCGGTGGAGCCGGAGCAGCCGCCGATGAACATCATCAGGATGACGATCATGAGCATCGGCGCGCCGTACGCCATGTAGTCGTCGGTGCCGTAGCCGGTGGAGCTCATCGTCGTGCCCACCATGAAGTAGGCGTAGCGGAACGACTCGAGCAGATCGCGGTCGTGGTTCGGCAGGATGCCGATGGTGAGGATCGCGGTGAAGAGCGCCGAGACGGCGAGGAACGCGCGCAGCTCCGTGTTGCGGAACACGGCCCGCCACGAGCGCCCGCGCAGGAGCGCGTAGAAGAGGCCGTAGTTGAGGCTGCCGAGCAGCATGAAGGTGGAGACGACGACGTCGATGGAGTAGCTGTCGAAGCCGCCGATCGACGCGTCGCGGGTCGAGAAGCCGCCCGTGCTCATGGTGGTGAACGCGTGACAGACGGCCTCGAAGGGCGTCATGCCGAGCAGCATCAGGAGGAAGGCCTCGAGGGCGGTGAGCGCGGCGTAGAGCTTCCAGAGCGTGAAGCTCGTCTCGGCGATGCGCGGCTTGAGCCCCTCGGCGCTCGTGCCCGGGACCTCGCCGCGGAACATGTGCTTCGCGCCCGCCCCGAGGCTCGGGAAGACGGCCACGAAGAGCACCACGATGCCCATGCCGCCGAGCCACTGGATGAGCGAGCGCCAGAGCAGGATGGGGTGGGAGAGCCCGCCGATGCGTCCCTCGCCGCCCTCCATGGGGCTGCCGTCGATGTCGGTGATCACGGTGGCGCCCGTGGTGGTCAGCCCGCTGACCGCCTCGAAGAAGGCGTCGACCGGGTTGAGCTCCGCGGCGAGCGCGAAGGGCAGCCCGCCGAACACGCCCGCGCCGAGCCAGATGAGCGCGACCGCGAGCACCGCCTCGCGCCGCGTGAGGTTCTCGGTCGCGTGGCGCCGCCCGTAGAGATAGAAGGCGGCGGCGGAGAGGCCCGTGATCGCGGCCGCGAGGAGGAGCCAGACGATGTCGTCGGTCTGGCGGCGGGCGGCCGGCACGGTGAGCCACTCCACCGCGCCGCCGATCAGCGCGCAGAGCAGCTGCCCCACGGCGACGCCGCCGAGCACCGCGCCGGTCGGGCGCAGCACTCCGCGGAAGTCGCGCCACCGCGAGCGCCTCTGGACCCGTCGGCTCATTCGCTGCGGCGGCTCCGGAACAAGCGCTCGACGATCGGCCGCGCGCTCTCGGTGAGCAGCAACACCACCGTGTCGCCGGCCTCCACCACGTCGTCGCCGCGCGGGATGATCACGCGGTCGCCGTGCACGATGCCGCCGAGCAACGCACCGCGCGGCAGCCCCATGCGCTTGAGCGGCACGCCGACCACGCGCGCGCCGCGCGGCACGCGCAGCTCCGCCACCTCGGCCTGCCCGTCCTCGAGCGAGGTGAGGCTCTGGACGCCGCCCCCCCTGCAGTATCGCAAGATCTGATCGGACGCGACGGCGCGCGGCGTCAAGACGATGTCCACACCGAGCTGCTTGTAGATCGGCATGTAGTCGCCGCGGTGCACGAGCGCGGCGGTGCGCGGCACGCCGACCCGCTGGGCGAGGAGGGCGGCCATGAGGTTCACCTCGTCCTCGCTCGTCACGCAGCAGATGAGGTCGTAGGTGCCCGCCTCCTCCTCTTCGAGGAGCTGCCGGTCGGTCCCGTCGCCGTGCACGATGGTCGCCTGAGGCACCTTCACGCTCAGCGCCTCGGCCACCTCGCGGTTCTGCTCGATGACGAGCACCTCGGTGCCGTCCGCCGCGAGCGCCCCCGCGAGCGCGCTCCCGACGACGCCGCCGCCGATGATGATGACCCGCCGCGCCTCGCGCTTGCTGGTGAAGAACTCCTCCGCCTCGAGGATCGCGTCGGGCTTGCCGACCATGTAGACGCGGTCGCCCGGCATGAGCACGTCGGCGCCGCCCGGGACGACGAGCTGCCCCTCGCGCACCAGCGCGGCGACGAGCGTGTCGCGGGGGAGGTTCAGCTTCATCAGCGGCTTGTTGAGGTGCCGCGCGTCCTCGTTGAGCTGCAGCTGGACCAGCTCCAGCCGATCCTGCGCGAGGTCGATCACGTCCACCGCGCCGTGCGAGCGCGCGATCCGACCCAGCTCGTGCGCGACGAGCACGCGCGGGTTGATCACCACGTCCACGCCGAGCAGGCCGTAGCGCACGCCCTCCATGTGCGAGGTCCACGCGTTGCCCTGCGCGCGCGCGATCACCCGCTGGGCGCCGAGCTGCTTGGCCGCGAGCGCGGCGATCAGGTTCACCTCGTCGTGATCGGTGACCGCGACCACCAGATCGGCGCGCTCCACCTGGGCCTTGGCGAGCACGTCGTGGCTGGCGCCGTAGCCCACCAGGGTCATCACGTCGTGGTGGTCCTCGACGAACTGGATGGCGTCCGCGGAGGCGTCGACCGCGACGAGGTCGTGCCCCTCGTGCTCCATGGTGCGGAGCAGGTGACGGCCCACCTCGCCCATGCCGATGATGACGATGTACATCAGACGCTGACCTCCTCCGAGCGCTCGCCGCGCAGGTCGCCGGTGTCGACGAAGAGCCCGCGCAGGACGCGGGGCGCGATGAGGTCGTTGAAGAAGACGGAGAAGAGGATGGCGCAGTACGCCAGGTCCACGGCCGGGCCCTCGTAGACCAGTCGCAGCGAGACGGCCATCGCGACGGTCACCTCACCGTGGGCGAGCAGGCCGCGGAAGTAGTCGCCCCGGAGCGGGCTGCGCCAGCCGGCCAGCCCGGTCCCGATCGCCTTGCCCATCATGCGGAGCGCGATGTAGGCGAGGGTCACGATCGTCGCGTCGACGGGGTCGACGGGGCGCGCGAGGGCGCCGGCGAACACGAGCAGGACCAGCGCCATCGGGCGGCGGGTGCGCTCGAGCGTCTTCCGGATCGCGGGGCCCGCGCGCGCCGTGTTCACGAGCACCGCGCCGAGACAGAGGTTCACGAGCAGCGGCGACAGATCCAGGAAGTACGCCGCCCCGGACGCCAGCACGATGATGCCGACCATGGCCAGGAAGCGGCCGTTGTCGGTGTCGGCTTCCCCGAGGAAGGGCGTGAAGAGGACCCCGAGCAGGGCGCCGAGCAGGATGGTGATCACCGCCCACTCGGTCGGGCTCGGCTGCACGATCGCGTTCTCGTGGTTCTCGTGGAAGATGCAGAAGAGCAGCCCGAAGACCGCGATGGCCAGCAGGTCGCTGCTCGCCGCGAGGCGCCGGATGCGCTCGCCCAGCTCGCCCTCGAGCCGATACCGCGACCTGAGCAGCTCCACCGGCTCGCTCGAGCCCGCCACCGCCGCGCAGCCGAGGAGCCCGGCCGCCATCCACACCTCCTGGGCGCCGACCTGCCCGGCCGCGCCGCCGAAGGTGAAGAACCAGCCCTGCGTGAAGCCGTACCAGGCGGGCAGGGCGGTCATGCCGCCCGCGACCAGCGCCTGCACCACCACCACGCGGCTGATGCCGGTGGGCGCCTGGCCACGCATGCGTCGGACCGACAGCTCCATGCCGCGGAGCAGCCCCACCCAGCCGACCGCGAGCGCCACGATGGGCATCAGGTCCTGGAGGTTCGAGAACGCGGGGATGCGGTACGGCATCTGCGGCCCGAGGAGCACCCCGAGCACGATGTACTCGACCCCCGCGAGCACGAGGAAGATCTTCTGGAGCCGCTCCACCACGAAGTGGGTGAGCAGGTAGGCGACGGCGACCACGGCGATGAGGGCCACGACCACGAGGGTCGAGCCATCGCCGCCACCGCCGCCCGCGGCGAAGGCCACGTTCGGCAAGACGAGGGACGCCACCGCGGCGAGCACCACGGCGACGATCCAGCTGGGCCATCGGGACGGCGGGGTCATGCGCAGGTCAGGGGAGGGGAGTCGTGCGCCATTTCATCAGGTACGCCAGGGAAATGTCACCTTTCGGCGCTTTCGCTTCCCGGTCGCGCTATGGCGCTCTGGCCGGCCGAGCCCAGGCCGTGCTTACATGGCGACCGTTCCGCGAGGACTGAAAGGGGACCCCTTGAAGATCGGCATTCTGTCGCAGAAGGCTTCACTCTACTCGACGGCCAGGCTGAAGGAAGCCGCCAAGGAGCGAGGCCACGAGGTGCGCGTGGTCGACTACACGCGCTGCTACATGAACATCACCTCGCACCGTCCCCAGGTCCTGCTGGGCGGCGAGCCGCTGCATTTCGACGCCATCATCCCGCGCATCGGCGCCTCGATGACCTTCTACGGCACCGCCGTGGTGCGCCAGTTCGAGATGATGGGCATCTACGCCGCGAACACGAGCCAGGCGATCTCCCGCTCGCGGGACAAGCTCCGCTGCCTGCAGCTGCTGGCCCGCGAGGGCATCGGCCTGCCCGTCACCAGCTTCGCGCGGAGCCCGAAGGACATCGACTCCCTCATCGAGATCGTCGGCGGGGCGCCGCTCGTCATCAAGCTCCTCGAGGGCACGCAGGGCGTCGGGGTGGTGCTCGCGGAGACCGACAAGGCGGCCGAGTCCGTCATCAGCGCCTTCCGGCAGCTGGACGCGAACATCCTGGTCCAGGAGTTCATCAAGGAGGCCGGCGGAAGCGATCTCCGCGCCTTCGTGGTCGGCGGCAAGGTGGTCGCGGCGATGAAGCGGCAGGGCCCGGAGGGCGACTTCCGCTCCAACCTCCACCGCGGCGGGACCGCCTCGCGCGTCAAGCTGTCGCCGGAGGAGCGGCAGACGGCGGTCCGCGCGGCCAAGGTGCTCCGCCTGAACGTGGCGGGCGTGGATCTGCTGCGCTCCAACCACGGCCCGGTGGTGATGGAGGTCAACTCCTCGCCCGGGCTCGAGGGCATCGAGGGCAGCACCGAGAAGGACGTCGCGGGCTCGATCATCGAGTTCCTCGAGAAGCACGCCAAGCCGGGCAAGACCCGCGACCGCGAAGAGGCCTGAGGGGACCGCCGCACTTCGCCGCGCGACACGGCGCGAAGCGTGGCTATCTTCCGCCGCGCCGGGGGCGGGAGCGCCACGCGGCGATGGAGGTGTGTGGTGGGAGATCCCAAGAAGCTCGGCGTCGCGGCCGTGGTCGTTCTCGTCGCGGTGGCGATCGCGCTCTTCGCGGGCCGCATCTGGGGCAGCAGCGCAGCGCAGCCCGAGGTGGCGGCGGCCGAGCAGCGGGCGGAGCGCGCCGAGGCGGAGCTCGCCGAAGCGCGCGCGAGCCATGACCAGGAGATCACCGAGGCGCGGCGAAGCCTGAGCGCGTCGGAGCGCCGCGTCGGGCTCCTCGAGGCGCGCCGTCAGGTGGCGCTGGCCATCGACGAGCTGGACCAGCGCAACTTCGGCCTCGCGCGTCGGCACTGTCAGCGCGCGGCCGAGACGCTGGGCGCGCTCGAGCCGGGCGCCGACGAGGAGCTGGACGCGCTGACCGAGGCGCTCCAGAGCTTCCAGTTCGAGCTCGACGGCGAGTTCGAGGACTCGCGTCGCGCCCTCCGTGAGCACGCCGCCACTCTCGACCGCGCCCTGACCGACGGCGACGGCACCACGTCTGGCGCGTGAGGTCCGGCACCGGCTTCGCGCTTCGGGGACGATCCTCCACACGCCCCAAGCGCGCGTCCTACCAAGAGAGGACCCGGGGACGATCTTCCCCATCCCCGAACAGGCATTCCTGCCCGGCCCTGGCGTGAGCGGGCCTTCAGCGCGCCCGCCGAGCCTCCTGTTCGGCTCGATTCGCAGTGCGGCTACCGGTGCAGGCGGCTGGAAATCGTCGGCCCAGCGCGCGCGAGCCACCTCCTTGATCCGCCATTCGGCGCGTCTAGCTCAGGACATGCGGTGCTGCCGCAGCCGCTACGACTGTGCCCGTGCAAATCATACTAACCGTGCTCGCCGTCGCGCTGGCAGCCGCTAGCCTCACCCCCTTGGTCCGGCACGACGCCTGGTGGGTCCGCACGTTCGACTTCCCCGTTCTGCAGATCTTCGCGCTCGGCGCCATCGTCATGATGGCCTACCCCCTCCTGGTGGGGACGGTGACGTGGTGGGGCGGCGGTGTGCTCGCCCTACTCGCAGGGACGCTCCTCCTCCAAGCGTACAGATTTCTCCCGTTCACGAAGCTCTGGCCCAAGCAGGTCGCCACCGCCGCGCGAGGGACAAGGGCCCCCTCCGTGTCGATCGTCGTTGCCAACGTGCTCATGAGCAACCGTCGGGCCGACGAGCTGATCAAGATCGTCCGGGAGTGGAACCCCGACTTGGTGCTGACCCTCGAGCCCGACGACTGGTGGGAGCGAGAGCTGCGTGTCCTCGAGGCGGACTACCCGCACACGGTGAAGGCCCCGCTCGACAATCGGTACGGGATGCTGCTCCACTCGCGCCTCGAGCTCATCGCGCCCGAGGTGAAGCACCTGATCAGCGACGAGTTCCCTTCGATGCACATGCGCCTCCGCCTGCCGTCGGGGGACGAGGTGTGGCTCCATTGCCTTCATCCCGAGCCTCCCGCCCCGACCGAGGCGGACGAGTCGACAAGGCGCGACGCGGAGCTCCTCATCGTCGGGGGCGAGGTCAAGGACCGTGATGAGCCGACCATCGTGACCGGTGACCTCAACGACGTGGCGTGGTCGCACACGACCACCCTCTTCCAGAAGATCAGCGGCCTGCTGGATCCCCGGAAGGGCCGGGGGATGTTCAACACGTTTCACGCGGAGTATCCCTTCTTGAGGTGGCCGCTCGACCACGTGTTCCACTCGGATCACTTCACGCTCGCGCGAATGGCCAGGCTCCCCGCCTTCGGGTCCGACCACTTCCCGGTCTACGCGAAGCTGGTCCTGGAGGCGGGTGCCGAAGCCCGTCAGGACGAGGCGGAGGCCGACTCGGAGGACCACGAGCTCGCCGAGGAGAAGATCGCAGCGGTCGACCAGCAGGAGAGCATGTAGTCAGCGCTCCGGCCCCGCCGTCGCGACCCTCGTCGCGACCCGGTGCGTCGACGACCCGGTGAGTCGACGAGCGCTAGCTCGTTGCCTTCTCCAGCGCGGCCGCTGGCGCGTGCACCACGGGGCGGTCGGACGCGCTCACCGAGGCGCCTGCGGCTTCCAGTTCGAGCGAGGGCACTCGAGGACTCCCGCGCGCTCCTCGCGCCCACGCCGCCACCCACGCCCGACCGCACCCTGACCGATGGCGACGGCACCGCGTCCGGCGCCTGAGGACGGCTACTGCCGGGGGCGGTCGCGGAACACGACGTGCTCGCTCGGCACGCTCACGACGCCCGCGCGCTCCGCGGTGATGATCACCTGGAAGCCGCGATGCGGGATCGTGGCGCGGGCGCGGCCTTGACGGGAGCCGGAGTCATAGTGGAGCTCCGAGGCCATCGTGGCCGGGTGACCCGAGCGGACGAACCACATCACGAAGCGCGTGGCCCCGGGGGCGAGCCGCTCGGGAGGCGGCAGGTGGCGAACCTGGACCGTCACGAGCTGGTTGCCGCCCTCGATGCGCTCCACCTGGATTACAGCGTCCGCGCCGATCGCGCGCCGGGTGCCGTGCACCAGGGGAGGCGACCCGCAAGCGACGAGGAGAGGCAGCAGCGGCAGCGCCCTGGCGAGAGTCCGTGACATGTCGGGCGTCATGTACGCGCGCCGCGTCCCGTCGCTACTCGGTCCGGACGACGGCCACCGGCTTCTTCGCGATCAGCTCGTAGAGGTCGGGGCGGCGCTCCCGGAGCGGGCGCACGCTGCCGATCTCGCGCGACTGGTGCAGCGCGTCGAGATCCAGGTCGGCGATGACCACCGTCTCGACCCCCGTGTCGGCCACCGCGGCGAGGCCGTCGGTGGGGAAGGCGAAGTCACTCGGCGTGCAGATGGCCGCGTGCCCGTAGTTGATGAGGAAGTTGTCGACCTGGGGCAGGTTGCCGACGTTCCCGCTCAGGACCACGTAGACGATGTTCTCGATGGCGCGCGCGTGGGCCGAGTAGCGGACCCGCAGGTACGATTTCCGCTCGTCGGTGCTGAACGGCACGATCAACATCTCGGCCCCGGCGAGGGTGAGCAGGCGTGACAGCTCCGGGAACTCGACGTCGTAGCAGAGCAGCATGGCCACCCGGGCGTGCCCGGTGTCGAAGACGGTCAGCCCGTCGCCCGGCGTCAGCCCGTACTCGCGCCGCTCGTTCGGGGCGAGGTGGAGCTTGTCCTGCGTGTAGACGCGCCCGGTCGGCGTGAAGAGGTGGGCGGTGTTCGTGATGCCCTCGCCGCGCCGGATGGGGTGACTGCCCCCGACGATGAAGAGGCCCGACGACTTGGCGAAGCGCTTGAACATCGCGATGTAGTCGTCCGCGTGATCGGCCAGGCGCGCCATGCCGTCGGTGCCCGACTGCTGGGTCGGGAAGGCGCTGAAGAGCTGGGCCGTGAAGAGCTCCGGCATGACGAGGTAGTGACAGTGGTAGGCCTCGGCCGTGCGCACGAAGAAGCCGACCTGACGCTCGAGGTCCTCCCAGCCCGTGATGGGGCGCATCTGATATTGCGCGGTACAGACACGGATCCGTCGCACCGGGCGCCTCAGCGGCGACGCGGCGATGCGCCGACGCTCCGCGTGGAAGCGCGGGTTCTCCATCTCGAGGTAGGTCGCGTAGTCCAGGCTCTGCTCGTCGCGGAGGTAGCCGTGGTGCACGCCGCGCACGCGATAGCCGACGCGCAGGTGCACGCTCAGCGCGGAGTCCTGGAGGGTGCCCGCCTCGACCGCGGCGACGTACTCCTCGGCCGTCATCTTGCCGGCGTGCTCGTGGTAGCCGGGGATGCGCCCGCCCGCGACCATGCGCCGCAGGTTGAGCCGCTCGAGCAGCGTCTTGCGCCCCTTGTAGAGGAGGCTCGCGACGCCTCGCCCGCGAAAGTCCGGGTGCACCGCGATGTCCGCGCCGTAGAGCGTGTCGCCGCTCGGCGCGTGGGTGGCGAAGGTCGCCTGCCCGGTGATCTCGCCGTAGCTGTACCAGGGCGAGTCCTCGTCGAGCGTGACGATGAGGCTCGCCGCGTAGCCGACGACCTGCTTCTCGTGCACGACCACGAGCTGTCCCTCCGGGAAGGTGCGGATCTGCATCTCGAGCTGACGCCTCGTGCAGATGCCGCTCTCGGGGAGCGCGGCGTACGCCGCGCGCTGACACGCCCACAGTCCTTCGACGTCGGCGAGCCGCGCGCGGCGCAGCTTGAAGGGAGACTTCTTCGTCCCCTTCTTCTTCTTCTTCTCGTCCTTGGCCATGCCGCCCGAAGGCTACGTCAACGCGCTCGGGCGACGAGCGTTATCGACGCGGGGCCGCCGCGATGACGTCGCGGATCGGGTAGCGATGACGCATCGCCGAGGGCAGCTCGTCGGGGTGCTCGGCCCAGCGCGCGAGGTGCTCGGCGTCCTTCACGAAGGGGAGCAGGGGCTGCTCCACGCCCAGCGTCCGCACCACCGCGTCCCGCAGACGCGCATCCCAGCTGTGCGCCAGCTCCTCGAAGTCCGAGGCGCGGATCACCCTCCGACAGTACGGGCTCCCGCACAGGCAGCTCAGGTCCTGCTCGAGGTTGAGCGAGCCGTAGTCGCACGTGATCTCCTCGCCGGCGCGGATGTCGCGCACCGCCAGCTCGAAGTCCACGCCGGGGCTCAAGGAGACCGGCTCACAGCTGTGGTTCATGAAGCGGCCGTGATCCCAGCAGAGGATCCTGTCGCCACGTCCGGTCACGTAGGTGTACGTCTCCAGGACGGGCCAGAGCGCGGGGTCGAGGCGCTTCACGTCGGCCGGGGAGAGCACGCGGTCGAGCGGGTCGAGCGCCCAGAGGATCGTGCCGCACGGGATGTCTTCGGTGGCGAGGACGCCATAGCCCACCTCGTCCGAGATCCAGGCGAGGCGGGTCTTCGGGTGGAGCATTCGGGGACCTCCTTTGGTCGAGCACGCGCTAGGCATCCGGCGTGCCGTTTCATGCATCGCGCAAAGGGCAGACCCCGGCCGAGGACAGCCCCCCCAGCGCTGCGCCGTGCGCAAGCGCTGCGCGTCGAGGGCGGAGAAAAATGCGCGCTTCCCGTCGGGGACAGCGAGGCGTAGGCTGGTCCGCTGGAGGTTCGGGTGGGTCTTCCGATCGAATTCGACGCCGAGCGCGCGGTCGTCCTCTCAGGCGGCCAGAGCCTCGTGTTTCATTGCCACTTCTACAACTGCGCCCTGCAGCACGCGATCGAGGACGGCATGGGCGACGCGGCCCCCGGCGTGCTCACCGCGGGCGCGGCCGAGGTCGTGCATGCGCAGATGAAGGCGCTCGCGAGCCAGGCCGAAGACCTGTCCGCGTTCGCGGAGCGCGCGTTCTCGGAGCTCGGCTTCGGCGTGCTCGACCTCTCCGGGGTGAGCGCGCAGGGCGGTGAGGCGATCGTGCGCGCTTCGCACTACGCCATGGGTTGGACGGCGGTGCACGGCGCGCGCGAGACGCCGGCGTGCTTCTTCCCGGCGGGCTTCATCCAGGGCGCGGTCGCCGCCGCCCACGGCCTCGAGCTCGCCTCGGTCACCGTGGCCGAGACGGGCTGCTACGCGGTCGGCGCCGAGGACTGCCGCTTCACCGTGCGCACGAACAGTGAGGTGTCCCGATGAGCGTCGACGAGCGGGCGATCGTGAGCGCGGTGAGCGGGCTGCCGCTGGTCGGCAACGAAGAGGGCCTCATCCCGGCCTTCGGCCTCTACCTGACGCGGCACTACGCGGACTATTACAACCGCGTCTCCTACGCGTACCTCCACGCGGCGCACGAGCAGGGGCCCGAGGTCGAGAAGAAGGCGCGCGAGGCGCTGATCGAGGCGGGGCACGTCTGCGCCTTCAACACCTTCGGCGGCATCATGCTGTCGCAGGAGTGGGAGGCGGTCGTCGGCCCGATGCTGGAGGGGCGCGAAGACTGGGTCTCGGGCATCGTCGGCGTGATCAACGCGCTCGGCTGGGGCCGGTGGCACGTCGAGGGGCTCACCCCGAACGAAGAGCTCCGGGTGGCGATCGACAACACCTACGAGAGCACCGGCTACCTCGCCGAGCATGGAGAGTCGAAGGTCGGCCCGGTCTGCTTCCTCGCCACGGGCGGGGTCGCGGGCATCATGAACCTCATCTACCACGGCGACATCCTGGCCCGCCCCGCCTTGACCCAGGAGTACTATGCGGAGCTCTTCGAGGGCTCCGGGCGCTTCGTGGCCGAGGAGGTCGCTTGCCGCGCGGCCGGCGCGCCGCGCTGTGAGCTCGTCGCGCGGCGACCCTGATGGTGTGAGGGCGCTGGCTTGAAGGTGCTGCTCCAGAGGGACTGCCTCGGCGGGGAGCGGGTGGTGGAGATCGAGCTCCCCCGCCCGGTCCGTCTCGAGGACCTCGACCGGGTCGAGGGCGTGGACAGCCGCACCGTGCTCACGCACCTCCCGCGCCCTTTCTTCCGGCTCGACGTGCCGGGCCGCTTCCTGCTCACCGGCATCGTCGACGACCCCAAGGTGCGCTTCACGGTGCGCATGGCGGTGCGGGACGAGGCGCTCGCCCTCGCGCTCGCGGCGGCGGAGCGCATGATCGAGGGCGGATGATCTACCTCGACCACGCCGCCACTTCGATCCCTCGCAGCCCCGCGGTCCAGGGGGCCATCGCGATGGCGCTCGAGATGGCGTCGCCCGGACGAGGACGACACGGCCCGCAGGAGGCGGCGCGCGCCGCGGTGGAAGACGCACGCGCCGCGGTGGCCGCGCTCGGGGGCCGCGGCGTCGTGTGCTTCACGCCCGGCGCGACCTTCGGGCTCAACCAGGCCATCCTCGGCTGGCGTCCGCGCCCGCGCCGCCTCGGGCTCGACCCGCTCGTGCACAACGCGGCGCGGCGACCGGCCGTCGCGAGCGGCGTGCCGCTCTTTTCCCTTCCCGGCGACGCGAACGGGCGCGTCGACCTCGACGCCGACTGGCCGGCCGACCTCGATCTGCTCGTGATCACGCACGGCTCGAACGTCACGGGGCTCGTGCAGCCGGTGGACGACATCCTGGAGCGCGCGCGCTCGGTCGGCGCGGCGGTGATCGTCGACGCCGCGCAGACGGCGGGCCTGACGCCGCTCCCTCGCGCCGACGCCGTCGCGTTCTCGGGGCACAAGGGCCTGGCCGCGAGCCCCGGGATCGGCGCGCTCATCGTCGATCCCGCGCGAGGGCTCGAGCCGCTGGTGCGCGGAGGGGTCGGCTTCGACTCGCAGGCCGACGACGTACCCGAGGATCTACCGGCGCGGCTCGAGAGCGGCACCGTGAACCTGCCCGGCGTGCTCGCGATGGGCGCCGCCGCGCGTTCGCTCCCGGCCTGGGATTGGCGCGAGGCGGGTCGGGCCCTCCGCGACGCGCTCGCCGCGGCGGGGCTGACCAGCGTCGGCGCCGGCGAGCTGCCCGTGGCGAGCGTCCGCGTCCCCGGCTGGGAGCCGCGCACCCTGGAGGAGCTGCTCGACCGGGTCTACGGCATCGTCACCCGCGCGGGACTGCACTGCGCCCCGGCTGCGCACGCGACGATCGGCACGGCGGAGGGCGGAGGGACGCTGCGCGTGTCGAGCGGTCGTGGTACATCCAAGGTCGAGCTGGACGCGTTGACGCGCGCCCTGCGCGAGGTGCTGCCGGGGGGAATGAAGAAGGTGTCCGTTGCCCCATGATGCAGAGGTAGTGCACGTCGCGGACCTCGCGGACCTCGACGGCGTGTTCTCGAAGTGTGCGGCCGGCGGGACCACCCGCGCCACGCTCGTGATCAGCCCGACGATCCGACCGGACGCGGCCTTCGCCGACGCCGTCGTGAAGGCGGCGCTCGCGCATCCGGGGCTGAGCGAGCTGGCGCTGGTGCACGACGCCAGCTCGATCGGGTTCGTCGCCTCGACCCTCCAGCTCCGCCTCCCGCGGATCTCGGTCCGCGCGATGAAGCGAGAGGAGGCCGGCGTGCCCACGGCGGATCTCCGCAAGAGCGGCGAGCGCCTCCGCTACGCCATCGTCCCGCTGCCCCTCGGAGCCGACGCCGCCATGGTCGCGCAGGCGCTGAAGAAGGTGGAGACGGCGCCCCGCATCGCGGTGCTCTTCGAGGGCGCCGAGCGTCCGACCCGCGCGCTCTTCGACCTGCTCGGGAAGCAGCTGAGGAGCCGGATCGGCCTCCAGGAGGTCATCCTGGTGCATCCCTCGCCTTCGGTCGGCTTCATGAGCTCCTCGCTGGCGCTCCAGCTGTCGCGCGTGAAGGTGCGCGTGGTGCGCCACCCCTCGGACCTCGAGCGCCTCGCGGGCTGACTGACCGGTCGACGCCGGGCGAAGCGAGCCCTAACTTGCCGCTGTCCGCGGCGGAAGAGGGTTCGGCCGCCGGGCGTTCGGTCTGCCCACGATGAAACGCGCCGCACCGCTCTTCGCGCTCCTGCTCCTGCTCGGATGTGACCGCTTCGGCGGAGACGACGGGCCGCCGGAGGAGCCCCCACGCCTGGTCGTGACCGAGCGCGTGGTCGTGGAGGACGCCATCGACCGGGTCCGCTTGCTCGGCGACGTGCGCGGCGTGCGCGAGGTCCGGGTCCTCGCCCAGCTGCCCGAGCGCATCCGCGTCCTGCACGTGCAGGAGGGCGACCAGGTGTCGGCGGGCGATCCCATCGCGACGCTGGACTCGGACCTCCAGGCCAGCGGCGTGCAGCAGGCGAGCGCGGCGGCGGAGGCGGCCTCGGCGGCCCGGGATCAGCTCGCGTCCGACCTGTCGCGCGTGCGCCGCCTGGTGGGGGAGGGCGCCCTGCCGCGCACCCAGCTCGAGGCGCTCGAGGCGCAGCTCCGGACCAGCGAGGCGCAGGTCGCCCAGCTCCAGGCCGCGCGGCGCACCGCGGGGCAGCAGCGCGCGCGCACCGTGGTCCGCGCCCCCATCGACGGCACCGTGGCGCTCCTGAGCGTGCAGCAGGGAGACATGGTCGCCCCGAGCCTGCCCATCTGCAGCGTGGTCCAGGCCGAGACCCTGAAGGTGCAGCTGCGGGTGACCGAGCAGGACTTCGTGCGCATCCGCGAGGGCATGCCCGTGGAGCTGGTCCCGCCCGCGCTCCCGGACGTGCGCCGCGAGGGCACCGTCACCCGCATCTCCCCCGTGATCGACCCGATGACCCGGACCGCGCTCGTCGAGGTCGAGGTCGACAACGCCGACGGACGGCTGCGCCCCGGAATGGTCGCCGAGGCCTCCATCGTGCTCGGACGGCGCCCCGACCAGGTCCTCGCGCCCTCGCGCGCCCTGGTGCTCAGCTCGCGCACCGACACCGAGCGTGAGGCGCACGTCTTCGTCGTCGACCGCGAGGCGGGCACGGCGCACCGCCGGGCCATCGTGCTCGGCCGCCGCTACGGGAGCCGGGTCGCGGTGGAGAGCGGCCTCGAGGGCGACGAGGAGCTCGTCATCCAGGGGCAGCACCTCTTGCGAGATGGAG
Source organism: Sandaracinaceae bacterium (assembly GCA_040218145.1). GTDB lineage: Bacteria > Myxococcota_A > Polyangia > Polyangiales > Sandaracinaceae > JAVJQK01. The sequence continues at coordinate 230,553 of JAVJQK010000033.1, read as the reverse complement.
CGCCGATCCGCGTGGAGTCCGCGGCGCCGCTGGCGGAGGCGTCGTGAGCGACGAGCTGGATCCGCCGTCCGAGGAGGACACGGGCCGCCGCCGCGCCTTCCGGCGCTGGCTCCAGGAGGCGGACGGACTGAGCGGCTTCTCGATCCGGCGCGGCGTGACCACCACCATGGTCTACCTCTGCCTCGTCGGCTTCGGGCTCTTCTCGCTCTCGCGCGTGCCGCTCAACCGCCTGCCCGAAGTGGACCTGCCGGTCATCGCGGTGGTCACCACCTACGTCGGCGCGGGCCCGCAGGACATCGAGACCCTGCTCACCGAGCCGATCGAGCGCGCGGTGGCCAGCGTCGAGGGCGTCGAGACGGTGCAGAGCACCTCGCGGCAGGGCACCAGCATCGTGATCATCCAGTTCACCTGGGGCACGAACATGGACGCGGCCGAGGTCGAGGTGCGGAAGAACCTCGAGCTGTTCGCGCAGGACTTCTTGCCGGCCGAGGCCAGCCGGCCGCTGACCTTCGCCTTCGACCCGAGCCTCGCCCCGGTGATGTTCATGGCGCTGGACGGCCCGCTCGACGGCCACCAGCTGCGGCGCATCGCGACCGAGCAGGTGCAGCCCTACCTCGGCCGCGTCGACGGCGTCGCGGCGGCGGAGGTCATGGGTGGGCTCGACCGCGAGGTGCAGGTGCGGCTCGACCCGCGCTGGCTGCAGGCGAACGGGATCTCGCCGAGCAACGTGGCCGACGCGCTGCGCGGCGCGAACGTGGTGATGCCCTCGGGCGCGGTGGACGACGGGACCCAGCGCCTCAACCTCCAGCCGACCAGCCTCTTCACGAACGTCGACGAGATCCGCGACGTCATCGTGGGCCAGCGCGGCGGCCGGCCCATCCGCCTGCGCGAGGTGGCCGAGGTCGTCGACACCTTCGAGGAGGAGACCCACGTCGTCACCGCCGACGGCGCGGCCGCGGTCATGGTCGCGGTCCGCAAGCAGTCCGACGCCAACACCGTCGAGACGGCGCGCAACGTCGCCGACGCCCTGCCCGAGATCGAGGAGCGCCTGCCCGAGGGCGTGCAGCTCGTCCCGCTCTTCGACGAGTCGCGCCCCATCCTCCGCTCCATCGGCAACCTCGGCATGACCATGGGGCAGGCCTTCCTGCTCACGGGCCTGGTCCTGCTGATGTTCCTGCGCAGCTGGCGCACCTCGCTCATCACCGTCATCGCGATCCCCACCTCGATCGTCGTCGCCTTCGTCGCGATGGACGCGCTGGGCGTGACCCTGAACCTCATCTCCATGGCCGGGCTCGCGCTCGCCATCGGCATGCTGGTCGACAACGGCATCGTCGTCCTGGAGGCGGCGTTCCAGCACATCGAGCGGGGCGCGGGGGCGGCCGAGGCCGCGCTCGCGGGCGCGAAGGAGATGGGCATGCCGCTCGTCGCCTCCACGCTCACCACCGTCGTCGTCTTCATGCCCATCCTGCTGGTGGAGGGCATCGCGGGCGAGCTCTTCCGCGACATGGTGCTGACCATCTGCATCACCCTGCTCGCGTCGCTCGTGGTCGCCCTCAGCCTCGTGCCGCTGATGGCCTCGCGCATGCTCGACGAGCGCGAGCCGAACCGCTTCGAGCGCTTCCTCGAGCGCGCCACCGTGGGCCTCGACCGGCTCGGCCCTCGCTACGAGCGGGCCCTGTCCTGGGCGCTGGCCCGGCGCAAGCGCGTGGTCGCCATCGCGCTCCTCGCCTTCGGCGCCAGCCTCGCGCTCGTGCCCATGCTGGGGCAGGACTTCTTGCCGGCCGCGGACGTCTCCGAGATCCGCGTGGAGGTCACGGCCGCGCCCGGCACCGCGCTCGAGGAGATGCGCCACCTCGTCGGGGTGGTGGAGTCGACCATTCGCGACACCGTGCCCGAGGCCGAGGTGGTGACCGCCGACTACGGCACCGCGGAGGGCTTCGGCGCGATCTTCGGCGGCACCGCGAACAAGGGCACCCTGCGCGCGCGGCTGCCCATCCCGACCGAGCGCGAGCGCACCCAGCAGGAGATCGAGGCCCAGCTCACCGAGCGCTTCCGCGACATCCCCGGCATCGAGGTGGAGATCGCGGGCTTCTCGCTCGGCGGCGGCGGCGGCGACATCGTGGTCAAGCTCTTCAGCGAGGACCTCGACCAGCTCCGCGAGTTCGGCGAGCGCCTCCGCGGGGAGCTCGAGCAGGTCGAGGGCGTGCGCGAGGCGCGCTTCTCCATGCTGCACGGCGCGCCCGAGCTGTCGCTCCGCTACGACCGCGAGCGCATGCGCGTGCTCGGCGTCTCCCCCGGCGTCGTCGCCTCCACCGTCGCCGCCTACTACCAGGGCATCCCCGCCACCGTGTACCGCGAGGGCGGCGACGAGTTCGCGGTCCGGGTCCGCATGCCGACCGAGAGCCGGCGTGACCTGGACGGGCTTCGGTACCTGCCCATCCCGCTCCCCGCGGGCGGCACGGTGCCGCTCGGCAGCCTCGTGGAGGTCGGCGATCAGCTCGGCCCGGTCGACATCGAGCGCGAGAACCAGCGCCGGCTGGCCAAGGTCGAGATCTCGCGCGAGGAGGGCACCGACCTCGGCACGCTCACCTCGCGGGTAGAGGACCGCATCGACGCCGAGGGCGTGCCCGAGGGCATGTACGTCGAGCTCGGCGGCACGGCCGAGGATCTCCGGGACGCCTTCTTCAAGCTCGCCATGGCGCTGCTCGCCGCGCTCATCCTCGTCTACATGGTGATGGCGTCGCAGTTCGAGTCCCTGCTCGAGCCCTTCGTCATCATGTTCACCGTGCCGCTCGCCATCATCGGCGTCGTGCTCGCGCTCGCCATCACGGGCACCTCGTTGCAAGTGACGGCGCTGGTCGGCGTGATCCTCCTCGGCGGCGTCGTCGTGAACAACGGCATCGTGCTCATCGACGTCATCAAGCGCAGGCGGGAAGACGGCCTGTCGCTCGTCGACGCCGCGCTCGAGGCGGCCCGGACCCGCCTGAGGCCCATCCTGATGACCGCGCTGACCACCATCCTCGGCATGCTCCCGCTCTCGGTCGGCGTCGGCGACGGGGCCGAGACCTGGGCCCCCATGGCCCGCGCGGTGGTCGGCGGCATGATCGTCAGCACCGTCCTGACCCTCTTCGTGATCCCCGTGCTCTACGTCATGGTCGCGGGCACGCGCGAGCGGCTCAGGAAGCGGCGCGGACCGAAGCGCGCGGAGCCCGCCTTGCGCGAGGCGGCGTGATCTCCGAGGACCGGATCCGGACCAGCCAGGTCCTCCGACACGACGGCGGCCGGACGCTCGCGATCAGCCTCGTCGCGCTCCCCTTCGGCGCGCTGAGCGTGTGGTGCCTCGTCGGCCTGCCCGTCCTCGCCTTCTGCTTCCGCGCGCTCATCGTGACGCACCTCGAGGGCGCGAAGGCCGCCGCGGGTGACGCCTTCGAGATCAGCTCGCCGTCGCGCGGCGTCGGCGTCTACCCGCTGCTCGGCCTCCTGGCGGGAGTGGTCGCCATCGGCGCGGGGGTCAGCGTCTCGCTGCTCCTGGCCGAGCGCGCGGGCGTGCACGGCTGGCCCGTGGCGTACGGAGCCGGCTTCGCGCTCTGCCTCGCGGTCGGCGTGGTGGCCGCGCCGCTCCTCTTCACCCCCTTCTGCGCCGCCGACGGCGCGCGCGCGCTCGCGGCTCCGTGGCGCTCCTTCGCCATCGCGGGCGCGCTCGGCCCGCGCCGCACCGCGCTGCTCGGCGCCACGGTGGGAGCCACCCTCGGCGTGCCGGCCCTCGTGCTCCTCTACCTCTTCGGCGCGGGCCGCGGCGCGCAGCTCGGCGCGGGCGCGTTCCTGACCGCGCCCTTCGCCATCATGCTCACGCCCCTCGTCACCGCGCGCGTCGCGGCGAGGTACGTCGAGGCGACCCGGGCCGGCGTCACCGCGCGCTCGGAGATCCGCCCGCGGCTGCGCGGCACGCTGGCGCTCCTCCTGCCCGTCGCCGTCGCCCTGCTCGCCGCGCTCGTCGTGGCCGTGTTCACGCCGACCTCGATGCGATCGCTCGGCGAGGGTGAGCTGCAGATCGCGTTGACCGGAGATCACTGGAGCCACGACGTCACCTCGATCGGCGGCGTCTCGGTCCCGGGCACGTCTCTCCACCTGCGCGCCGACGGCCGCACCTTGCACGTCGAGGCCTACGACGGGGGCGGCGCGGGCGCCGTCGACATGGGCTTTGTCCCGGTGCGCGTGACCGTGATGGACGCGGCGGTGATGGACGGGCCCCGCGGCGCGTTCGCGGTCGTCGCGAGCCACGCGCCCTCCACCGGCGCGCTGACCCTCATCGACGCCGACGGCGTGCGCCTCGACGACGGTCTGCTCGACCGGACCTTCGGCCGCCTCGGCGCGTTCAGCGCGGGTCTCCTCTTGCTGGGGTTGCTCGGTGCGCTCGGGCTGCTCTTCGTGCTCGGCCGCGAGCTCGCCGAGGCGCGCGCGCTCGACGTCCCGCGCCTCGAGGACGCGGCCGGTCGCGGCGTGCTCTCGGGCCTCGAAGCCACCGCGCGCCTGAGCGACGGCGCCACCCTCGAGGTCTCGGGCGGCGCGCTCCACGTCGACGGCGACGCCTGGCTCGAGGCCGACGCCTTCCGCTTCCGCCTCCCCGCGCGCGTACCCCTCGTCGGCGACCCGCCCGAGGGCCCCGTCACCTCGCCGACCCTCACGCTCCTCTCCCGCTTCCGCGGCCTCGGCCCCGCGAGCCTGCGCGAGGGCCCGGCCCCGCTCCCGTCCGACGCCCGCCTCGTGCTCGGCCCCCTCGACGCCGCCGCCGCCCACCTCGCCGCCCGCGCCACCCGCCACGCGACCTACCTGGCCGTCCCGACCTTCCTCTGCCTGGCGGCCCCCACCGTCGCCCTGCTGCTCGCCTTGTGAGGGGGCGCGCTGCGTGTCGAGCCGGGTTGCGTTGGGTGTTGCGCGCGTGATAGGTAGTTGACTTGCGTTCTCCGGGTACCTCGTCATGCCGTCGAAGCCCTGGAGGACTGGCTCCGCGTTCCGCAGCACACTGGATGGCCCTACGAACGTTCAGAGCGCGTCTCCGCTCGCTGTGCTCGTACCGAGTCCGAAGCGAGTCGAATGACATGCGGGTCCTGCAGCGGGTCTTCGCGAGATGGGGGGCGGAGGTCCGCCGCAGTGAGGAGAGCGGGGCGGGCACGATCTTGCGCGCGCGTCGTTCGCTTCCGTTCCTGGGGACGCATCCGATGTCGGGCGTCGGTCACGTGGAGGCGAGAGCGGCGGGGTCGTCCATCGAGATCTCGTGGCGAGTCCGCCCGCTTCATTCGGTGGTCACACCAGCGATCTTCGGCTTGGTCGTCGGGGCCTCGCAGGAGGACCTCGTCAGCGCGGTCGTGGGCGGCAGTCTGCTCGCGCTCACCATGTCGGCCGCTGGGAGTCTCCTGCTGTCCGCCTGGTTTCTACACTTTCTCGTACACGACCTGCGCTTCTGGCGAATTCATCTCCCGACCGCACGCCGGGACCGGGGAACGCAGCCGTGAGCTCAGGATGAGCGCGCGTGTCCACTATCCCTGGCCCGTTCGCGTTCGTGGGAAGGCGCGGTGGCTGCTCTGGCATCGATCGGAGGAAGGTGATGGACCCGACGGTGTCGTGGTCGAGCCAGTCGAGAGACAGCTCCTCTGGTTCGAGAGCGAGGACGCGGTGCAAACGTTCGCCGAAGAGCGCGGCCTCGACTTCGTGAGCGCGGCCAGCCCCTTGCTCGACCTCGACCAGCTCTCGGAGGCCCAGGTTCCCCTGGAGGAGAGCCCGGCTTTCTTCTCCGCCGCCGTGGCTGCCTTTTGTCTGTGGGAAGACGCGGCGCGGAGCGTGAGGCCGAGCTTCGCGGCGGACGACGATTGCGAAGGGATGGACTGGGGTCGCAACGTGTCCTGGAAGCTGTCGTACGAGGGGGAAGGGACCTTGGCGGAGGTCGCGGGTCCCGACGTGGGGCTCTACGGGGAGCTGCTCGGCCGCGCGGTGGAAGAGCTGCGAGAGATGATGGCGAACGCTGTCCCCTACGTGACGCCGCGGAGCACGGGTCAGGCACGGTGACATCAGCAGTTGTAGTGTGGAGGCCGCCTCGTGCCGCGGTCGGAGGTGGATCATGAGCGATGAGTCATGGGCCTCGCTCGTGGGCGAAGCGATCGACGCCATCGCGGAGCGAGCGCCAGCCGTGTTCCGTCGGCTGGGGGTCGAGCGCGGCGGGGATCCGACCAGGCAGCTGGGCGATGCCGCGCTGGCCCTCGTGCAGCCGACATTCGAGGCCGAGACGCCGGAGGTTGTCGTTCGGTTGCTGTGCGAGCTGGCGGTGCTCGTCTCTGACCCTGCCTCGCTCGCGACGTGTCTCGGTGAAATCGGTCCCGAGCCGCGGCGGATCTTGCTGACGGCGTTGTCTGATCTGATCTCTCATCGTCCCGAGCTCCGGGCTCTCGCTCCCGTCGTGATCGAGGCCGGGGACGACGATGATGAGCTGGCGGTCGTCGAGGTCTGCCGGTTCTTTCAGTCGACTCGAGAACCATCGGGCGCCGCGCTCATGAGTCGGTTGATGAGGCGTCACCCAGACCGGCTCGTTCGCATGTACGCGCTTCGCACATTCGATGCGCTGGGTGGGCCCGTCTCCGCGTTTCGCGAGGCGCGCTCGGATTCGAGCAGCTGGGTCCGCGTGGCGGCGTTGGAGGCGTTGGTGCGCGCGGGAGTGGAAGAATGGACGGAGTTGGTGCCGTATCTCCTCGACCCGACCAACACCGTTGCTGCGATTCACGCGTCGGACGCCATCTCCGAGCTGGTGCCCGTGGGGTCCTTCGAGCTCGCCCTGAGACACCTCCGTGCGCGTCTGGCAGATCCGAGGACCCCTCCTTCTGTCACGGAGGCAGTGCGGCACGCCGTTTGGCGACTCGATGGGGAGGAGGAGGAGGCCGACTCTCGAGGCGGGGAAGAGGGAGGAGCGGGGCCAGCATGACTCTTCGGGTCTACTATCCGTGCCCTGTTCGCGCTCGCGGGGAGGTGCGGTGGCTGCTCTGGCACCGGTCGGAAGAAGATGAGCCCGACGGGGTCGTGGTCGAGCCAGTCGAGAGACGGCTGCTCTGGTTCGAGAGCCAGGACGCGGTGCAAGGGTTCGCCGAAGAGCGCGGCCTGGATTTCGTGAGCGTGGCGAACCCGGTGCGTGACCTCGACCTGCTCTGCCAGATCCAGGTTCCGCTGGAGGAGAGCCCGCCCTTCTTTGCCGCCGCCATGGGCGTCTTCTGTCTGTGGGAAGACGCGGCGCGGAGCGTGAGGCCGAGCTTCGCGGCGGACGACGATTGCGAAGAGATGGACTGGGGTCGCAACGTGTCCTGGAAGCTGTCGTACGAGGGCGAAGGAACCCTGGCGGAGGTCGCGGGTCCCGACGTGGGGCTCTACGAGCAGCTGCTCCGTCGCGCGGTGGACGAGCTGCGAGAGATGGTGGCCAACGCCGTGCCGCCTGCCACGCCGCGGAGCGTGCAGTAGGGAAGGGGACGCGAATCACAGCATGCGCCGCATGAATGAACGGGCGAACGAGGCGGGGGCGGTCCTGCGCCGGGCGTTGCGCGCGCTGACGGAGCATGCGCCGGAGCGCTTCGGCGCGGCGGCCGCGAAGTGGCGCTCGGGCGACTTCGTCCCCGGCTCCGAGGATCTCGGCCCGGAGACGACGCGGCACCTCGAGGAGATCATCCGGGACGGGGAGCGCGCTTCCGTCGCTGTCGAGGCGGCCGCGCAGCTGCTCTTGCTCCTGGCGCCCGTGGAGCGGCTGGGCGAGCTGTTCGAGTCGCTCGCCGACGAGCGGGCGGAGTGGCTCCAGGTCGTCCTCGAGCAGGCCGTGGAGTTGATCCCGCTGCGGAGCGAGCTCGAAGCGCTGGCGCCCGCCGTGCGCGAGGTGGTGTCCAGCTGGGACGACGCCCTCGTCCACGTGGAGGCGTGCAGCTTCTTCGGAGCGACGGGCCGGCCCGAGGGCGTCGAGTATCTCCAGGACGCGCTCGCGGCGCATCCGGACCCGCTGGTGCGAATGTACGCGGCGGGCGCCCTGGCGAGGCGACCGGACGCGTGGCCCCGGCTGGAGGAGGCGCTGAACGACGACTCCGATCGGGTGCGGGTCGTGGCGACCGGCTGCCTGGTCGAGGCCGGGCGCCGCCCCTGGCGCGAGCTGCTCCCGTTCCTCGACTCGGGGGACCACATCGTGGTCATCCAGTCTTGTGGCGAGCTGGTGAGCTGGACGCCCGAAGACGCCATGGGTGAGGTCGTGCGCCGTCTGCGAGCGCTATGCGACGCGGACCCACCGGTCTCCGTGCGTGACAGCGTCGAGGAGGCGATCGGAGCCCTCGAGGGCCGGAAGGAAGGGGTGGCGAGATGAGCTGGTGGTCCCCCAAGCACGCGCTGCGCTCCTTCATCTTCACCGACGGACAGATCGAGGCGGTGAGTCGGGACGGCGACGCGCTCGTCGTCTCGTTCAGGGACTACGGGGAAGCGCTCGTTCGCCTCCGCTTCTCCGGCGTCACCGAGCACTGGGTGAGCGAGGACGCTTGCCACATCGGGACCATGTCCGCTCGGTTCGAGCGCTCGGGCGGGTTGTGGACGGCGCTCCTGCGAGACGACGACGAGGAGCCGCTGCTCCGGGTGACGTACGTCGACGCGACCCATTCGTTCATCGAACAGGGATGAGTGCGCCGAATGCGGGGCCCATTCGAGGGGCTTGCTTCCGGCTCGGACCTCTCCGACTCTCCCGATGGTGACTGAAGACCCGCAGGGGGGAACCGAGAGCGAGGAGCGCTTCCGGACCATCCTCGAGCACGCGCCGGTGATGATCGACGCGTTCGCGCCGGACGGGACGCTGGAGATCTGGAACCGGGAGTGCGAGCGGCGGCTCGGCTGGACGGCCGAAGAGATCGACGCGCTCGAGGACCCGCTCGGCACGCTCTATCCCGACCCGAAAGACCAGGCGCGGGTCCTCGCGGCGATCGAGCGCGCGGACGGGCAGTTCCGCGAGTACAAGGTGGTGGCCAAGGACGGCTCCACCCACGTCCAGATGTGGGCCGACTTCGAGCTCCCGAACGGCTCGCGCATTTCGGTCGGGCACGACGTCACCGAGCAGCGGCAGATCGAGGCGAGCCTGCGCCAGTCGCAGAAGATGCAGGCGCTCGGCACGCTCAGCGGCGGCATCGCTCACGACTTCAACAACCTGCTGACCATCATCCTCGGCGGCGCGAGCATGGCGCTGCTCGATCTGGAGGCCTCGCCCGAGGCGGCGCGCGAGGCGCTGCTCGAGATCGAGGCGGCGGCGCAGCGCGGCGCGGACCTGGTGCGCCGCTTGATGAGCTTCAGCCGTCGCGGCGGGCTGCGGCGCCGTCCGCTGGCCATCGACGAGACGATCTCGGGCTTCGTCCCGACCCTGCGGAGGCTGCTCCCGGAGTCGCTCGCGCTCGAGGTGGAGCTCCAGGCGACAGACGCGCAGGTGCTCGCCGACCCGGTCGCCGTCGAGCAGGTGCTCCTCAACCTCGTGTCGAACGCGCGCGACGCGACCGAAGGCGAGGGCCGCATCCGGGTCCGGAGCCGGCTCGCGAGGGAGGGCGTGATCGTCGAGGTCGTCGACGACGGGCGAGGCATGTCGGCGGAGACCCAGGAGCGGGTCTTCGAGCCGTTCTTCACCACCAAAGAGGCCGGGCAGGGGACGGGGCTCGGCCTGCCGATGGTCTACGGCTTGATCCAGCAGCACGACGGCAGCGTCGAGATCGCCTCCGCGCTCGGCGAGGGCACGACGGTGGAGCTGTGGCTCCCCACGCTCGAGGCGACCGCGCCCGAGGCGACGCTCCGCAAGCCTTCGCGGGAGGATCTGCGCGGTCACGGCGAGACGATCCTCATCGTCGAGGATGATCCCGCGCTCTCGCTCACCGCCTCCCGGTGCCTACAGCGTTTTGGTTACGTCGTGTTGACGGCTCCTGGCGGCGCGGAGGCGCTCGAGGTGCTCGACGCCGAGCCCGACGTCGACCTCGTGCTCTCGGACGTGGTGATGCCGGGCATGGGCGGGCGCGAGCTGCAGCGCCAGATGCAGGAGGGCGCGCACGCGTCGGTGCCCATCGTGTTCATGAGCGGCTACGCCTCGCCTCGGCCTCAGAACGCGCCGCTCCTCCCCAAGCCCTGGACCCCCGACGCGCTCGCCGCCTTCGTTCGCGACTGCCTCGACGCCCGCGCGCACGCGCGAGGAGACTGAGGGTGCGGCTGGTCATCGACACCAACGTGCTCGTCTCCGCGCTGCTCAAGCCGGGGAGCGTGCCCGATCGCCTGCTCGAGACGATCTGGGCGCGAGAGCTGGAGGTCGTCTACGACGCGCGCATCCACCACGAGTGGGCGCGCGTGGTGGCGCGTCGAAAGTTTCGCGCCGTGCCCGAGGCCCGCAGAGAGCGCCTGCTCGAGCAGCTGGTGAGCCGAGGTCGGGAGCTCGGCGCCGTCCCCGCCTGGGACGGAGAGATGATCGACGACGACGACCGCATGTTCGTGGAGGTCGCCCGCGCGGCCGACGCGGTGATCGTCACCGGGAACGCCAAGCACTTCCCGGACTCGCTCCCGGTCGAGGTGACCCGGCCGGCGGCGCTGCTGGGGCAGCTCACTGACGCGTGACGAGGTCGCGCACCAGGTCTTCGTAGGCGCGCTTCATCGGCAGCTCGAAGTCGACCACCGCGCGGCGGCGCGTGCTCTCGACGGTCTCGCCCGTCTTGGGGTTGGTGCCGGTCACGGGCACGTCCTCCCAGCGCACGCCGACGCCGCGCTTCTGCCAGCTCGGCAGGTCGTTGAAGTTGATCCCGTTCTGGAAGAGCAGCTCCTGGCGATCCTTCACCGAGACGCCGCTCAGCGCGACGGTCGCGGCGCGGTCGTCCTTCCCCTGCTGGCGGAGCAGCCAGTAGGCGTGCCCGTTGAGCGCGTTGCGCTGCGCGTCCTCCTGGCGCCACCGGAAGTAGTCGACCACGTCCTCGTCCCGCGGGAGCTGCGAGATCCGGGCGTCGAACGCGGCGTGCTGGCCGAGAGTCAGGGCGAACTTCGCGCTCGCCTCACCCGCGAGCACGCTGAGCAGCTTGCGGAGCTTGCGCCCGAACATCGACTCCTCGCGCCGGAAGAGGAGCGACAGCTCGTCGCTCTGGGTGTAGCCGTAGAGCACGGCGAAGCCGCAGTCGGTCACGAGGTGCTCGAGCGTGTTCACCATCGCGTCGCGGAAGCGCTCGTCGTAGGGCGCGTCGAAGCCGCCCCCCTCGCGGGTCAGGTGCGAGAACGAGCGCCCGTCGATGCGCGCCACCATGTGGATGCCGGGCAGGACGCAGTGGTCGTGGGCGGTCTCGAAGACGCGCATCCGCCGGTCGAGCTGCTCGAACTTCATCGCCGTCGAGACATAGCACGGCGGCCTGGGCTCAGAGCTCGTCGCGCGTCTTGAGCAGGCCCTCGAGCGACTCGAGCCCCATGCGCAGCGCGACCTCGAGCACGCGCTGCTCGTCCCAGCGGCCGCGGGCGAGGGCGGGGGCGCCGAGCTTGAGGCGACGGACCATCTGCTGGGCGCGCTCGACGAGCTCCACCGGCACGGCCACCTCCGTGGGTTGGGCCTTGCCGACCGTGCCCCAGCCGTCGCCCGAGCGGGGCTTCGGGCGCAGCGCGCCACGGAGCGGGGCGGCCAGCTTCGCCGACGCGGCCGGCTTCCGCTCCCCCGGTGCGGCGTAGCGGGAGGGCCCCGGCGGCGGGGCCTCGCTCGGGATGCGATCGGGCGTCTCGACGGCGGGGTGCTCGCCCGTGCTGCGGCCTCCGAACCCGACGAGCAGGATGCGCTCGTGCACCGCCTCGTTGCGCGGATCGAGGGTCAGCTCGCGGAGCTCCAGCGCGAAGCCGGACCCGTTGACGGGGCTGCAGGAGTCGCAGCGGCCGATGCCCTCCCAGAGCGGGGAGCCGTCCGAGAGGGTCCAGCGGAAGCGCACCCACTCCCCCTCGTCCACCTGCTCCTGCGCGACCGCGCGGACGCCGTCACGGTTCACGTGCGGCGCGAGGGCGTCGAGTCCGGCGGAGATGTCGTCGTGAGTGGTCGAGAGCTCGATCTGGCGCATGCCGCTCCTGGTTCCGCACCCTCCGGGAGGCTGCCTCGGAGGGCACGAGCTGGCAATGGGGGATTCTCCCCACGCCGGCCGCGCGACCTCCTCAGGAGGGCCCGACCGAGCGCAGCTCGAGGACGGGGCGGCCCTCCTCACGGGCGCGCGCCAGGTCGATGTCCGCCGCGATGGACCAGTCCAGGTGCTCGCCCGGATCGACGAGGACCTGGCGCACCCGCCAGACGCCCTCGGCCTCCTCGATCAGGGTGTGCTTGGGGCTGCGCGCGGCCGGGTCGAAGCGGAGCTCGCCGTGCTCGTCGAAGAAGGGCGCGAGCGCCTCCTCGAGCTGCTCCGGCTTCCAGGGGCTCTCGGCCCCCTCGAGCAGCTCCGCGGCCTCGTCCCAGCGGCGCAGGGCGAAGGCACGCACCAGGCGCGCCATCGTGTTGCGCACCATCGCGGTGAACCCGCGCCGGTTGGCGGTGACGTCGACCGGGCCCTCGTCGACCTCGCCCTCGATCTGCTGCTCGAGCTTCTCGGGGTTGCCGAGCCGCTCCCACTCGTCGATCAGGCTCGCGTCCACCTCGCGCACGATCGCGCCGAGCTCGTCCGTCAGGTCGTAGAGGTGGTCGGTCTTGGCGTTCTCGGGGATGGTCTGCGTGATGGCCTTGTAGGCGTCCGAGAGGTAGCGGAGCAGCAGGCCCTCGCTCCGAGAGAGGCCATACTCCTTGACGTAGTCGAGGAAGCCCATGCCCTTCTCGAGCACCTCGCGCGCGATCGACTTCGGGCGCACCGTCTCGCCGCCGATCCAGGGGTGGTGCTTTCGCCACTCCTCGAAGGTGCCGAGGATGAACTCGAGGTTCGGCTTGTCGATGTCGAGCTCGTCGAGCTTCGCCATGCGCTCGTCGTATTCGATGCCGTCGGCCTTCATCGCCGCGATGGCGTCGCCCTTGATCTTGTCGAGCTGGCGCATCAGGACCGCGTTCGGGCTCTCGAGCGTCGCCTCCACCAGGCTGATCGCGTCGAAGGCGTAGCTCTCGCTCTCCTCGTCCAGCGCCTCGATCGCCTCGACGACGTAGAGGGACAGGGTGCTGTTGAGGGAGAAGTCCTCCTGCAGGTCCGCGTGCACGTCGACGAAGGCGCGGCCGTCCTGCTTGGTCAGCTCGACCACGCCCGCGTCGAGGAGCGAGCGCAGCATCTGGATGGCCTGACGGCCGTGGTGGAACTTCAGCCGGGGCGGGTCGTGGCTCGCGCGGATGAGCTGCTTCATGCGTCGGCAGCCGTCGCCGTCCGGCCGGTCCATGACCTGGAGCAGCATGCCGTGGCTGACCTCGAAGCTCGACTCGAGCCGCTCGGGGTCGCTCTCGGTGAGCTTCTGGAAGGTCTCCTCGTCCCAGTGGGCGTAGCCGCGGTCGGGCGGCTTCTTGAACTTCGACTTCTTCGCCTTCTTCGGATCGCCGGCGATCTTCGCGCGGATCTTCAGGTTCTCGATGTGGTGCTCGGGCGCCTGGCAGACGACGAAGCCCTCGTCGTCGAAGCCCTTGCGGCCGGCGCGCCCGGCGATCTGCTTGAAGTCGCGCACCGTCAAGAGCGCCGTCTTGCGGCCGTCGTACTTGCAGAGCTTGGTGAAGAGCACGGTGCGGATGGGGATGTTCACCCCGACGCCGAGCGTGTCGGTGCCGCAGATGATCTTCAGCAGCCCCTGCTGCGCGAGCCGCTCCACCATCAGGCGGTACTTCGGGAGCATGCCCGCGTGGTGCACCCCGATGCCGTGGCGGACCCAGCGGCGCAGATCCTTGCCGAAGGGCGTGTCGAAGCGGAAGCCGACGAGGGCCTCCTTGATCGCCTCCTTCTGCTCCTTGCTGAGGAAGTCGATGCTCGTCAGCGCCTGCGCCGCCTCCGCCGCGCTGCGCTGCGTGAAGTGCACGATGTAGAGCGGGGCTCGGCCGGCCTCGTAGAGCTCCTGCACGGTCTCGTGGATCGGGGTCTCGCGGTAGCTGAACTCGAGCGGCACCGGGCGCTCGGCGGTCTTGACCAGCGCGGGCGGCTCCTCGGTCAGCTGCTCGACCGCGTCCTCGAAGCGCGTGGTGTCGCCGAGCGTGGCGCTCATCAGCAAGAAGCGGGTGGCCTTGGGGAGCACGAGCAGCGGCACCTGCCACGCCCAGCCGCGGTCGCGGTCGGCGTAGTAGTGGAACTCGTCCATCACCACGTAGTCGACGCGCGCCTCCTCCATCTCGCGCAGCGCGATGTTGGCGAGGATCTCCGCCGTGCAGCAGATGACCCCGGCGTCGCGGTTGATCGACGCGTCCCCCGTCATCATGCCGACGTTCTCCGCGCCGAAGTCGCGACACGCGGAGAAGAACTTCTCGCTCACGAGCGCCTTGATGGGCGCGGTGTAGAAGCAACGCTTCTTCTCGGCGAGCGCCTTGAAGCCCAGCGCGGTCGCGACGAGCGACTTCCCGGAGCCGGTCGGCGTGTTGAGGATCACGCTCCGGCCGTCGAAGAGCTCCAGGATGGCCTCCTCCTGGGCGGGGTAGAGCGAGAGGCCCTTCTCCTCCGCGTAGCCGAGGAAGCCTTCGAGCAGCGCGTCCGGGTCCGAGGGGCCGCCGATCCGATCCTGCAGGGTCGCCGTCATCGCGGGACCATAGCAGCACGGCCGACGACGACGCGCGGTCAGAAGCTGAGCGCGGGCGCTTTCAGCGCGATGTGGATCGCGTCGCGGAGCTTCTTGGCGTCGACCGGCTTGGCGAGGAAATCGGACGCGCCCAGGGCGAGCATGCGCTGCTTGCGCGTGTCGTCGTAGTAGCCGCTGATCAGCACCACTCGCGAGTCGGGGTCCATCCGCTTGAGCTCCTCGAGCGCCTCCGCCCCCGAGAGGTGCGGCATGTCGAGGTCGAGGAGCACCACGTCGGGCTTGGGATCGGCGGACGCGTACACCTCGAGCGCCTCCCGCCCATCGGAGGCGAAGAGCACCTCGTGGCCGGAGGACTTCACCAGCCTCCCGAGGCTGCGCCGGACGAGCTCCTGGTCGTCCACCACCAGCACGCGGCCGTGCTTGCGATCGTTCCCGTGGCCGTCCCAGGTGGTGAGCTTGCGCTTGCGCTTGGTCTGCTTCTTGTCGACGGGGCGGCTGACGCGGGACGGAAGCCTCACCCGGAAGCACGAGCCGACGCCGACCGCGCTGTCCACCTCGACCCCGCCGCCATGCGCGGTGGCCACCTCGTAGACCGTGGCGAGCCCGAGACCGCTGCCCGCGCCGGACTCCTTCGTCGTGAAAAACGGCTCGAACACGCGGGCCCGCGTCTTCTCGTCCATGCCGACGCCGGTGTCGCGGACCTCGAGCACCACCTGGGGCCCAGGGCTCCAGGGGGAGGTCGCGCTCGGGGTGGGATCGGCGTCGAGGCGCGCGAGCACCTCGAGCGTGCCTCCCTCGGGCATCGCGTCGCGCGCGTTGATGCACAGGTTCATCAAGAGCTGGTGCAGCGCCCCCGGATCGCCCTCCACGGCGAGGCCCGGGTCGATCTCGGAGCGGACCTGCACCGAGCGGTCGAAGGTGCGGCGCACGAGCTGCAGCACGTCGCCGCAGAGGGAAGAGATGTCGACCGCGCGGTAGCGGTTCTCCTTGTGCTGCTCCCGGCGCCTCGCGATCGTCAGCAGGCGCGCGGTGAGCTCCGCAGCTCGCTCCGCCGCCTCGGCGATGTCCTGCCGGCACTCCTGGACCTCTTGCTCCCCCAGCGGCGTCGACGGGTCGAGGGTGTCGAGGTGCGCGGTGCTCGTGCTGATCACGTTGAGCAGGTTGTTGAAGTCGTGGGCGATGCCCGCCGCGAGCTGTCCGATGACCTCCATCTGCTGGCGATGGAGGAGCAGGTCCTCGAGCGGATCCTGGCGCGTGAACAGCAGCAGCGTCTCGCCGGAGAGCTGGAGGCGATCGCCGATCTTCAGCAGGCCCAGGTCCATGCGCTCGCCGTTGACGAGGGTCCCGTTCCGGCTGCCGAGGTCCTCGACGTACCAGGCGCCGTCCTCGCGTCGCGCCACCCGGGCGTGCTTCCGGCTCACCTTGGTGTCGTCGAGCTGGATGTCGCACTCCTCGGACCGCCCGACGATGACGTGCCCCGAATCCAGCGAGAAGCGGCGGCCGGGCTCCTGCCCCATGAGGACCACGAGCCTCGGCGGCCCGCCGCCTTTGGGGGAGGGCGCGACCGCCCCGCCGACCACGCCCATGCGGCTGGTCAGCTCACCAGTGGAGGTGCGTGACATTCGACTCTCGGCTTGGATACGGCAGCCAGCGCCTCGATTTGAGACACGTCGTCGCCAAACGTATCTCGGTTCCTTCCGGGGCTCAACGCGAGTGAGGCACCTTGCCACGCGGGCCTCTGGAGCCTCGGGGGTGCTATATGCCGCCCGTGCAGGAGAGCCTGAGTGAGCTGCGGCAGCGCTACGTCGTCGAGGGACGACCGCTGCCGGCGTCCTTGCAGACCGCGCTCGAGGAGGACGGTCGCGCCGGCGCCCGCGCCATCCTCGCCGCCGTCGAGCGGCGCCGGAAGAAGAACCGGGCCGAAGGGCAGCGCCTTCGCAAGATGCTCCGCTACGAGCGCGCGCTCTACCGGAAGGGGCTGACGCTGCTGGCCGGGGTCGACGAGGTGGGCATGAGCCCGCTCGCCGGGCCGGTGGTGTCGGCGGCGGTCATCTTGCCGAAGGGCTTCCGGCTCGCGCGGGTCGACGACAGCAAGAAGCTCGACGCGCCCACCCGCGAGCGGCTCGCGGAAGAGATCCGGCGCGAGGCGGTGTGCTTCGCGATCGGCGCGGTCGAGCCCGAGGAGATCGACCGCATCAACGTCTATCGCGCGGGCCTGCTGAGCATGCGCCGCGCCCTCGAGGGCCTGGCCCGCACGCCCGAGCACGTGCTGATCGACGCGCGGCGGCTCGACGAGGTGCGGCTGCCGCAGACGCCCATCATCAAGGGCGACGCGAAGAGCCTCTCGATCGCCGCCGCCTCGATCGTGGCCAAGGTGCATCGAGACAATCTCATGGTCGAGCTCGACGCGCGCTACCCCGGCTATGGCCTCGCGAAGCACAAGGGCTACCCGGTCAAGGAGCACCAGGACGCGCTCCGGAGCCTCGGCGTGACCCCGATCCACCGGCGCTCGTTCCGGCCGGTGCGGATCGCGATGGGGATCGAGCCGGAGCAGCTCGAGCTGGTCCCCGGCGAGTGAGGTCGATGGCTCTCGTCAGGGCTCGGCCCTGGCCGGCCAGGTGAAGTAGAAGGCGGCGCCCTCGCCCTCGTCCGACTCGACCCGCACGCGCCCCCCGCGGCTCTCGACGATCTTGCGCACGACGGGCAGACCCACCCCCGTGCTCTGGTCGTCCTCGCGTCGATCGAGCGTCTGGAAGAGCTCCCAGATGCGCTCGTGGTGAGCCGGCGCGATGCCCGGACCGTCGTCGATCACCCCGACCTCCACGACTCCGTCGCGTGGCTGACTCACGACGCGCACGTGCGCGCCGCCGTGCTTGACGGCGTTGCTGAGCAGGTTGAGGAAGACCTGCTGGAGCAGGACCGGCTCGGCCTCGAGCGTCGGCAGCTCGCCCACCTCGAGCTCCACGCCCTCCGGCGCGCCGAGGAGATCGAACGCCTCGCGCGCCAGGTCCGCGAGCGACACACGGCGCGTCGTCCTCGCGCCTCGCTCGCGGGTGGCCCGCGAGTACGCGAGGATGCCGTCGATGAGGGCTTGCATGCGCTCCACGCGCCCGCGGAGCAGCTCGAAGTGCCCTCGCGACGCCTCCGACAGCTGCTCGACGGAGTCCTGCTCGATGAAGGTGGCGAGGGTGGAGATGCCGCGAAGCGGCGCCTTCAGGTCGTGGGAGGCGACGTAGGCGAACTTGTCGAGCTCCTCGTTCGTGTGGCGGAGCTCCTCGCTGAGGCGCGTCAGCTCCTCGGCGCGGCGCTCGATCTCGCGCCGCGCCGCCACCTGCGCGCTCACGTCGACCGCGTGCGCGAGGAGCGCGTCGACTTCGCCCATCGTCGTCAGCACGGGTTGCACGACGAAGTTCCAGAAGGTCTCCCGAGGCTCACCCTCGATCACCAGCGCGACGGGCACCTCCTCGCCGACGATCGCCTCGCCGCTCTCGCGGGCGCGGTCGAGCGCGCGTCGGGCCTCGCTGCCGACGAGCTGCGGGAAGACCTCGTCGAAGGGCCGCCCGAGCGCGTCCTCGGCCCCCGTGAAGCGCTCCCAGATCGGGTTGCACATCGCGATGAGGTGCTCGGGCCCGCGGTACATGGCGACCGCGGCGGGAGCCTGCATGAGCAGGTTCTGGAGACGGTTCCGCTCGAGCTCGGCGGCCTGGTAGGCCTCGTCGCGCTCGCGCTCGACGCGGCGGCGGTCTTCGATGTCCGTGTTCGTCCCGAACCACTTCAGCAGCCGCCCGCCCGGACCGCGCTGCGCGCTCGCCCGCGCGAGGTGCCACCGGTAGACCCCGTCCGCCCGTCGCAGACGGAACTCGACCTCGTAGGGCGCCCCCGTCTCGAGTGAATGCGTCCAGGTCTCGACCGTGGCGGCGAGGTCGTCGGGGTGGATCACGCCCTGCCAGCCGTCGAGCAGGAGCTGAGGCACGGTCACGCCGAAGTACGCCGCGGTCCGGTCGCTCACGTAGTCCAGCTTCCCCGCGGGGTCCGACGTCCAGACGTGCGCGGGGAGCTGCTCGGCCAGGAACCGGTACCGCGCCTCGATCTGCTCCCGCTCGGCCTCCGCGCGGCGCTCGTCGCTGAGGTCGCGCACCTCGATGATGGTCCCGACCGGCTTGCCGCCCTCGAGGATGGGGCTGGCGGTGTAGGCCACCGGGTAGAAGTGACCGTCCGGCCGCACGAACACGTCCGTGCCCTGCATGTTCGCCCGCTCGGGGAGCGCGCGATCGATGGGGCACTCCGCCATCGGGAAGTGCCGCCCGTCCGGCCGCGTGTGATGGATGATGTCGTGCAGCGGCTCGTCGCGACGGAGCACCTCCGCGAGCGTGACGCCGAACATCTTCTCGGCGGCGGCGTTGAGGTACGTGCACTTCTGGTGCGCGTCCATCATGACCACGCCGAGGGTTGCGTTCTCGGCGATGGTCAGCGCGATGTCGGGAGGCTGCATGCGACCGCGGGGCAATAGCCGCGGCGCGCCGCCTCCCAAGACATCGCGAACGAGCTCGGGGCGTCAGATCAGGATGATGGCGCCGTCGGGCGGCACGACGATGTACACGTTCCGGCTGTCCAGGCGAGCGACGCCGTTGCCGCGCACGATGATGGTCGCGCGGAAGATCTGCGCCGTCTCCGCGGGCGGCCGCACGTCGTTCAGGAAGCGGACCTCGAACTCGACCTGGGTGCCGGGGATCACCTGGTAGAACGTGGTCTCGTCCTTGGACGTGTAGGTGGTGCCGGGGTTGGGGCCGCTGACGCCGCCGTTGTAGCCCTCGACCGGCGTGATGGCCTTGAGGAACTGGGTGGCGTCGAAGCCGTCGGGGTTGCCGTCGACGTTCTCGGTGGTCGTGTCGACGTTCTGCGGCGTGCGCCCCGCGAGGGTCTCGATGCCGGTGATGATCGCGTCGGAGACGGTGCCGCCCGTGGCGTCATAGACCAGCGGAGCGCCCGTGCCGTCCACGGTCCCGGTGCGCATCGCGATCTCCTCCTCCGCCGCGCGGGGGGCCGAGCCGACCGCGACCCCGATGAAGCGGGCGCCGATGTTCATCAGCGAGACGACCGCCTGATCGAACTGGTGGGGAGACGGGCTGATGCCCGAGTAGCTGTGCTCTCCGCCCGGGCCGTTGTGGAACGGCGCGTCGGTGACGAGCACCACGATGGGGAGCGAGTCGGGCCGGAAGCAGGGGTAGCCGCGGCGGCGCCCGGTCTCGTCGGGGACGGCGGGGCACGCCGCGCGCGCAAGGTTGAACGGAGGCGCGCCGCCCGAGAACGACCAGCTGCCGCCCTCGCCCGTCGCCGTCTGGTAGAGCGCCTCGACGCTGGACTCCGGGCCGTCCGCGCCCCCGGCCGCCGCGAGCCGGCCGAGCGCGGCCTGCACCTGCGCCACGTCGGGCGTGATGTTCTGCTCGTTCCCGTAGGGCTCGTCGCCCGGGCTGCCGTAGGCGTCGAACGCGAAGAGGTCGTTCGTGTTCGCGAAGTCGCGGTACTGCCCGACGCCCATCTGGACGTTGGGGATGCGCGTCCCGATCTCCGAGGAGATGCGCGAGAGCGACGAGGTGACGTTGTCGATCGAGCTCTGCATCGAGCCCGTCGTGTCGATCAGGAAGTAGATGTCCGCGAGCTGCAGGTCCGTGTTGAAGCGCAGGGTCCGGTTCTCCGGGTCGCCGTTGTACGGGAGGACGACGAAGAAGTCCCCGGGCGGGATCGTGCTCGAGGCGTCGTTCGGATCCGTCATCGTGCCGCGCGCCTCGCCGAGGTCGGTCACGCCGTCGCCGTCCGAGTCGCGGTTCCACGGGTCGGTGGAGTAGGTGCCCCGCTCCTCCGCGTCCGACAGCCCGTCGTTGTCGCTGTCGGGGTCGAGCCAGTTGGGGATGTCGTCGTCGTCCACGTCCGGGAGCGAGCACGGTACGTTGCCCATGTGCTCCTCCGTGTCGGAGATGCCGTCGCCGTCCGCGTCCGTGTCGAGGTGGTTGGGCGTCCCGTCGCCGTCGGCGTCCGTGGTCCCCTCGGCCTGGTCGGCGATCCCGTCGCCGTCCGAGTCGAGCGAGGGGTCACAGCCGGAGAGCACGTTGCCCGAGTCGGCGCCCGGGACCGAGCCGTCGGGGCGGCTCCCTCCTCCAGCGGTGCAGCCCGCGAGGGCCAACGCAACGAGCACGCGAGCGATTCGAGTCATCAGCATCTCCCCGCCCGGTGGCGGCCAGGCCGCGAGACGGTAGCGAGTCGGTTTCCGGACGAGAAGAGCCCACGGGACGGGAAAGAGTCCTGTAAGGGGCGGCCAGGCGTGGCCCTCGCGCCGTGGTTTCGGCAGACTGGCCTCGATGCATCGCAAGATCCTCCCGCTTCTCTTCTTCTTCGTCGCCGCCTGTGACCCCGCGGCCCCCATCCGGAGCTGCGCCAGCTCGGCCGAGTGCGCCGCGGGGGAGGTGTGCGTCGACGGACGCTGTCGGGACGAGGTCGTCGGCGACGGCGGGGGCGGCGCGATGGACGGGAGCCCGCCCGACCGGGACACGGGCACGCCCGCCGCCCTGACCAGCATCGAGATCGAGCCCGCGACCGCGAGCCTGACCTCGGTCGACGGCGCGATGGTGGAGCAGGCCTTCACGGTGGTGGGCCGCTTCGACGACGGGAGCACGCGGCCGGTGGCCGGGCCGACGTTCTCGATCGACCCGGTGAGCCTCGGCGTCATCGACGTCGCGTCGGGGAGGTTCGTGGCCAACGGCGTGATCGGCGGCGAGGCCACGGTCACCGCGACCGTCGCCGGCCCCGCGGGGGAGCTCTCCGCGACCGCGACCGTCAGCGTGACCCTCGAGCGCACGATCGTCGGGGACGGAGTGCCGGCGGACATCGCAGATCGCTTCGCGACGCCCGTGGCCGACGACGCGCGGCGGGCGCAGATCGCCTACCCGCTCGACGGCGCGGTGATGCCGCAGAACGTCTACCCGGCCGACGTGCAGTGGCTGCGCGGGGCGGCGGGCGATGTCGCGCGGGTGACCCTGTCGAAGCCGCATCTGACGGTGACGGCCTACGTGGCCAACGACGGCAGCTCCCACTGGCTGGTGGACGAGGGCGCGTGGCGGAGCTTCGCCCAGACCGACCCCGTCTCGCCCGGCACGGTGACCGTGGACCGCTGGGAGGCGGCGAGCGCCGAGGCCATCGCCGGCACCCCCGTCGAGCTGACCTTCGCGCGCGCCGCGCTCACGGGGAGCGTCTACTACTGGGACATCCAGCGTGGGCGCATCGTGCGCATCGACGACGGCACCGCCACGCGCGACGAGTTCATGCCGAGCCCGCCGGTCGCGATGCGTGGCGATCGCTGCGTGGGCTGCCACGCGGTGTCCAACAGCGGCCGCTACATGGCGGGGCGCCTGGGCGGCGGGGAGAACATCGGCGCGGTCTTCGACCTGACCACGGACCTCAGCGGGGATCCGCCGCCGACGGTCTATCCGCTCCGGGTGGCCGAGCCGACCTCGGTGCGTTGGTGGTTCTCGTCCTGGAGCCCCGACGACACGCGGCTGGTGGTCTCGACCCAGGAGGGCACGACCCGGCAGATGGCCATCTACGACCCGTTCCTCGGCACGCAGGTGGGCGTCAGCGGCCCGCTGCCCGGTGACGTCACGCACCCGGCGTGGGCGCCCGACGGCTCGCAGATCGCCTACGTGTCGTCGCCCGGGAGCTGGGGAGGCGTCAACACGGCGGGCGACATCTCGGTGATCGACGTGGCCGGGCCGGACACCTTCGGCGGCACGCGCGTCCTGCATCGGGGCGCCGACCTCGCCGGAGACACCCCGGGCGGCAGCTCCGACAACTACCCGACCTGGGCGCCCGACTCGTCGCTGATCGCCTTCGCGCACGGGACCGGGAGCCGCTCGGAGAGCCAGCAGTCGGCGCTCTACCTGATGAACCGCGACGGCGGGGACGTGCGCCGGCTGACCGCCGCGTCCGGTGGGCCCACCGGCGTCGACAACTTCCAGCCGCGCTTCTCGCCGTTCACGGCCGGCGGGTACTACTGGCTGAGCTTCCTGTCGCGCCGGGACTACGGCAACGCCAGCGTCGGGACGCGGGGCTCGGGGTTCCAGCAGATCTGGGTCACGGCCGTCCGCGTCGGCGCGGGGGCGGGCGAAGACCCCAGCTCCGTCCCCTACTGGTTGCCCGGGCAGAACACGACGTCGCGCAACATCAGCGCCTACTGGGCGCCGCGCCCCTGTCGGCCCGACGGCGAGGGCTGCTCGGTCGGCAGCGAGTGCTGTGGCGGCGACTGCCGCCCCGACGCGGGCGGCGCGCTGGTGTGCTCGCCTCCGCCCCCGGAGCGCTGCCGCATGGCGAACGAGACCTGCACGACGAGCGCGGACTGCTGCGACGGGCTCGAGTGCCTCGCCAACGTCTGCGTGCGGGCTCCGGAGTAGGACTGCTTGGTCACATTCACGCCGGCCCTCGCTCGTTCAACGGTTCCGGGCAGGTCGCTCCTCTTCGAAGGGGCTGCCCGAGGCGATCGCCCGCGATACGCCCCAGCGTGGCGATCGCCGGCTCTCGTGTGACGGATGTGTGACGGAACGGCAGGCGCCTCGGGGCGCACCGTTCCGGGACCTCTGAACGTGGCTAACCCTGGGTCACGCAGGATCAACGCGGGGCCGCCCGCACAGGAGGTCATCATGAGCATCCCCAGTCATCTCGTGAGCGCCAAGATCGCCGAAGCCCGTGCCCGTGGAGCGCTGGAGCGCCCGAGCACGGACGAGGCGCGCATCCTCGCCGACATGGAGCGTGTCCTGGCGGAGCTCCCGGCCGCGGTCGGCCGTGACGCCCTGCGCCTGCGGGCCCAGCTCGCGCTCCACGAGCGGAACCTGGCCTACATCCTCGAGCGCACCGGGCAGTCCATCCTGTCCGACGTGCTCTGGGACCGGAACCCGAGCTTCACCGCTCTGCGCTGAGCGACGCGGATCTCAGCGCGCGGCGCGGGTGAGGGCGTCGAGGGCGCCGGGCGCGGCGGCGAAGACGTCGGCGAGGGCGTCCTCGGTCACGCCCATGCGCATCGCGAGGGCGACCGCGCTGACGATCTCGCCCGCGCCTCGGCCCAGCGCGGTGGCGCCGAGCACCTTGCCCGTCGCGGAGTCGCAGACCAGGCGCACGAGGCCCTTCTGATCGTCGCGCTCGCCGACCCCGTCGAGGAGGCCGGCCACGGTCTCGTCGAAGCGCAGCGAGTGAAACACGACCTCGCGGCCCGCGACGCGCTCGGGGGTCTCCCCGACCTGCGCGATCTGCGGGTGGGTGCGCGCCACGCGCGGCACGCGGTCCTTCTCCCACTCGGACGCGACGCCCGCCGCGCTCCGACCCGCGCAGCGCCCCATCGCCTCGGCCGCCGCGCCGCTGTGCGCCTGGCCCGTGCACTCGCCGGCCGCGAACACGTGCGCGACCGAGGTCCGACAGCCCGCGTCCACGTCGAGCGTCTCGAGACCGAGCGCGTCCAGACCCAGGCCGTCCAGGCGCGGGCGGCTCCCGATCGCCACGACGGCGAGCGGCGCGCTGTAGCTGTGGCCGCCGACGAGGCTGACCTTCGCCGCGCCGTCCACCTCGTCGATCCGCTCGGGGCGCTTGCCGTGCACGAGCTTCACGCCGCGCTCCATCAGCACGTCGCCGAGCGCCTCGGCGAGCTCACGATCGAAGCTGGGCAGGAGGCCGACCTCGTCCATCACCCAGGTG
This sequence comes from Sandaracinaceae bacterium, assembly GCA_040218145.1. GTDB lineage: Bacteria > Myxococcota_A > Polyangia > Polyangiales > Sandaracinaceae > JAVJQK01. Next base: position 206,106 of record JAVJQK010000033.1, on the reverse strand, counting down.
ACCCGGTGTTCCATGCGCGAGAGGCTGTCGACGAGCTCCGCGCCCGCCGCGCCGCCGCCCACCACGATCAGCTCCTCGGGCAGGCTCTCGCGATCGAAGAGGTCGTCGGGCCGCGCGACGTGCGCCCCGTCGGGAGCGGCCCCGTCGAGCGCGCGGGCGTCGGCGCCGGTCGCGAGGATCACCGCGTCGAACGTCAGCGCGCGCCCATCGTCGGTCTCCAGACGATGCGCGTCCACGAAGCGCCCCCGCGCCACGACGCGCTCCACTCCGACGTCCTCGAGCCGCAGGGTCCAGCGCTCTTCCTGTCGGCGCCGCAGCTCGGCCAGCCGCTCGCGCGCGCGCCCGAACGCGCCCTCCGCCTTCGCGTCCACCTCGTGCTCGAGCAGCCGCCAGGGCAGCAGCGTGTGATGGGTCGCGCGGCCCCCGATCGGCCCGGGCTCGATCAGCGCGACGGCCTTGCCCTGCCGCGCGGCCTCGATGGCGGCGGACACGCCGGCCACGCCGCCGCCCACGACCGCGACGTCCACCTCGATGACGGCCTCGTTCTTCGCTTCGTGTTCAGTGTCGCTCACAGCGCGCCCTCCACGATGGCCATCAGGCCCTCCGGGTCGTCCACGTGCACCCAGTGATCGGCCTTCTCCAGCACGTGCACGTGCAGCCGCGCGTGCGCTTCGGCGAGCTCGGCGGCCTTCTGCCGGTCGGCCGCGCGGTAGACGCTCGAGCGTCCGCCGATCACCAGGTGCGCCTCCATCTTCTCGGGCGGCGGGCTCACCGCGGCCCAGAGATCCGTCGCGAAGTAGTCGTCGAGCAGAGCGCGGATGCGACCGACGTCGAGCCCGAAGCGGACGCCGTCCTCCAGGCGGTCGAGGCTCTGGCCGAGCCACGCCGCGAGCGCCTTGCTGTGCCCCTGCTCCACGACGTGCGCGACGAAGGCGTCGCGGCTGTCGAAGCGCGGGGGCAGGGCGTCGAGCATCTCGACCACCCGCATGGTGCCTTCGCTCCCCGTCTGGTCGGGGCGCGCGCCGGGCAGCGAGTCCACGATGAACGCCCGACAGAGCGCGCCCGGATCGTCGTGCATCCAGCGGAGGGCCACCTTGCCGCCGAAGCTGTGTCCGAGCACGCCGTGCACGGGCAACCGGAGCGAGTCCCGGAGCCGGGTCACGTCCTCGGCCGCGCCGCGCAGATCATCGCGGCCGGCCACCGCGCGGCTGTCGCCGTGGGCGCGCAGATCCACCAGCACCGCGGACCAGTCGGGCCTCTGCTTGACGAGCTGCCGGGCGAAGCCGCGCCAGTTCGTGCCCTGGCCGAGGATGCCGTGGAGGAAGAAGAGGCTGCGCGTCGGGGACGATCCCGGCGCGGAGAGCACGTCGTGGTGGAGGAGCGCGGTCACGGGGTCGGGCTTAGCCCGCGCCGCCGCGCTTGACGAGCCGCCCTCGGAACGTAGAGCGTGCCCGCATGAAGACGCTGAGCGTGCGCGAGATGATCGACCGCCTCATCGCGGTGCCGTCGATCAGCGCGGTGGATCCCGCGCTGGACATGGGCAACGTGGCCGTGCTCGACGAGCTGGGCACGTGGCTCGAGGACGAGGGCTGGGACGTCGAGCGCGTGCCCGTCTCCGAGGGCAAGGAGAACCTCATCGCGACGCGAGGCCGTGGCCCCGGTGGGCTCGTGCTGAGCGGGCACTCCGACACCGTGCCCTACGACGAGGGCAAGTGGTCGAGCGATCCCTTCGCGGTCACCGAGCGAGACGGCAAGCTCTTCGGGCTCGGCACGAGCGACATGAAGGCCTTCCTCGCCCTCGCGATCGAGGCCGCGCGTCACTTCGACGACGCCGATCTGAAGGAGCCGCTCATCCTCCTCGCGACCGCGGACGAAGAGGTCGGCATGGCGGGCGCCAAGACGCTCGTGGCGCAGGGACGCCCCGCCGCGCGCCGCGCCGTCATCGGGGAGCCGACGGGGCTGCGCCCGATCCGCCTGCACAAGGGCGCGGCGATGGAGCGGCTCGAGCTGACCGGCCGCAGCGGCCACTCCTCCGATCCCCGGTTCGGCGCCAGCGCGCTCGACGGAATGCACGCGGCGATGGGCGCGATGATGCGGATCCGCGAGGAGATGGAGGCCGCGCACCAGAACCCCGAGCTCGACCCGCCGCACCCGACGATGAACTTCGGGCGCATCGGCGGGGGCGACAACCCCAACCGGATCTGCGCCCACTGCGAGCTCGACTACGACGTGCGCATCCTGCCCGGCATGGCGCTCTCCGAGGTGCGCGCCGACGTGCACCGCGCGGTGGCCGAGGCGGTCCGCGGGCGCGGGCTCGACGTGGCGCACCTCGCCCTGACGGAGGGGCTGCCGCCCTTCGAGACGCCGGCGGACAGCGCGCTGGTGAAGGCCTGCGAGAAGCTGACCGGGCACTCCGCGACGGGCGTGTCCTTCGGCACCGAGGCGCCGTACCTGGCCGAGCTGGGCATGGAGACCATCGTGCTCGGACCCGGCGACATCTCGGTCGCGCACCAGCCGGACGAGCACCTGCCGCTCGACCGGCTCGATCCGACGGTCACGCTCCTGCGGGGCCTCATCGCGGAGAGCTGCACGAAATGAGCGAGCAGGGGTCGTTCGTCGACAGCTTCCGCATGGCCGCGCCCTACATTCACGGGCACCGCGGCAAGACCTTCGTGGTCATGGTCGGGGGCGAGGCGGCCAAGGAGAAGGGCTTCGATCGCCTGATGTACGACGTCGCGCTCCTCCACGGGCTCGGCGTCCGCGTCGTCCTCGTGCACGGGACGCGCCCGCAGATCGAGCGTCGCCTCAAGGACCGCAAGATCCCTTCGCGCCTCGTGGACGAGGTCCGGGTGACGGACCGGCAGACCCTCACCTGCGTGCAGGAGGCCGTGGGGGCGACCCGCGCGCGCTTCGAGCAGATGCTCTCGATGGGCTCCGCGAACACGCCCATGGCCGGGGCGCGCATCCGGGTGGTGGGCGGGAACTTCGTCACCGCGCGCCCCGTCGGCGTGCGCGGCGGCGTGGACTACCTCTACACGGGCGAGGTGCGCCGGGTCGACGCCGAGGGCATCCGGCGACAGCTCGACTCGGGCGCCATCGTGCTCCTGAGCCCCCTCGGGACCTCGCCCACGGGCGAGTCCTTCAACCTCGCCTCCCACGACGTCGCGCAGGCGGTGGCCATCGCGCTGGGCGCGGACAAGCTCATCGGCTTCATCGAGGGCCGCGGCATCGTCGACGGGCGCCGCCGCCTCGTGCCGCAGCTCTCGCCCGCGGCCGCCGACGCGGTCGTGGCCATCAAGAGCCGCCACGTGCCCGACGTGCGCAAGCACCTCGCGGCGGCCTCGGCCGCGGTGCGGGGCGGCGTGCGGCGCGCGCACCTGGTCGATCGCCGCAAGGACGGCGCGCTCCTGACGGAGCTCTTCACCCGCGAGGGGGCGGGCACGCTGATCACGAGCGAGACCTACGAGGACATGCGCCCGGCGCGGCTCGAGGACGTGGGACCGCTCTCGGTCCTGCTCCGCCCGCTCGAGGAGGAGGGCATCCTCATCCGCCGCGGGCGAGAGCGGCTCGAGATGGAGATCGACCGCTTCTTCGTGGTGGAGCGCGACGGCATGGTCATCGGCTGCGCCGCGCTCGAGCCGTTCGAGGAAGAGAAGATGGGCGAGCTCTACTGCGTCGCGATGAACCCTCGCTACCGCGAGGCGGGGCGCGGCGAGGCCCTGCTCGATCGCATCGAGGAGCGCGCGCGCGAGCTCGGCGTGGAGCGGCTCTTCGTCCTCACCACCCGCAGCGCGCACTTCTTCCAGGAGCGGGGCTTCGAGCCCTCGAGCGTGCGCCAGCTCCCCAAGGCGCGCCGCGCCACCTACGACCGGCGGCGCCGCTCCCGGGTGCTCGTCAAGACGCTCTAGAGCGCGTCACGACGGCGCGTGGGGCGCGAGGGTGAGCGAGCCTGGCGCGCTCCGCTGCTGCGCGTCTCGTCTCGCGCGGAGGCGCGGCCCGTGCTCGCTCCACCAGCGCGCCGCGTCGTGCGCGTCCCAGGCCGGCAGGCGCTCGAGCAGGTCGGCGAGCCGGACCTCCACCTCGCGCGCGGTCTGCGGCCGATCGTCCGGATCCTTGGCGAGGCAGGCGAGCAGGAGCCGGTCGAGCGCGGGGTCGAAGGGCTCCGCGGCGTGCTCGGAGGGAGGCGTGGGGCTGTCCTCGAGGTGCTTGGTGTAGACCTCGATCGCGCTCTTGCCGCCGAAAGGAGGCTTGCCGGTGAGCAGGAAATACCCGAGCGCGCCCAGCGCGTAGAGGTCGGCCCGGCCGTCCAGGGTCTCCGGCGCCGCCACCGCCTCGGGCGAGACGTAGAGGGGCGTGCCGACGATCTTGTCTTGCTCGGTGACCGTCAGGACTTGCTCGTCGATCGCCTTGACGAGCCCGAAGTCGACCACCTTGGCCACGTCCGCCTCGCCGCCTCGCTCGACCAGGATGACGTTGCCCGGCTTGATGTCGCGGTGGATGAGCCCCGCGCGGTGCGCCTCGTCGAGCGCGCCCGCCACCTGCGCCAGGATGCGGCACGCGCGGCCGGCGGGCATCGGCCCGGTCTCGTCGATCACCGTCTGGAGGTCGGCTCCGTCGAGCAGCTCCATCGCGTAGTAGAAGACCCCGTCGTCGGTGCGGCCATAGTCGTAGACCGTGACCGTGTTGGGGTGGGTCAGGGCCGCGGTCCGCTTGGCCTCGCGCTCGAAGCGCGCGACGGTGCGCTCGCCGACCTGGTCGGGCCGGATGAGCTTCACCGCGGTCGGTCGCCGCAAGAGCGCGTGCCGCGCGCGATAGATCTCGCCCATGCCCCCCGCCGCCAGGAGCGCCTCGAGCTGGTACTGACCGAGTCGCCGCGCCTCCTTCACCTGCGCGCGCAGCCCGTAGATGGTGCGCGTGATCACCACGCAGAGCAGGGTGATGAAGATCCACCAGATGCTCGCGTTGAGGGTGCGCGTCCACTGCGCCTCGGGGGGCGTGTACGGATCCGGCCCGCGCAGCGCGAGGCTCGCGTAGCTGAGGGCCACCATCGGGGCGCCGATGCAGGCGGTGACCCACGCGGTGCGCCTCGGCGATGAGGGCACGAAGGCGGCGCGCCCGACGAACATCACGTTCATCGCCAACAGGACGGTGTAGTCCGCGCGCGCCTCCGGGATCAGATAGAGCCCGACGACCTGGTAGCAGAGCGCGGCGCCCCACAGGCCGCCCACCTCGAGCCACTCCACGACCGGGCGGGGGCGGGGCGCGCCACGGAGCGCGAGGTGGAGGCTGAGCACGAAGACACACGCCGCCAGGTGCGCGCCCCAGGCCAGCGAGAGGAACGACGAGAACGCGTTCCCCAGCGCGATGTGCGCCGCCATGCGCACGACCAGCCCGGCCAGGCTGATCGCCCCGATCCAGAGCCCGAAGCGCGCCACCCGCTCCTGGAGGAACGCGCTCTCACTCGCCGCACCCACGCCGCGAAGCCTCGCGCGCGCGAGGTGTGGGCGCAATCAGAGGCGGTAGCGAACCACGACGTGCACCGTGCCCCGCGGCGCCTGCCGGAGCTGCAGGCCGCGCGCGGCCTCGAGGACGCAGCGCCGGGCGCTCTCGTGCACGCCCCCGCTCCGCACCTGGTCGACCACGGGGCGCGCGGAGCGATCGAAGGTCAGGCGCCCCTCGATCCAGCGGGCCCCTCGCCGCATCGGGTCCCGGGGCGGCACGGTCTGCGCGAGGCAGGTCCGGACCGCGCGCAGGCGCCGTCGAAGGGCGCGCCGCGTCTCGGCTTCCACCCGCTCGACGTCCGCGGCGGGGGCCGAGCCGCTCGCCACGACGGCGGCGAGGGTCGCGGCCGGGAGGGGCCGGACGCGCGGCCGATCGACGACGATGTCCGCCGAGGCGGGGAGGGCGGTCCCGAGGACCAGCAACACGGACAGGGCCATTCGTCTCATCGGGTCTCCTCGGCGGTGCGACCCCACGGGCCGCGCTCGCCTTGGGACAGCGGCCGGCGCCCGCGGTTCCGGTCGCCTTCCGCGCCCCACGGACCCGGACGGGCTCACTCGGCCGCGGCGGCCTCTTCGGCGGGCTTGCGGAAGCGCAGGGTCATGCGGTCGCTCTCGCCGATCGCCTCCCACTGCGCGCGGTCCTCGTCGCCGAGGCGGAGGCTCGGGGGGAGCGTCCAGACGCCGCGCGGGTGGTCGTGATCGTCGGCCGCGTTCGCGTTGATCTCCGAGCGCTCCTCGAGCACGAAGCCCGCGTTCTGCGCCAGCTCGATCACCGCCGCCTCCGGCACGTAACCGTCGGGCGCCGTCTCGGCCGCGTCGGCGCCCTCGTCCGCGCGGTGCTGGACCACGCCGAGCACGCCGCCGGGGCGCAGCACGCGGAACATCGCCTCGTAGACCTGGGGGGCCGTGCCGCCGTTGATCCAGCCGTGGGTCGAGCGGAAGGTCAGCACCATGTCGGCCGAGCCCTCCGGGCCGAGCTCCGCGCGCTCGGGCAGGTCGAAGATCACGGTGTCGATCTGGTCGTAGACCTCGGGCCGCGACTGCATGAAGGTCATGAACCGCTGCCCGTACTCGCTCTCGGCCGGGTCCGGGATGGCCGCGACGAGGCGGCCGTGGTCGCGCAGCACGGGGGCGAGCACCTCGGTGTACCAGCCGCCGCCGGGCGACATCTCGACCACGGTCATGCCGGGCTCGAGGCCGAAGAACGCGAGGGTCTCGCGCGGATGCCGGAAGGCGTCCCGCGCGCGGTTCTCCTCCGAGCGGTGCGCGCCGGCGAGCGCCGCGTCGATCGATCCGGTCTCGACCGAGACGGGCTCGTGCGCCTCCTCCGCGGAGGTGTGGCCTTCGGGCGTCGTGCCGCTCGTCGTGTCGGCGCCGCCGCAGGCGGGCGCGAGGAGGGAGAGGGCGAGAATGAGTCGCTTGGCGTTCATGGGATTCGGTCTGTGGGCCCCGCGCCTCGCGCCGTCAAGCCCCGTCGTCGTGGGGCAGGTTCACCGACCAGTCGTAGTCCCGGTAGACGACCGTGTATCCCGCCGCGCGGGCGCGGCGCAGCGAGTCGCGAGTGCGCTCGTCGGCGAAGTGGGCGATCGCGTCGAGGACGCTGTCGCCTACGCCCCGCCGCCTCGCCTCCGCCTCGAAGTCCTCCTCGAACCAGTCGTAGATGGCGCTCAGCGTGATGCGCTCGGTCGCGTCGTCCACGCGCACGTGCCGCGGGTTCGACGTGAAGTCACGCATCGCCACGTCGAGCTGCGCGTCGAGCGTGTCGGGCAGATAGGCCTCGGCCGAGAGGGTGGGGCAGGACCCCGAGGCGCAGACGATCGCGGCGTGGATCCGCGCGTCCTCGAAGCCTCCTCGGAGGACGTCGTGCTCGAGGTCGTAGAGGTTGAACCAGCGCCCGTCGAGCCGGAAGAGCTGCGCCCAGAAGAAGCCGAACCCCGCCTTCGGCTCGAGCAGGCCGCGCACGTCGTGGACGGAGCCGATCGGCCAGGCCCGCTTCACCGCGAAGAGCACGAGCGCGTTGTAGGCGTTGATGGAGTAGGCGAGCCGCGACGCCTCGGTCGGGAAATCGCCCGGCGCCGACTCCGGTCCCCAGGTCGCGAGCGTGGCCACGTAGCGGTCCAGCCGCCCGTCGCGGGCCAGCTCGTCGTAGTCGACGCCGCCCGCCCGCACGTGCTCGCCGAGGAGCGCGTTCAGAGGCGCGTGGGACGGTCGCTCGAAGGGCGCCGCCTCGCTGCGCACGCGGCGCAGCCGGAGCGCGTACGCCAGCGCCGCGACCAGCGCGATCAGGCCGACGACGATCGCGAGGGTCAGCTTCACCCTGCGCGTCACCCTCTCACCGACGGCCCTCTCACCGACGGCCCCTCACCGACGATACGGCCCCGCGCCGCCCGCTACGCCGGCCAAAGCCGCCCCGGCGCGCGCGACCGTCACCAGCCCGGAGTCGATCCAGGCCGGGTCGCGGATCAGCCACCCGATCACCGCGCTCAGCCGATCGTCCTCCACCTCGAGCAGCTCCGCCTGCTGCTGGAGCAGCACAAGCTGCTCGCGCACGGCCGGGGTCAGCAGCGCCCTCACCGCGTCCGCGGGCTGCCCCTTCACCACGAACCGGTCGTCGAACGCGGGGTCCCCCGTCTCGACGTCGACCATGCCGAAGAGCTTGCCCACCGCGTGAAGCGAGCTCTGGCGCGTGAGCTTCAGGCCGACCCCGAGCGAGCGGTCGAAGCGCGCGGTGAAGACGGTGACCCGCCGCTGCCCGCGGAGCTGCGCGTCGACCTCCACATGCACGCCCTCGACGCGGCCGCTCATGCGCGTCTGCGGCAGATCGATGGAGAGGCCGCGCGCCTCGGCGATGGGGCGCCACGCGCGGTCCACCAGATCCTCGGTGCCCGTCGGGCCGATCTCCGCGCGCGCCGCGAGTACCCGCCGCGCGAGATCCACCGCCTGGTCCAGCGCGCCCCCGAGAGGTCCCGCGTCCAGGCACTGCCCGCTCATCTCGAAGCGCAGCTCGGTGTCGGACACGTAGGGCTCGAAGCTGCCGTGCGCCCCGTGGATCAGCGCCTCGGCGAGGTAGGGGACCGTCAGGAGCGCGCGCGCGGCGGCCTCATCCGCGGCGGCGATGCGGTAGGGCTCGTCGATGCGCGCGTCGCCGAGCTGGAGATCGCTCGCCCCGACCAGCGCGGTCCACGCGCGCGAGAGGAAGCTCGTCGGGGTGACGGCCAGGCCGACCTCGAGTGACATCGGGAAGAAGGCCTTGGCGTAGGAGTAGTAATGCGTCTGGCGGTTCTTGCCGCTGCCCGAAGAGACGATGCGCATCCCCACCTGCACCCGCAGCCCGGCGCGCTCGCCCTCCATCGTCTGACGGATGCTCGGCCCCGATCCGGTGAACAGGCCGCGGCGAGGCTGTCCGACGAGCGTCAGCCCGAGCCGCTGCGCCGCCTCCGCCCAGCGGCGGCCGCTGCGGCGCGCGGCGTGGACGGAGAAGTAGATGGCCGCCGCGAGCAGGCCGCCGAAGAGGACCGCGAAGCCTCCGAAGAAGCAGAGGACGAAGAGCGCCTCCATGCGCCGAGGGTATCGCCTCGGACCTCAGAACGCCTGGTGCTCCGCCTCCGGGACGAGGATGACGGCCTCGTTCGGTCCGAGCTCCACGTCGAGCAGCCCATCGGCGCCGACCCCGAAGCTCGCGTCCCCCAGCACGTCGCGCAGCGTGCCCCGCGCCGTGACCTCCATGACCGCGCCCTCGAAGCTCGTGCGCGACGCCTTGTCGCTCCGGGCGTTGATCACCACCAGCGCGTACTCGCCCTCGGGGGTGCGGCGCTCGAACGCCAGGACGCCCGCGTCGCTCTCGTCACCGCTGCGATCACTGACCCAGACCAGCTCGAAGCTCCCGTGCGTCAGCGCGCGGTAGTGGCGACGGATGCGGCTGAGGCGCGCGATGTGCTGGAAGGTCTCGCCGTCGGTGGCGTATCCGCTGCGCCAGAGCGGCTCGCGGTTGGAGGGGTCGTTCCCGCCGTTGAAGCGCTGCTCCGTCCCGTAGTAGAGGCACGGGATGCCGTCCTCGGTGAAGAGGTAGGTCAAGGCCGCGTGCAGCTCTCGTACGCCCTCCTCGCCGTCGTTCTCGAAGAGGAAGCGCGGGACGTCGTGGTTGTCGAGGAAGTTGACGAGCACCTCGTCGGGGGAGACGCCGATGCCGCCCTCCTGCGGGGTCTGGCCGTAGTTCACGGCGCGCTCTTCGAGCAGGCGCTGGATGTTGCTCGTCGGCCCACCGTTGCGGAAGACGTCGTCGAAGACGCGGAACTTCTGCGAGAAGTAGAAGACCGAGTCGAGCCGGCCGGGCTGGGTGAAGCTCCCGATCAGGTCGTCGCGGCCGTCGAACGCCTCGCCGAACATGAAGAAGTTCGTCTTGCCGGCGGCGGCGACGCGGCGGCGCACCTCGGGGGCGAAGAACTCCCAGAACTCGTATTCGACGTGCTTGATGGTGTCGATGCGGAAGCCGTCGAGATCGGTCTGGAGGACCCAGTCGACGTAGACCTGCACCATCGCCTCGCGCACCTCGGCGTTGCGGGTGTTGACGTCCTTGAGGCCACCCGGGAAGTCGCCGAGCAGGAGCTGCTCCTCGATGTCGAAGTTCAGCGTGCGGCCACGGCGGTTGTAGGCGTTCGGGTCCTGGAAGATGGCGGGCTGCGGCGGGACCCGGAAGATCTCGGGCATGTCGAAGAAGCGCACCGGCGCGGGGCCGGCCGGGCCGAGCGAGGTGAACGACTGGATGCCGCGGATGTCGAAGTCCGGGTCGAACTCGTTGATCCGGGCGACCGGGCTCGTGCCCTGGGTCGGGCTGCCGCCGGGCGCGATCGATCCGGAGCCCTGGGTCGACTCGTCGGGCTGCCCGTTCTGGTTCACGTCGTAGTAGAAGACCTGGCCCAGGTGGTTGGTGACGATGTCGAGGATGATCAGCATCCCGCGCGCGTGGCACTCGTCGACGAGGCGCCGCAGCGTGGCGAGGTCTCCGAAGTGCGGGTTGACCCGCGTGAAGTCGACCGCCCAGTACCCGTGGTAGCCGTCGATGCCCGCGTCGGTGTCGACGTTGAGCACGACCGGGCTGATCCAGAGCGCGGTGACGCCGAGCGCCTCGAGGTAGTCGAGCTGGTCGATGACGCCCTGCCAGTCGCCGCCCTGGTAGCGGGCGAGCGCGGTGGGGTCGACGCGCCAGTCGTTGTGCGCGTCGCCGTTCGCGAAGCGGTCGACGAGCAGCTGATAGATGATCTGGTCGCGCCAGTCGTCGACGTGGGTCTGGACCTCGACGTGGGCCTGGTCGCCCAGCGCGTCGTGCGCGCAGGAGAGCGAGAGGGTGGCCAGTAGCAGGATCGCGAATCGACGGGTCATGGCTCAGCTCCCGTAGCTGCTGGAGGCAAACCACCACTCGACGCCGATGCCGAGGAAGTGCTCGACGTTGTTGGCGGAGCGGGGGTCGAGGGCGGGGTAGAGCGCGCGCGCGTCGTCGTCGCGCACGGTCAGCGAGTAGATCACGCGCAGGTGCGGTCGCGTGTAGGTGCCGCGGCCGAAGGGCGAGACGAAGGGCACGACGCCGAGCTTGAAGACGTTGCCGCCCTCCGGGCCGCCGGTCGCCTCGTTGATCGCGCTCCGCGCGATGCCCGAGTAGCTGAGGTCGACGGCCACGCCGACGAAGCGACCGAACCAGATCATCGGCCGCGCGTTGATGGATCCTTCGCTGAGCGCGGCGCGGTCGAAGATGTTGGGATCGGCGTCGCGGAACCAGCGGTAGTACGCGCCCACCTGCAGCCCGAGGAAGTCGTGCTCCCAGTTGGCGCTGAGCGCGACGCGAAACTCCTCGGCGCGGCCGGTCTGGATGACCGAGCCCTCCTGGAACGGGACGCCGAGCGGGTCGTAGGCGCCGAGGCCGCGCGCGTAGCGCACGAAGAGGTTGGCGAAGGTGCGGCTCGAGGTCAGGTAGCCGCCGAGCTGCGCCCCGACGACCCAGCCCGCGTCGTCGGGGAGCTGCTCGATGAAGCCCTCCTCGTCTTCGCGCCGACCCGACGGGAGGTAGTGGCCCTCGCCGTAGAGGATGGCCTTCATGCCGTCGCCCGCGAAGCGACCGAAGGGCCACCAGGTGAGCTTGCCCGCGGTCACGAGGCGAGGGCGGTCGAGGAAGAGCACCGTCTCGGGGGTGAAGCCCGAGCGCGCGGGGACCAGCACCTCTTGGCGCTGGAAGGGGTCGTTGGGCTGCGAGAGGCCGACCGCGACGGACAGCTCGCCGATGTCGTCGAGCGCGTAGCGGAGGCCGCCGCCGACCATGTTGAGGTTGTCGAGCGGCCAGAAGTTGTAGAGGTAGACGTCGTCGCCGCGCCACATGCGCGAGCCGGCCCACACCGCGAGCCCCGGGGTGAGCAGGTGCCGCACCTCGGCGAACAAGTTGCGGATGGCGATGACCTCGTCGAACTCCCCGTCGAAGTGGAAGAGCGGCCCACCGAAGGCGACGGTGGCGACGATCTGGGTGTCCATGCCCGCGAAGTGATCCTCGCGCCGCAGCTCGATCTCGGCGTAGGTGTCGTCTTCGTCCACGCGCGGGGCCCACGCGGTCAGGCGCGACTGCCGCCCGAGGCGGCCGTCCAGGTCGGACGCGGCGATGATGCGACCGTAGGAGCCGAAGTAGAAGTCGCCGCGGTGGGCGTCGGGGTCCTCGTCCGCCTCCTCTTCTTCTGCCTCGTCCGCCTCGCCGCCCTCGGGCGCCCGGCCCTCCTCGAGGCGCTGCGCGGGGGCGTCTCCGCCTCCGCCCGGCGTCTGCGGGTCGGCGCCCGCGGGGGGCTCGTAGATGGTGGCCTGCGGCGGCACGCCCGGCTCCCGGGGCGCGGGGGCAGTGTCCTCGTCGGCGTCGCCGTCTCCCTCGTCGCGGGGGGCCGCATCCGGCTCCGCGCCCTGCTGATACCAGGGCCGTTGCGCCTCGTCTTCCTCCTGCGCGGAGGCGACGAGGGGCGTCAGCAAGAGCGGCGACGAGAGGCAGAGGAGGGCGAGGGCGGCGCGCACGGCGAACCGAGCGTAGCGGAAATGTCGCCGACTTGAAGGGCTCCGTCACTCAGGAATGAGTCAACCCGGGAAACACCTTCGAAATCACGTGGAAATCTCGGGGGCGCGCCCGCGAAAAAAATGCTCGCGGGGGTATGTGAGGGGGCGATGAGGCGATTCTCGGTGGCGCTCGTGTGCCTGTCTGCGGTCACCCTGGTGGCCTCGGCCCAGGACGCGCTGACGCCGCGCGAGCGCCATCGGCTGGACGAGGGCGAGCTCGTCCGGCGTCCCCGGACCACCCGCGCCGGCCGCTTTCGCTACATCGGCGGCACCAGCTGGCTGCGGGTCCGCGCGCCTCGCCGTGAGGTGTGGCGCGTGATCGACGACGTCACCCGCTACCCGCGGCTACTCCCGGGCGTGGTCGAGGCCCGCGAGATCGAGCGGCGAGCAGGCCGTCGGCTCGTCTACCTGCGACACCGCTACGCGTTCGTGCAGACGTCCTACTACGCCGTCGTGCGGCCCGATCCGGAGCGCTACACCATCGACTTCGAGCTCGACCGCACGCGGCCCCACGACGTGCGCGCCGGCCGGGGCTTCCTGATGGTCACGCGCTGGGCGGGCGGCCGCGAGTCGATCGTCACCTGGGGCATCCGGGCCGACGTCGGCGCGGGGCTGCTCACGGGCGTGTTCGCGCCGCTCCTCCGGGACTGGATCCTCCGGGTCCCGGAGTGCGTGCGCGCGGAGCTCGAGCCGGGGCGCGCCAGCTGTTGACCCGACCCCAGGGGCCGCGCGAGGCTCGGCGCCGATGGATCTCTACGTCGTCCGGCACGCCATCGCGGAGGAGCGGCGGCCCGATCTCGTCGACGCGAGCCGCGCGCTCACCAAGTCGGGGCGAAAGCGCTTCGCGCGCTGCGTGGCGGGCCTGGAGCGGCTCGAGCTCCGCTTCGACCGGGTCCTGCACAGCCCCTGGCGGAGGGCGGCCCAGACGGCCGAGCTGATGACCTCGCTGGGGCGCGCGATCGAGCCGCACGAGGCCCTCGCCGCGCCGCCCTCACGCGGGCTGCTCGAGGTGCTCGGGGAGGCCGGCGAGACGGTCGCGGTGGTGGGACACGAGCCGTGGCTCAGCGAGCTGATCGCGTGGCTCGTCGTGGGCGAGCCGGCGGACGGCGACGCGCGCTTTCGCATGAAGAAGGGCGGCGTCGCGCAGCTGCGAGGCACGCCGCGGCCCGGCCGCATGCAGCTCCGGGCGCTGCTGCCGCCGAAGCTCTTCCTGGAGTGATCAGTCCGTCGCGGCCGGGCGCTCGCTGCTGCGCGTCAGCTCGGAGCGCAAGATCGCGTCGCGCTCCAGCGCCGGCCGGTGGCGGCTCGGCGCGTCGAGGATCACGCGCGCGCTCCGGCGCCAGGTGACGTACGCGTACGCCCACTCCATCAGCACCGCGATGCGGTTGCGGAAGTCCACGAGGAAGAGGATGTGGATGACCAGCCAGAGCATCCACGCGAAGAAGCCGCTGAAGCGGCTGCTCGACACCTCGGCGACGGCGCGCGCGCGCCCGATGGTCGCCATGGAGCCCTTGTCCTTGTACACGAAGCGTGCGCGCTTCGGGAGGTCCTGGACCTCGGCGTCGATCTGCTCGGCCGCGAACTTCCCGCTCTGGATCGCGGTCTGCGCCACCCCCGGCAGCGGCTCGCCGTCCTGCTCGAGCGAGATGAGATCGCCGAGCACGTAGACCTCCGGGCGGCCCGGCACGGTCAGGTCCGGCTCGACCTTGACCCGGCCCGCGCGATCCCGCTCGGCGCCGAGGCCCTCGGTCAGCGGGCTCGCCTTCAGGCCCGCCGCCCAGACCACGGTGGCCGCCTGGATGCGCATCCCGTCGGCGGTGCATACGCCGTGCGCGTCGACCGACTCCGCGAACGTCTCGAGGTGCACCTCCACGCCGAGCTCCTTCAGCGAGGTCAGCGCGTCCCGCGACGACTCCGGGTGCATGGCGGGCAAGACGCGGTCGGTGCCCTCGAGAAGCACCACGCGCACGTCCTTGTCCGCGTCGAAGGTGCGGAAATCGGCCGCGAGCGTCTCCGCGGCGATCTCGCGCAGCGCGCCGGCCATCTCGACGCCGGTCGGACCGGCCCCGATGAGCACGAACGTCAGCAGCTCCTTGCGCCGCTCGGGGTCGGTCTCTCGCTCCGCCGCCTCGTAGGCGCGCAGCACCCGTGAGCGCACGTCGAGCGCCTCCCGCAAGGTCTTGAGGCCGGGGGCGTGGGCCTCCCACTCCGGGTGTCCGAAGTAGTTGTTGACCATGCCGGTCGCGAGCACGAGGTAGTCGTATTCGAGCTCTCCTTGGTCCAGGCGCACGACCCGCGCGTCCGGATCGATCGACACCGCCCGCGCCATCAGCACCTGCGTGTTCTCCTGCTTGCGGAGCAGCTTGCGCAGCGGCGCGGCGATGTCGGGGGCGGTCAGCGCGCTGGTGGCGACCTGGTAGAGCAGGGGCTGGAAGAGGTGATGGTTGCTCTGGTCGACGAGCGTCACCCGCACCGGCGCGCGGCGGAGGCTCTTCGCCGTCGCGAGCCCACCGAACCCGCCCCCGAGGATCACCACGTGCGGCTTCTTCATCGCGCCTGGTAATGAGCCGCCATCGGAGCCGCGGCAAGCCCTGGACCTCGAGGTCGGCAGGGGCGGTATCATCGCCGCGTGGCGCGCGTGGAGATCACCTACTGCCCGAAGTGCCGCTGGCTCCCGCGCGCCGCGTGGCTGGCCGAGGAGCTGCTCTTCACCTTCGAGCGGGGACTGAGCGTGACGCTCCGGCCGGGAGAGGCGGGCGAGATGCGCGTGCTCCTCGACGGTCGGATCCTCTTCGACCGCGCGGTCGAGGGGCGCTTCCCGGAGCCGAAGGAGCTGAAGCAGGCGATCCGCGATCGCGTCGAGCCCTCGCGCGATCTCGGCCACTCGGACGGTTGATCGTCACGGGCGCCGAACATAGCGTCGCCTCATGACGAAGACGCCGGAGCCTCTGCCCGCCGCGCGCGTACGGCGTCGCCTCGATCCCGAGTCGCTCGCGTTCGAGTCGACCGGCGAGCTCGAGCCGCTCGCCGGCCTGCTGGGGCAAGACCGAGCCGAGGAGGCGATGCGCTTCGGCGCCAGCATCCAGCGCAAGGGCTTCAACCTCTACGTGCTCGGGCCGCCGGGGATGGGCAAACATCACCTCGCCCGCGAGGTCATCGAGGCGCAGGCGCGGCGCGGCGAGGTCCCGCAGGACTGGGTCTACGTGCACCGGTTCGACGACGCGGATCGACCGAAGGCGATGGCGCTGCCGCCCGGGCGGGGGCACGCGCTCGAGGAGGCGATGTCCCGGTTCGTGGAGGACCTCGTCGACGTGGTCCGAGCCGCGTTCGAGACGGAGGAGTTCCAGAACCGCCGCCGCGTGATCGAGCAGCGCATCGAGAGCCAGCACGAGGACGCGTTCGGCGCGCTCGCCGATCAAGCCGAGGAGAAGGGGCTCCGCCTCCTGCGGACCCCGGGAGGGCTCGCCTTCGCGCCGCTGAAGGAGGGCGAGGTGCTGGACCCCAAAGCCTTCGCGGCGCTCCCGGAGGAGGAGCAGGCGAAGCTGAAACAGGCCCTCTCGGAGATGGAAGATGCCTTGCGCGACCTCATGCGGCAGGCGCCGCGGTGGCAGCGTGAGGCGCGCGAGGCGCTGCGGGAGCTCGAGCGCGAGCTCGCGGGCTACGCCGTCGCCCACCAGCTGCGGGAGCTGCGCGAGGCGTTCGCGGACGCGACGGAGGTCGCGTCGTGGCTCGACGCGGTGGAGGAGGACGTGGTCGAGCACGCGCCGAGCCTGCTGGCCGACGACTCGGGCGAGGAGGCCGTGAAGAAGGCGCTCCTGGGTGGAAACGGTCCCCTGCGGCGCTACCGGGTGAACCTGCTGGTCGATCGACGCGAGGCCGTCGAGGCGCCGGTCGTCTTCGAGGATCACCCGACGCTCGACCGACTCGTGGGGCGCATCGAGCAGCGTGCGCAGCTCGGCGCGCTCGTCAGCGACTTCACCTTGATCAAGGCTGGCGCGCTGCACCGCGCGAACGGCGGCACGCTCATCCTCGACGCGCGGCGACTGCTCGCGCAGCCGTCGGCGTGGGACAGCCTCAAGCGCGCGCTGCGCCACGGGGAGATCGAGATCGAGTCCCTCGGCAAGGCGCTCGGCATGAGCACGGGCTCGCTCGAGCCGGACCCCATCCCGCTGACCGCCAAGATCGTGCTCGTGGGCGATCGACAGCTCTACTACCTGCTCAGCGCGCTCGATCCGGACTTCGATCAGCTCTTCAAGGTCGCGGCCGACTTCGAGGACGACGTGCCCTGGGACGCCGCGCACGTCGCCGACTTCGCGCGGCTCACCGCGGGGGTGGTCAAGAGCGAAGAGCTGCTCGACTTCGACCGCGGCGCCGTGGCGCGGCTCGTCGAGCACGCGGCGCGGCTGGCCGATCACAACGAGAAGATCACGACCAACCTCACGCGCATCTGCGACGTGATGCGCGAGGCGGACTGGCACGCGCGGCGACGAGAGCTCGAGCGCGTGCGGGCCGAGGACGTGCAGGCCGCGATCGACGCGCGACGCCAGCGCGAGGGGCGCATCCGCGAGCGCGGGCTCGAGGCCTTCTCGGACGGGACCCTCCTGCTCGACACGAGCGGCGACGTGGTCGGACAGATCAACGGCCTGAGCGTGATGGCCATCGGACACAGCCGCTTCGGCCGGCCGAACCGCATCACCTGTCGCGTGCGCGTCGGCAAGGGTGAGGTCGTCGACATCGAGCGCGAGGTGCAGCTCGGCGGGCCCATCCACTCGAAGGGCGTGATGATCCTTTCGAGCTTCCTCGGCGCGCACTACGGCGAGGCGCAGCCGCTCAGCCTGAGCGCGAGCCTGGTCTTCGAGCAGAGCTACGGCGGCGTCGACGGAGACAGCGCCTCGCTCGCGGAGCTGTGCGCGTTGATCAGCGCGCTCGCGGAGGCGCCCCTCGCGCAGCGGTTCGCGATGACCGGATCGGTCAACCAGATGGGCCAGGTCCAGGCGATCGGCGGCGCGAACGAGAAGGTCGAGGGCTTCTTCGACGTGTGCCGCGAGCGCGGGCTCGACGGGACGCAGGGCGTGATCCTGCCGGCCGCGAACGTGCAACACCTGATGCTCCGCGAGGACGTGGCCGCGGCGGTCGAGGAGGGGACCTTCTCGGTCTACGCGGTCGCGCACGTCGACGAGGCGCTCGCGCTCCTGACGGGGGAGGACCCGGGCGAGCGCGACGAGCACGGGCTCTACTCACGCGGGACGGTCCACTACCGGGTGCGCGCCCGACTCGAGCAGTTCGCGGAGCGCGCGCGCGCGTTCCTCTCGCGGCCGGGAGACGGTGGATGATCCGCCGCGTCATCGTGGTGGTGGACTCCTCCGAGCGCGCGGCGCGCGCCGTCCGCGAGGCGTCCCGTGTGGCCGGGCACTTCGACGTCGACCTCGAGGGCGTGCTCCTGGAGGACGAGGCGCTCCTCCGCCTCGCCGGCCAGCCCTTCGCGCGGCGCTTCGGCGTCGGCCCGGAGCGCGGCTTCGAGCCCGAGGAGATCGAGCGGGAGTGGCGCGCCATCGCGGCCCGCGCGCGCGAGGTGGTCGAGCGCGAGCTGCGGGCCTTCCGTGTCGAGCGCGGGCCGGCCTCGGGGCTGTTCTCTCGTTTCGTCGAGGGGGACGTCGCGCTGATCGGCTGGGGCGGCTCGTCCCCGCGGGCGGCCCGTCGCGCGCCGGTGCGGGTGCTCTTCGACGGGAGCCCGGCGGCGGAGCGCGCGCTGGGGGTCGGCGAGGCGCTGGCGGAGCGGGGCGCGAAGCTCGAGGTGTGGCTCGTCCCGGGCGCCGAGCGCGCGCAGGCCTCGCGCCGCATGATCGACGTCCGGGCCGCGACCGTGCGGCGCGCGGTGGCCGAGAGCCCGGGGGGACTCCTGCTCGTGCCGCGCGGCAGCGCGCTCTCCGATCGGCTCGGCGAGCGCAGCGTGGCCACGCGCTTCCCGTGCAGCGTGCTGATCGTCTCGTGAACCGTCTGCTCGCGCTCGCCCAGGTCTTCGGGCAGGGGAAGTCCTTCCGCGACAACCCCATCCTCGGGGATCCACACCTGAACCGCCTCGGCCTGCACGCGGCCCGCGTCGCGCTCGCGCACGCCTGCGTGTCGGCGCGCCGCGCGCAGCTGGCGCCCATGGTCGACGCGTCGGTGCGGCGCGACTTCGCGCGAGACGGCTTCGTGAAGATCGAGCGCTTCCTCCCGCCCGCCACGTTCGAGGCCGCGCTGCGGGAGGCGCGCGCGTACCGGGGCCAGGTGCGGGAGTGCGTGCAGGGAGACACATTGACGCACCGCGTGCTGCTGGATGGCGCGACGCGCCGTCGCATGCCGGCCATCGGCCGCGCGGTGCGCGACCCACGCCTCCGCCGCGTCGTCGCCTACGCGGCGGGCTCGACCTGGCCTCCGCTCTTCTACGTGCAGCAGATCCTCAACCGCGTCCGCCGCGCCGCGCCCGATCCGCAGAAGCACCTCCACTCCGACACCTTTCACGCGACGGCCAAGGCGTGGCTGTTCCTCGAGGACGTCGCCCCCGATGCGGGCCCGCTGCGTTTCGTGCCCGGCTCCCACCGGCTGACCCTGGAGCGCCTCCGCTGGGAGCGCGAGCGCAGCCTGGACGCGGTGTCCGACCGCGACAGCTACTCGGCGCGCGGCTCGCTTCGCTTGACGGAAGCGGACCGCGAGCGCCTCGGTCTCCAAGCGCCGATCGACTTCGCGGTCCCCGCCAACACCCTCGTCGTGGCCGACACGCATGGCTTCCACGCGCGCGGGCACGCCAGCGGCCCCGCGTCCCGGCTCGAGCTCTGGGCCTACGTCCGGCCCAACCCGTTCGGCGCGCTCGCCCTCCCGTCACCGCCAGGCGCGGGGCATGTGCAGGACGCGATTCTGAGACGCTGGTGGGAGCGGCAGGACGCGCGCTACGCGAGGCGGGGGCACGTCGCGCCGTGGCATCCCGTGTGGCGGGACTCGCTCGAGAAGCATCAGGCCAGCTGAAGCTCGCCTGGGTTGTGCCGGGACCAGGCGGGGAAAGGGCTGGAGCGACCAGCCACTCTTGCTCCTGGTTCTTGCTCCGCTTCCGCATCTGCTCGCGCCGCCGCATCTGCTCGCGTCCCCGCTCCCCGGATCCGCTCCCGAGTCCGCTCCCGAATCCGCTGCCGCTCCCGAGTCCGCATCCGCGTCCGCTGCCGAGTCCGCATCCGCGACCGCGTCCGCGACCGAGTCCGCATCCGCGACCGCGACCGCGACCGAGTCCGCTGCCGAGTCCGCTGCCGAGTCCGCTGCCGCTCCCGCTGCCGCATCCGCTGCCGTGACCGCTCCCCGGGTCGCCGGCTCTCCGCTCGCCTGCTGGGCTAGACGGTCCGCGTCTCGCACCCAGCAATGTGAATGGCGCTCGTCCTCCGCCCTCGACGGTGCCGGACGCGTGCGGGCGAGTAAAGGAGGCCTGCGGCCCCAGCCTGCGGCTGGCTTCGGGCCCTACGGGCCCTCGTCCTTGACTAGCCCACCCGCGTCCTGCGGCGGGCGGTGTGAGGACGAAGGGCGTCAGGTCGACATCTGGGTCGCCTCAGAGCGGATGAGCACATGCTCCGAATCACCGAAGAAGCGATCGTTTGGCTGCGCTCGATGAAGCCGATCTGGGAAGAGGTCGCGAAGCACGACAAGAACCTGGCTCGGCAGATGCGGGACAGCGCGGCGAGCGTGGTCGGGAACCTGGCCGAGGGCGAGCGGCGGGGCGGCGGGCACGAGCGGGAGCGGTTCGGCACGGCCTACGGGTCGGCGGGCGAGACCCGCGTTTGGCTGCTCTCCGCGGCCGCGCTCGGGTACGTGAGTGACGAGGCGGTCGAAGGGCCCGCGGACTGGGCCGACAAGGCGCGCGCGACGATGTGGAAGTTGATGCATCGCGGGTGAGCCAAGCGAGGGGGGCTCCGGCTGCGGTCGGAGTCACCCTCCGCGTTCTTCGCTGGGCTCCGACCCCAGACTGGCGCGCCGTTCGGATCGACACGCCCCGGCGCTGCGGGCCCTCGGGATAGCAGGCGTGACCGTATCGCCTCCCGCATCCGCTGCCGCGCCCGCATCCGCTGCCGCGCCCGCTCCCGCATTCGCATCCGCACCCGCATCCGCATCCGCACCCGCTGCCGCACCCGCTGCCGCATCCGCAGCCGCATCCGCAGCCGCATCCGTTGCCCGTTCGCGTTGCCGTTGCCGTTCCCGTTCCCGTTGTTCGCGTTCCCCGTTGTTCGCGTTCCCGTTGTTCGCGTTCCCGTTGTTCGCGTTCCTGTTGTTCGCGTTCCCGTTGTTCGCGTTCCCGTTGTTCGCGTTCCCGTTGTTCGCGTTGCCGTTGCCGTTGCCGTTCCCGTTGTTCGCGTTCCCGTTGTTCGCGTTGCCGTTCGCGTTCCCGTTGTTCGCGTTCCCGTTGTTCGCGTTCCCGTTGTTCGCGTTGCCGTTGTTCGCGTTGCCGTTGTTCGCGTTCCCGTTGTTCGCGTTGCCGTTGTTCGCGTTGCCGTTGTTCGCGTTCCCGTTGTTCGCGTTGCCGTTGTTCGCGTTGCCGTTGTTCGCGTTGCCGTTGTTCGCGTTCCCGTTCGCGTTGCCGTTCGCGTTGCCGTTCGCGTTGCCGTTCGCGTTGCCGTTCGCGTTGCCGTTCGCGTTGCAGCCAGCGCTCGGAGCGTCGGGGACAGAGCCAGCGCTCGGAGCGTCGGGGACGATCCTATTCGTTCGTCAAACCCTCCGATGGAGGGAGGTCGGCGTCGCGCCCTACGAACGCGAACGGGAGCGCCACGCGAGGTAGAGCCAGCGCTCGGAGCGTCGGGGACGATCCTATTCGTTCGTCAAACCCTCCGATGGAGGTCGACGTCGCGCCCTACGAACGCGAACGGGAGCGCCACGCGAGGTAGAGCCCTCCCGCCATCAGCAGCCCCACGTTCGCTTCGAGCACGCCGAGGAAGCGTCCTCCGGCGGATCGAAGCGTGCCCCGAAGAGGGGGGACGCTGATCGTCATATCGTCATCGGGATAACCCCCATGATCCCGATGGGTTTCGCGAATGACGATAAGACGAAGAGCGTCCCCACGCCGCCGCCCCCACGCCGGGGCGCGGTTGCGGGCGCGGAAGCGGAAGCGGGCGCGGTTGTCGTCGCCGCTGCCGTCGCCGCGAGGTGGATACAGGACGAGGTGCTGAGCTCTGGTGGCGGCGAGAGGACGCGCGCTACGCCCGCCGCGGTCACGTGGCCCCCTGGCACCCTCGGTGGAGGGACTCGCTGGCCCCGGATCGCGACCCGGCGACGTTCTCGTGAAGCTTTTTGCGACCCCGGACATGGAACGGAGGCCGGCTGGGCTGCGACCCGATCTGGATGAGAGAAGGAGACCCGATGCGTTCGACGTGCACCATGATCTTCGCGGTGAACCTGTGCTTCGCGCTGGCCGCGGGGTGCTCCTGCTCCGACGTCGTCGGCGAGGTGGACGACGCCGCGACGCCGCGCCCCGACGCCGGGGTGGACGGGATGGACGCGGCGCGCCCCTTCGACGGGTCCCCGACCGACGCGGACGTGACACCCACCGACGGCGGCGCCGACGCTCGGGTCACCGACGCGGGGCCGGCGTGCCGGCGCGGTTTCTCTCTCTGCGATGGGGCCTGCATCTTCACGGCCGCTGACCCGCGCAACTGCGGGGGCTGCGGCGCGGCCTGCGCGGCTGGCGAGGCGTGCGTCTCGAGCGGATGTACCGACACTTGCCCGCCACCCCTCACCCTGTGTGGCGATCGCTGCGTGGACCTCCGAAGCGACAGCGCGCACTGCGACGCCTGCGACTCGCCCTGCGCCTCCGGCACCGGCTGCAGCGACGGTCGCTGCGTCGACGTGATCCCGGTCGGGCCCGGGCCGACGGATTGCGCGGACGGTCGACCGCTCGAGCTCTTCACCCCGGACGGCGCGCGCTGCAGCGGGCGCATCGCGGCGCTCTCCTTCACCCACGCGCTCTGTGCGTGTCACGACGTCGGTGGGTTGAGCGCGCCGGCGCTCTTCGACGCCTTCGACAGCACGCGCGGGCCCTACGTCCCTGGCCTCCCGGGCGGCAGCGTGGGCGCGAACGGGACGGTCGGCTCGAGCAGTCGCTTCACCGCGACAGGCGATCTCCGCGTCGCGGGGGCGTCCGGGTTCCAGGCCGGCTCGGGGCGCTACGCGATCACGCAGGCGCTCCGCGTCGCGTCCGCCTTCGAGGGCCGCGGGAACACCGTCGTCGACGGAGACGGCTACATCGGCGGACCCTTCGATCGCGGCGGCGCGACCTTCGGGGGCGACCTGTACACGCCCTCCTGCGCCGCGGTCCCGGCCGACGTCGTGGCCGCGTCGTGCATCGAGGGGCCGGTCTCCGTGCCGCCTCCGTGTGCGTGCGCGCCCGCGGACATCCTCCCCATCGGCGCCATGATCGACCACTACGCGGATCCGGCGGCGAACGATGACGCGCTGATCGGCCTCGATCCCGACGCGCTGGCCGCCCCCGCGGGACCCGTACGCCTGGACCTTCCGTGCGGGCGCTACTATCTGAGCGCCATCCGCGCGTCACGGCCGGTCACCATCGCGGTTCACGGCAACGCCGCGCTGTTCATCGGCGGAGACGTGGACGTCAGCGCGGCTCTGCTGCTGGCGGTCGACCCCGGGGCGACCCTGGACGTGTTCGTGGGAGGTCAGCTCACCGACAGCGGCAGTCTGTCGATCGGTAGCCCCGCGTACCCCGCGGCCACGCGGTTCTACGTCGACGGACCCTGCCATCACGAGGGCGCGGCCTGCGTCGACGGGGCGGAGTGTTGTGGCGGGACATGCTCGGGCGGCGTCTGCGGGCCCGATCCGGCCCGTCCCCCGGACCCTGCCGTGCGCCTCTCCGTGCGGGCCGACATGAACGGGCTCTTCTACGCGCCCAACGGTCCGGTCGAGGTGAGCGCCCCCCTCGAGATGTACGGCGCGATCTTCGCCTACTCCTACGACGCGAGCAGCGACACCACGATCCACTACGACCTCCAGGCGACGCGACTCGCCGACGACTGCCCCACCACGCCGGGGCCCTCGCCCGATGCCGGCGTCCCGGACGGCGGCGGACCCGGCGGCTGCGGCTCGTGTCGAGACTGCGACAATCAAGCGTGCATCGATGGCGCGTGTGGCGACTGCCGAAACGACGCGGACTGCTGCTCGCCGCTCTACTGCGTGCGGGGGCGGTGCGTCTCGGGCCCGGACTGAGGGGACCGCTGGTCAGCCTACGCGGGCGAGGAGCGACTTCAGGTGCGGCTCCCGTCCCAGTGGAGGCGGGAAATCGGGGGGGCACGGGAGGTCCTTGAGCTGCGCGAGGCTCACGCCCGCCTCCCGCGCGCCTTCGTGGAGATAGCGACGGAACTTGTTGTGAGGCATGCGGCGGTCGTTGCTGCACGCGAGCAGGTGGCCGCCCGGCGACAGGACGCGCAGGCACGCGGCGGCGAGGGCGACCCAGTCGGTGCCGCTCGTCCATCGGCTTGCCTTGGTGCGGCTGTACGTCGGCGGGTCGCAGCAGATGAGGTCGAAGCGTTCGCCGCGCGCGGCCATGCCTTCGAGGGCCTCGAAGCAGTCCGCTTGCAAGAAGGCGTGCTGTGAGCCCGCGAGCCCCGCGAGCGTGAGGCCCTCTTCGCCCCACTCGAGCAGGCGCGCCGAGGCGTCGACGCTCAGGGTCGACGCGGCGCCTCCGGACGCGGCGGCGATCGAGAAGGGGCAGGTGTAGCTGAAGAGGTTGAGCACGCGCCGGCCCGCGGCGAGCTCACGGACGCGCGCGCGGTTGTCGCGCTGGTCGAGGAAGATGCCCGTGCTCAGGCCCTCACCGAGGCGCACGCGGTAGGGGACGCCGTGCTCGTGGATGACGAGGGGGTCGGGCGCGGGCGCGCCCCGTACCGGCTCGCTCGGCGCGTATCGCTCGTCTCGGCCGTCGACGATCACGTTGGCCTGCTTCGGGCGCTGCTTCAGGTAGACGCCGCGGAAGTCGAGCGCGTCGAGCAGGGGCTCGAGCGGCGCGTCGTCGCGGTAGACGTGCACCACGGCCCAGTCGTCGTAGACGTCGACCGCCAGGCCGGGCAGGCCGTCCCCGCCCTCGTTGACCAGCCGGAACGCCGTGGTGTCGGCGCGGTGGGCGAGGCCCCAGCGGCGCTCCTTCGCGCGCGCGAGGGCGTCGGACACGGGCTCGCGCTCCTCGCCTCGAAGGGCCCGGAGGAAGCTCGGCGGCGTCGGCGCGTCGATCGCGAGCGGGGTGTCCTCGAGCGGGTGGCGGAGAGACAGGCGCGCGGCGTGCAGCATGAGCCGCGGAGCCCGCGCGCCGCCGTAGAGACGGTCGCCGAGGATCGGCGCGCCCGAGGCGGCCAGCTGGGCGCGGATCTGGTGCGTCCGGCCCGTCTCGATCCGGAGCGCGAGCAGCGCGCGGCCGCCGGCGCGCTCGAGCACCTCGACGTGGGTGACGGCGCGCTTCGCGCGACGATCGCGGGGGCCGGCCACGACGGTGTTGCCGTCCCTCCCCCGCACGAGCTGGTGCTCGAGCCGCCTCCCGCCGCCGCTCCACCCCTCGACGACCGCGACGTAGCGCTTGTCGACCGCGCGGCCCTCGAACTGCGCCGCGAGGCTCTTGTTCGCGCGCTTGTCCAACGCGTAGAGGATCACCCCGGAGGTGTCCTGGTCGAGCCGCTGGTGGCTCCCGAGGTAGGGCTCGCTCCCGTCCCGATCGCGGAGGAAGACCTTCAGGCGGTACACGAGGTCGTCGGGGTGCGCCGGGTCCGCGGACTGGCTCGGCACGCCCTCGGGCGCGTCGAGGGCGATCACCGCGTCGTCTTCGTAGAGGATGCGCGCGGGATCCAGCGCCGGAAAGCGCCGCCGCCGCGCCTCGGTCAGCGCGGTGCTCCCTCTGTGCTCACAAGACGTGCTCACCAGACGTGCTCACCAGACGTGCTCACGTGACCCGGAGTGGCTCTCAGCGGTCGAGGAGCGTGTCGGGCAGCAGCGGGGAGGGCTGGCCGGTCGACGCGACCCAGAGCTGGTGCGCCGCGCGCGTGGCCGCGATGTGGAGGAGGTGTCGCGCCTCGTCGTCCTCCGGGTAGCTCGCGGCGCTGACCTCGAGGAGCACGACGTAGTCGAACTCGAGGCCCTTCACCTGGCGCACGTCGGTGACGTCGATGCCCGGCTTGAAGGGGAAGTCCTGCCGCGCGATGCGCCGGATGAACGGGACCTCCGCGTTGACGAGGCCCTGATAGTAGAGGTCCGCCTGCTCCGGGTAGCGGGCGATGACCGCGACCGAGCAGCGCGGCTCGGCCCCCATCAGGTCGCGCAGCGCCTCGCCCAGGAACGCGACCGCCTCGCCGCCGTGCCCGAACTCGAAGTGCTCGACCGGCACGCCCTGGCGGGGCGCGTCGTTCTCCTCTTCGCTCCGAAGCGGACCGAGCACATCGCGCGCGAACTCGATGATCTGCGCGGTCGAGCGGTAGGTGATCCGGAGCGGCTCGACGGCGACGTGGTCGAGCCCGAGCCGGCCGAGCACGTCCTTCCAGCCGGTGAAGCCGTTGTCCATCATCAGGCGCTGCGCGACGTCGCCGGCGAGGGTGATGCTCTGGTGACGGCTCGCGGTCTCGACGACCACGGCCAGCTCCACCGGGGACAGGTCCTGCGCCTCGTCGACGAGCACGTGCTCGTACGCCAGCCGCTCCTTGCCGCGCACGAGGGGGCCCCACAGGCGCTGCACGAAGCGGAGCAACAGCGTGTCGTCCTCGCGGTCGAGGAGCGCGGCCTCCTGCTCCTCTTCGCCGTCGATGCCCATGGTGCGGTCGTCGCGCCGGGCGCGCTGGTCGAAGTCCTCGGGTGGGCGCTTGCCGCGCCGCTGCTGCCGGCCGTGGCGCTCCTTGGCGAGGTTCTCGTCGATGCTCGCGAGCACCATCGGGCACTTGCGGGTGCACCAGCGATGCGCGCTCTCGATCTCCTCGTCGGACAGGCCGGTGCCCTCGAAGACCCGCTTCAGGGCGGGGAGATCGGTCAGCAGCTCCGCCCACGCGGTGGGGACGTCGTGCGCCATCGACTTGCCGCGCTGCACGACGCGCTCGACCGCGTGCCGCAGCGCGAGTGGGCGCGTGCGCGAGTCGTCGATGACGCCGTCGCGATCCCGCACCGGCTGCGCCCAGCGCCCGAGGGCGTCGAGGCGCTGCGCGAGGGGCTGGCCCGTGTGCTTCTTCCAGACGCGGAGCGCGCCGTCGCCGCCCTCGATGCCCGAGAGCGACTGGTCGAGCATCTCCGCGACCCGGGCGCTGATCTTCGCCACGTGCTGATCGATCGCGATCAGCATCTGCGGGTGCTTCTTGAGCCGGGTCACCGTCGACGGCGTCAGCTCGTCGTACTCACGCGGCAGACCGCGCACGTGCTGCTGACGGAGCTTCTCCGCCCACCGCTCGTAGGTCTGCACCGGCACGCCGTTGACGCCGAGCGCGGGCAGGACGCGCGAGATGTAGCGCTTGAGGGCCTGGTTGAAGACCATCACGAGCATCTTGTCCGGCCGGAAGCGCTTGCGATCCTGGAAGTTCAGGTAGGCGAGCCGGTGGAGCCCGATGGTCGTCTTGCCGCTGCCCGCGCCGCCCTGGATCACCACGAGGCCGCTGTCCTTGGCGGTGATGAGGTCGAACTGGCGCGGGTCGATGAGCGCGGTGATCTCGGGGAGGTAGCGATCCTCGCGCCCGTCGTCGTCGCGGCCGATGCCGAGCTTGCCCGGCTGATGGTGGCCCTCGGCGCGCATCGCCGCGCCCTGGCCGCCCGCGAGCCGTCGCGCGCTCTCGCCCGCGCGGAGCCAGGTGCCGTCCTTGCGCCGGAGGAACGTGCCTTGCGGCGCGCCGATGCGGCGGAGCTCGCCCCCGTTGATCGCGAGGCTGCGGCGCGTGAGGATCTCCCCCTCGACGTAGCGGCCGCCGAACTCCTCCTCGTACTCGTCGCCCTCTTCGTAGCGGTAGTAGAGGCGGCTGACCGGCGCGTCTCGCCAGTCGACGATGCGGATGCCGGTCTTGCCGTGCAGGTACGTCGAGCGGCCGATGAGGACCTCGCGCTTGCGGTCGTTCTCCTCGAGGACCATCCGGCCGAAGTACGGCGAGCGCGGGTCGACGAAGCCCTCGGTGACCTTCGCGCGGCGCGAGGCGACCTCGGTCAGGCGCTCCATCTCCTCGATCAGGGGCGGGATGTCCTCGAGGCGCGCCTCGTTGATTTGGTCGCGGAGCGCGATCAGCTCGGCGTCGTAGTCGAGCCCCTCGTTGGCCGGGCGCATCTCGCGCGCCGCCAGGTGCTTCTGGACACGGGCGAGCACGCGCTCCTCCTCGGCGCTGATGCGCTGGAGCTCGTCGTCGCCCGGAGGGGCGGGGGAGGGGGAGTGCTCTTCGCTGAGTCCGCTCACGGTGTACCTAAGCCCGCTTCACGCTGTAGACGCCCTTCGCCTCGGCCACCGCCTCGCCGGGATCCGAAGGGTGGAATAGGGAGATCTGTGCCACGCCGACCCGATTGCCAACCCTCTGAACTTCGCCGAGGCAGTGGAGCGCCTCGAGGCGGCCGGGACGGAGGTAGTCCACGCGCAGGTCGATGGTGGAGACGCGGTCCTCGTCGCTCAGGACCGACCAGACGGCGCAGCCGCCGCAGGTGTCGGCGAGCGCGCTGATGACGCCGCCGTGGAGCGCGGGACGCACCGGGTCGCCGATCAGCGAGTCCCGAAACGGGATGGAGAGCACCACGCGACCGGGGGAAAGCTCAACGATCTCGATGCCGAGCACACGGTTGAAGGGGATCTTCTCCAGGAAGAAGGTCTTCAGCGTGGCGAAATGCGCCTCGATCTCGTCCGGCCGGCTCATTCGAAACGAACGGCGTAGCACCGGCGCAGGGGGGGGGCCAGCGCGCGCCTCCCCCCCAGGTGACGGTGGATGGGGCGGCGATCAGGCCGCGGCTTCGTCCTTCAGGATGCGGATCTCGCGCTGCGGATAGGGGATCCCGATCCCGGCCGCGTCGAGCGCCTGCTTCATCTGACGGCCGAGCGCCAGCTTCGTCGGGAAGAAGTCCGGGGCGTTGCACCACACGCGCACGAGGATGTCGACCGAGCTGTCGCCGAGGTTGGTCACGTCGATGAGCGGCGCCGGCTCGGCGAGCACGCGAACCTCGGCGCTCACCGTCTCGAGGAGGATCTGCATCGCGGCGTCGATGTCCGCGCCGTAGTCGATGCCGACCGTCCACTCGATGCGCCGGGTGGCGGAGCGCGAGTAGTTCTTGATCTCGCTCGTGCGCACGCCGCTGTTGTTGAGGGTGATGGGGACGCCGTCGAAGCTCGTCAGCCGCGTCTGGAAGATGCCGATCTCCTCGACGGTGCCGCTGGAGGAGCCGATCTCGACCGCCTCGCCCAGGTTGAAGGGCCGCAAGATCAACAGCGCGATGCCCGCCGCGACGTCGGCCGCGGTGTCCTTGAGCGCGAGGCCGATCGCGAGGCCGGCCGCGCCCACCAGCGCGAAGAGGCTGGCCGTGTCCACGCCGAGCTTGTCGAGCGTGGCGACGAACACCAGCGCGAGCAGGCCGAGGCGGACCATCTTGGACAGCACCGGGATGAGGGTCGCGTCGATCTTGCCCGATCGTTCGGCGAGCTTGCGCACGCGCCCCGAGAGGAAGGCGGCGAGCATCCAGCCGACCACGAGGATGAGGAGGGCGCCGAGCAGGTCGAAGCCGTACTCGCCCGCGAACGCGCCGATCTTCTCCTGCGCGTTGGTCCAGATCGTATCGAAATTCATGTGTCTCCCATGTCGAGGTGGGGCAGGTAGCCCCGAGGCGAGCTTTGCCAGCCCTTGCCGTGCCCCAGCGCGGACCGTACACGGCCCTCATGCGCGAGCGCGATCGCTGGAATGGAGCACGCTGGGACCAAGCCGACGCTCGCGGCCACTACGAGTCGTGGTTCCAGCGAGCCAATCACCCTACGCGCCCGCTCGCGTTCTGGATCCGTTACACCCTCTTCGCGCCCCGAGCTCCGGAGTCGAGCAGCGCGCGGCCCATCGGTGAGCTCTGGGCGATCACCTTCGACGGCGAGCGGGACCGGGTGGTCGCGGTGAAGGAGGAGCACCCGATCGAGCGCTGCGCATTCGACCCCAGCGCGCTCGCGGTGACGATCGCCGACGCGCAGCTCGAGGAGGGCCGGCTCGAGGGGGGAGCGCGAAGCGGGGATCACGCGATCGCGTGGACGCTGGCCTACGAGAGCGCCGAGCCGCCGCTGCTGCTGCTCGACCCCAAGCTCTACGGCGCCTCCTTCCCCAAGGCGAAGGCGCTCGTGGGGGCGCCGCTGGCCCATTTCCGTGGGACGCTCGACGTGGACGGAGAGCGCTGGGAGATCGACGACTGGGTCGGGAGCCAGAATCACAACTGGGGCAGCCAGCACACCGACCGCTACGCGTGGGGGCAGGTGGCCGGCTTCGACGAGGATCCCGAGGCCTTCCTGGAGGTCGCCACCGCGCAGGTGAAGCTCGGCCCGATCCACACGCCCCGCAGCACCGTGCTCTGCTTGCGTCTCGACGGACGGGAGCACCGCTTCGACACGATCGGCAAGGCGCTGCGCCGCACCCGCGGTCGCTACGCGCCCTTCGAGTGGCGCTTCGGGGCGAGGGACCGCGACGTGTCGATCGACGGCTGGATCCACGCCCCGCGCGAGGCCTTCATCGCGCTGCCGTACCTGAACCCGCCCGGCGGGGTGAAGATCTGCCTGAACAGCAAGATCGCCGAGTGCGCGCTCACGGTCACGACGGGAGGCCAGACGCGCACGCTGACCAGCGCGCACCGCGCGGCGTTCGAGATCTTGACGGACGCGGCGCCCGAGGGGGTGCCGCTCCTGGATCCGCGCGCGTGACGGAGCCCATCAGCGTCCGCGCCGAGGACGGCTGGCGGCTCCACGGCGTACGCCACCCCGGGGACGGCCCGGTGGTCGTCTGCGGGCACGCGATGATGGTCGACCGGCGCACCCTCGACCGCCCTCGTGGCGGGGGCCTGCTCAGCGCGCTCGCCGCGGCCGGGCTCGACGTCGTCGCGTTCGACGTCCGGGGCCACGGAGCGAGCGGCCCGAGCGCGGACGAGGGCGGCCGCTGGCGCTACGACGACATCGTCCGCTTCGACGTCCCGGCCATGGTGCGTCGCGGGCGCGAGCTCGCCGCGGGCAGGCCGGTCATCGTGCTCGGCCACAGCCTGGTGAGCCACGCCGCGCTGATCGCGGCCGGGCTGAGCGACCCGCCCGACGCCCTCGTCGCGCTCGCGCCGAACCTCTGGACGCCGTCGCTCGAGCCCCGCCTGCTCGCTCGCTGCGCGAAGGGCGCGACGTTGCGGATCTGGCACGCGGCCACGCGGCTGCGCGGCTACTGGGACGCGCCCGGCCTCGGCCAGGGGACCGACGCGGAGGCCGAGCCGTACGTGCGGCAGTTCGTCGAGATGTGGCGAGCCGACCGGCTCGGCTACGAGGACGCGCTCGCCCGCGCCACGCTGCCCGTGCTCGCGTACTCCAGCCGCGCCGACCGCCTGCTCGCGCATCCCGCCGCGGTCGAGCGCTTCCTCGCGCTCTCCGCCGCGGACGTCGAGCACCGGGTCGTCGACGACCTCTCCCACATGGGACTCGTCACCGACCCGCGCGCCCGCCCTCTCTGGGACGCCTGCGCCGCCTGGATCCGTCAGCGCTAGCTACGGCATCCGCGTGACGTCGGGGCGGTTGACGTCGACCACCTCGGTCATGTTGTAGAGCGCGAGGCGGGAGACGAGCGCGTCGATGCCCTCCTCGAGCTTCAAGTCCAGCTCGGCCCGGTGCAGCGGGATGAGCGCGAGCAAGTCGATCGGCGCGCCGTTCGGGTGCGTCAGCTGCGGCCGCTCGAAGCTCGGCGGCGGGAGGAGCAGCACGCCCGACAGCGCCGTGTTCTCGGCCAGCGGCGCGGGCGGATCGCCGTTCGGGAGGGTGTGACCCCACCCGAGCCAGGTGCCGGCCCGGTGGGGATACAGGGCGAGATCCCGGAGCCACGCGACCGGCCAGGTGAGATGCTCGCCGCGCGTGTCGGGCTCGATGGGCCAGCTCTCGGGCAGGGTGATCATCAGCTCCGCGTAGCCGTCTCCACCGCACCCGCAGGGGGGCACCTTCATGCGCTTCTGGCTGAGCCCGGTGGTGTAGAGCGTGGTGTACGGCCGCTTCGGGTTGGCCGGGACCACGTGAATGTCCAGGTGAATGTCCGAGTGGATGTCGGCGGACCTCCGGTCGTGGAGGACGTACTGCGCCGGCCCCACCAGCCGCTCCATCTGCTCGGTGATGCAGGCGACCAGCCCCTTCGCGCTCCGCGGACGAAGCGGCCGCGCCTCCATCTCGCCGCGTCCCTTGCGGTTGGCCCTGCGATTGGCCCTGCGCCGCCCCCTGCGCCGCCCCTCGCGGCAGGCGGCGCCATCTTCCCCGTTCCTCATGTTCCCCCCTCTCGAGTGGCCCCGCACCGCGCGGGGTGCAGGACCGACGGAGCGCCGGAGGGTGAACTGACGGAATCGGGAAAATACTTTGTCGCTAGAACACTTTGTCGCTAGAATACTCGGTCGCTACCTCGCGCCGCGGAGGCGGCGGGCGATGCGGAACGCCATCTCGAGGGACTGGCGGTAGTTGAGTCGGGGGTCGCAGAGCGAGGCGTAGTTCGTCGACAGATCCGCCTCCGTCACGCCGGCCGCGCCGCCGACGCACTCCGTCACGTCGTCGCCCGTCAGCTCGAAGTGCACGCCGCCGAACACCGTGCCCTCGGCCGCGTGCACGTCGATGCCGGTCTCGAGCTCCGCGATGATGTCGTCGAACGAGCGCGTCTTGATGCCGCCGTCGGTGCTGCGTGTGTTGCCGTGCATCGGATCGCTGATCCAAAGCACGCGGCGGCCCTCCGCCTTCACGCGGCGCACGAGGCCGGGCAGCACGTCGCCCACCTTCGAGGCCCCCATGCGCGCGATGAGCACGAGCTTGCCCGGCTCGTCGGCGGGGTTGAGCACGTCGATGGTGCGGAGCAGCTCGTCCGGGTCGCAGCCCGAGCCGATCTTCACGCCGACCGGGTTGCGGATGCCGCGGAAGAACTCGAGGTGCGCGCCCTCGAGCTGACGGGTGCGCTCGCCCACCCACGGCAGGTGCGCGGTCAGGTCGTAGTAGCCCTGACGCCTCGGTACGCGCCGCGTCTGCGCCGACTCGTAGTGGAGGTTGAGGCCCTCGTGGCTGGTGAAGAAGGTCACCCGCGACAGCTCGTCCACCGAGATCTCGCCGAGCGCCTCCATGAAGCGAAGCGCCTCCGAGAGCTGCTGGCTGGTCTGCTCGTACTCGGCGCGGATGTCCGCCGGGAGATCCGCGTGCTCGAAGAACGAGAGGTCCCACTGCTCCGGGTGGTGCAGGTCCGCGAAGCCGCCCGCGCTGAGCGAGCGGATGAAGTTGAGGGTCATCGCGGCGTGCTCGTACGCCTCGAGCAGGAGCTTGGGGTCGGGCGTGCGCGCCTCGGGCGTGAACTCCGAGCGGTTGATGAGGTCGCCGAAGTAGCTCGGCAGCGAGATCTCCTCGCCGAGCCCGCTCGTCCGGGTCTCCATGCGCCGGCTGCGAGGCTTGGCGTACTGCCCCGCGAAGCGACCCACGCGCACGACCGGCTTCATCGTGCCGTGCACGAGCACGAGCGACATCTGCAGGAGGATCTTCAGCTTGTTGCTGATGACGTCCGGACGGCAGTCCGCGAGGGTCTCGGCGCAGTCGCCGCCCTGGAGCACGAAGCGCTTGCCCTCCTGGGCCTCCGCGAGCTGCTCCTTGAGGCGCTCGATCTCCCATGACGTCACCAGCGGGGGGAGGGAGCGAAGCTTCTCGATGACGGCGTCGAGGCTGCGCGGATCTGCGTAGTGGGTGGCCTGCGCGGCTTCGCGCCGCTTCCAGGACTCCGGGCTCCAGGCTTCGGGGGACATGACGATCCAGACGTGGGGTCAGAGGCGACCGGTCAGAAAGAGAATCAGCTTACTCCGCATCGGAAAAGTCGGCATCTCCCCGACGGAGGCGCTCCATGAACGTCACCGCCTCGGGATCGCCCTCGCGCGGCGCCCAGGAGGCGAAGTCCTTGTCCGTCGACGGATCCCAGGGGCCCGGCTTGACCTCGTAGATCACCGCGTGGTCGCTCTCGATCAGCACCGAGTGCCAGAGGCCGGCCGCGAGATCGATGCCGAGCGGTCCACCGTCGCCGAGCCGGTGCCGCTCCCGGACCCGGCCCTCTTCGGTCCAGACGATCACCGTCGCGACGCCGCGCAGGACGAGGAACGCCTCCGGCTTCGGCGGCGTGACGTGGCGGTGCGGCGGCACGTAGGTGTCGCGCATCATCACGTTGAGGAAGCGGTGCGGGTTGTCTTCGGGCCCGGCGTGGAAGTTGTGGTTCGTGCGTCGCCGCGGGCTCGCCTCGGCCCGCGCGAGGACGCGGTCGAGCAGCGCGGCGTCGATCAGCTGGACGTCGTCGCTCACGGCGAGACGGTAGGCGCCGACCGCGCTACGGTCGAGCCATGATCGTCGAGCAGATCTGGACCGAGAACCCCTGGCGGAACTTCAACTACCTGATCGCGTGCCCGGAGACGGGGGAGGCGCTGGCCGTCGATCCGCTCGATCACGTCAGGTGCCTCGCGCGCGCCGAAGATCGCGGCTGGACCATCACCCAGATCCTCAACACGCACGAGCACCCGGATCACACGGGCGGCAACGCGGCGATGGTGAAGGCCACGGGGGCGAAGGTGCTCGCCCACGCCAACGCCAAGGACCGCATCCGGGAGATGGACGTCGGGCTCGGCGCGGGGGACGTGGTGAAGGTGGGCAAGAGGGTGGCGCTCGAGGCGCTCGACACCCCCGGCCACACGATGAGCCACGTCTGCCTGCTGTCGAAGACCGACACGCCGGCGCTCTTCTGCGGGGACACGCTCTTCAACGCGGGCGCGGGCAACTGCCACAACGGCGGCCACCCCGAGGCGCTCTACGGCACGTTCGCGGAGCAGCTCGCGAAGCTCCCCGACGAGACGCGCATCTACCCGGGGCACGACTACATCGCGAACAACCTCGGCTTCACGCTCGACCGCGAGCCCGACAACGACCGCGCGAAGGCGCTCCTCGGCGACGTGGAGGGCCAGGACCCGCACGAGGCGCTCGTCTCGACCATGGGCCTCGAGAAGGAGATCAACACCTTCTTTCGGCTCCAGAGCCCGACGGTGATCGCGAAGCTGCGCGAGGCGTTCGACGACCTGCCCGAGCACCCGGACGCCAAGACGGTCTTCCTGAAGCTCCGCGAGCTCCGCAACCGCTGGTGAGCGCGCACATGGAACCGCGCGTCGAGGTCTTCGAGGGCTTCCTGCCGGAGCACGCCGCGCTCTTCGAGACGCTGCGGGACACCATCGACTGGGACCGGAGCATGTCGGCCCGGCTCACGGCCTCGTTCGGTCGGCCCTACAACTACCGGCAGATGGTCTACCCGGAGGCGCCGATGCACGAGGCGCTGGCGCCGGTCGTGGACCGGCTCGAGGCGAAGCTCGGGGTCCGCTTCAACAACTGCCTGCTCAACTACTACCTCGACGGGCGCAGCAAGATGGGCTTCCACGCCGACGACACGACCGATCTGCGTCCGGAGTCCGGCGTCGGGATCGTCTCGCTCGGCGCGGCCCGCAAGATCACCTTCCGCCGCAAGGACGACGAGAACACCCGCTGGGCGAAGGAGCTCGCGCCGGGCTCGCTCCTCTACATGCTGCACGACGTGCAGGAGGAGTGGGTGCACGCCATCAAGCGGCAGCGCCACGCGGGGCCGCGCATCAGTCTGACCTGGCGCGCGTTTCGATGAGCCTCCCGTCCGACCCGGACGCGCTCGACGCGGCGCGCGGAGAGCTGGCGGTCTGGGCCCCGATGCTCGATCACATCGCCTCGCGGCACGGCTTGCGCGGCGCGCCTCGTCCGGTCGCGGACGGGACGCTGCCCGTGTTCGCCTACCCGGACTGCGTGGTGAAGCTCTACGCGCCCGACCGGCTCTGGCGCGCGGACGGGGCGCTCGATCGCAGCGCGGACTTCGAGGTGGAGCGCGGGCTCCTCGGGTGCGTGGGGAGCGCAGGCCCGGCGGTGCTCGGAGACGGGGAGCGCGACGGCTGGTTCCATCTCGTGCAGACGCGGGTCGAGGGGCGGCCGCTCGAGCAGGTGGTCGAGGGCCTCGCTCCCGGAGCGCGGCACGCGGCGCTGCGCGGGCTCGGTCGGGCGGTCCGCGCGCTGCACGACACCCCGCCGCCGGCCGTGCCCTTCGCGGTGCCCGACTTCGACGCCTTCCTCGACTCGCAGGTCCGCGACGTGGTCGCGATCGAGGAGGCGCGCGGCGCCCCCCGCGAGTGGCTCGACCGGGTGGATGCGTTCGTGCGCTCGGTCCCGCGTGGCGCGCGCCGCCCCGCGCTGCTCCACACCGAGCTCGGCCCGGGGCACGCGCTCGCGGCGCCCGACGGCTCGCTGAGGGGGCTCATCGACTTCGTCGACGCGATGGTTGGCGATCCCGAGTACGACTTCGCGGCGGTCGCGTTCTTCATCACGCGCGGCGACGGCGACGCGCTCGGCGCCTTCCTCGACGGCTACGAGTGGGACGGTCCGAGAGGCGTGGCGCTGGCGCGCAGCCTGCTGCGTTACTTGCTGCTGCACCGCTTCGCGCCGTTGAAGTGGCTCCTCGCGCGCCGACCGCCTGGGGACGCGCGAGACCTCGAGTCGCTCGCGGAGCGCTGGATGGGCGTCGCCCCGGGATGGTAATCAGGCGTCCATGACGAAGACGTGGGCCCGGGGCCTCTGCTTGATGTGCGCGCTGACGTGGGTGGCGTGCGACTCCGACACGCGGACCGACGGGGGCGTGACCGACACCGACGGCGGCCGGATCGATTCGGGTCTCGCCGACTCGGGGATCACCGATCCCATGGACGCGGGCATGGAGGACTCGGGGACGCCGATGGACGCCACCACCCCCGATACCGGCCTCCCCGACGCGGGCCCGCCCGACTCCGGCGTCTGCGAGGACACGCCGTGCCGGCTCGTCTCTCCGCAGTGCGGGTGCGCGGCGGGCGAGGGCTGCACGCTGAACGACAGCTCGGAGCGGGTCTGCCTTCCGAGCGGCGCGGGCGGGGAGGGCGGCGACTGCTCGGTCGACGCGTGCGCGGCCGGCTTCGTCTGCGGCGAGGGCCCCGACTTCGACGTCTGCTTGCGCTTCTGCGAGGACGACCTGGACTGCGTCGGCGGCGAGGGCTCCCGCTGCCTCATCGACTTCGGCGTCGCGCGCGCGTGCACCACGGCCTGCGATCCCGTCGCGAACACCGGCTGCCCGTCGGGCGCCGGCTGCACCATCCTCGAGACGGCGCGCGGCAGCGGCGACTACTTCACGAACTGCCGGCCCGAGGGCACGGCGGCCACGGGCGACGTCTGCGGCACCGAGCCCGACTGCGTCGGCGGCAACAGCTGCCCGCCCAGCTCGGGGGGTGGGCCGAGGCAGTGCACGGCGTGGTGCCGCAGCGACGGAGACTGCGCCGCCCCCGACACCTGCGCCTTCGGGCTCACCATCGGCACGACGACCTACGGCCGCTGTATGTAGTCAGCCCGCGCGGGTCACGAGCCAGGCGCCGAGCGCGCCCAGCGCGACGACCGCGAAGACCCACCCGAGCCCCGCGCGCGGGCGAGCGGCGCGTGTGGCGGGGGTGCGCACCTCGTGCACGGCGCCGGTCGTGGCGTCGACGAGGAGCAGGCCGTCGACGTCGAAGGCGTGCGCGTACTCGAGCAGCTGTCGGCGGGTGGCCGAGGAGCGGAGGCTCGGCTCGCGCTCGCCGGTCTTCACCTCGACCAGGAAGGTCTCCCCGCTCCGCCGCACGAGCAGGTCGCCGCGCAGCGCGAACGCCTCTGGCGCTCCGTCGAGGGTGTAGACGACCTCGGCCTGCACCTGGCGCTCGAGCACGCGATAGCCGAGCCGCTTCAAGAGGCGCGCCGCGTCGCGCTCTCCCGCCTGGGCGCGCTTGGCCCGGAAGACGCGGCGGCGCCGATCGCCCGCGCGCACCCACCAGAGGCGTAGGGTCTGGACGAGCGCGAGCCCGGCGAGCGCGAGCAGGGCGACGGGCTGCCAGTCCACGCCGACATGGGATCAGCGCCGACGCGCGGCGTCAACGATTCTGCTGGAACGGATAGACGCTGCCGAGCCCGAGGAGCTGCGTGAGCGCGTCGAGCGCGGTCCGGCTCTCGTCGAGCAGCTGCGGGTCCGCGAGATCGT
This sequence comes from Sandaracinaceae bacterium, assembly GCA_040218145.1. Taxonomy (GTDB): domain Bacteria; phylum Myxococcota_A; class Polyangia; order Polyangiales; family Sandaracinaceae; genus JAVJQK01. The sequence goes on along the minus strand of JAVJQK010000033.1, from coordinate 168,224 downwards.
CGGCGCTCAGCCGGTCGCGGTAGTGACGCTTCACCCAGGCCACCAGCGCGTCGTGCACGTCGTCGATCCAGGGGGAGACGGCCGCGCGCTCCTCCGCCGTCAACACCACGCGCAGGCGCAGGCACGCGGGGCCGCCGCCGTTCTGCATGCTCTCGCGCAGATCGAAGAAGCGCGCCTCGCCGATCGGCTGGCCCTCGCCGACGTTCGCCTCGATCCACGCGCGCACCGCGTCGTTCTCGCGGCACTCCTCGGGCGCGACCAGGAGCGGGCGCTCCCACCCCGGCGGGCGCACGAGCTGCGAGTTGAAGAGGTAGGAGCGCACGGCGTCCTGCACGGACACCTCGGCGGCGGGGACCCGCACGGGGGTGAAGCCCTCGACGCGCTCGCCCAGCGTCTCGAGCAGCGCCGCCTCGTCGAGGAAAGCCTCCTCGTGGAAGAAGAGCACCCGCTCGTGCCCCACCGCGATGACGTCGTTGTGGAAGACGCCCTGGTCGATCACGGCCGGGGTCTGCTGGGCGAAGACCGCGCGCGCCTCGGGGAGGCGATGCAAGCGCGCCACGGCCCGGCTCGCTTCGAGCGTCTGTCGCGCGGGGTAGCGCCGGGGCGCGGGCCGGTCGCCGCGCAGGCCCTCGCGGCCGTAGACGAAGAGGTGCACGCCCGGCTCACCCACCTCCGGGGTCAGCCTCGTGTGGTTGGCCGCGCCCTCGTCGCCGAAGCTCGACGCGGCGGGCAGCGGGGCGTGGACCACGAAGCGCTCCCGGTCGGCGAAGATCGCCGAGAGCACCCGCGCCGTCGTCTCGGGCTCGATCGCGCGGTGCACCTTCTCGATGAGGTTGGCGGGGGTGAAGTGCACGCGGCCGTCCTCGGCGTCGAGGCTCGGCGCCACCGTCGCGGCGTTGGCCGTCCACATCGCCGACGCGCTGCTCGCCACCGCCAGGAGCGTCGGGTCGGCCTTCGCCGCGGCCTCGATCATCTCGGCGTCGCTCCCGCGGAAGCCGAGGTGGTGCAGCAGCCGCACGTCCGGGCGCTCCTGGGGAGGCAGGACGCCTTGCGGCAGGCCGAGCGCGGCGAGCGCCTTCATCTTCGACAGCCCCTGCAGCGCCGCGCGAGCGGGAGACGCGACGGCGCCGGCGTGCGAGGTGCTGGCCACGTTGCCGTAGCTCAGGCCCGCGTAGTTGTGCGTCGGGCCGACCAGCCCGTCGAAGTTCGCCTCCAGCGTCGTCATCGCGGGTGACATAGCCCATCGCGACGTTGGCGCGAAACCTCGGCCGCGTCGCGCCGATGAGCCGCGGCATGAAGCCGAGACCCCGCCTCCTCGACGCCGCCGAGCACCCCGCCTCGCTCGCCGCGCTGTCCAAACCTCCCGCCAAGCTCTGGGCCGTCGGCTCCCTCCCCGCCGGGCCGAGCGTGGCCGTGGTCGGGACCCGGCGGGCGAACCCGGAGGCGCTCCGCTTCACCGAAGGCCTGGCCGAGGAGCTCGCGCGCGCGGGCGTCGGCGTGGTGAGCGGGGGCGCGGATGGAGTCGACGCGGCGGCCCACCGCGGCGCCCTGAGAGGAGAGGGCGCCACCTGGGTGGTGCAGGCCGCGGGGCTCGACGCGCCCTATCCCTCGCGCAGCCGGCGGCTCTTCGACGAGATCGTCGAGGCGGGCGGCGGCTGGCTGAGCGAGACCCCGCCGGGGCAGCCGCCCTACAAATCGCGCTTCCTCGAGCGCAACCGGATCATCGCGGCGCTCGCCGACCTCGTGCTCGTCGTGCAGGCCCCCGCCCGCTCCGGCAGCCTGAGCACGGCGCGCCACGCGGTCAGCCTCGGCCGGCCCCTCTACGCCGTGCCGGCCTCGCCCTGGGATCTCCGCGCCCAGGGCACGACGCGGCTGCTCGCGAAGGGCGCCGCCAGCCCGTGCCTGAGCGCGGCCGACCTGCTGGAGGCGCTCGGCCGCGACGCGCCGCAGGCCGCGCTGCCCTTGCCGCCGCCCCCTCTGACGGGCGCGCTCGGCGTCGTCTACGACGCGCTCGAGTCCACCCCGCGCCACCTCGACGTGCTCGCCGCGGCCACGGGGCTGTCCGCGCCCGAGGTCCAGGTGGCGCTGGTGCGGCTCGCCGCCAAGGGCCTCGCGCGGCCGGAGGGCGCCGGATGGTGCATGCGCGGGTGAGGGCCCCGCGCTACGAACGGGGGCATGAAGGAACGCGTCACCATCGTCGGCGGAGGCCTCGCCGGCTGCGAGTGCGCCTGGCAGCTCGCGGAGCGCGGGGTCGAGGTCACCCTCGTCGAGCAGAAGCCGGAGCAGCGCACCGCGGCCCAGCAGGGCGACGGCCTGGCCGAGCTGGTGTGCTCGAACTCCTTCCGCGGCGCCGCGCTCCACAACGCGGTCGGCCTGCTGAAGGAAGAGATGCGGCGCGCCGGCTCGCTCATCATGGCCGCGGGCGCGGTCGCGCAGGTCCCCGCGGGCGGCGCCTTCGCGGTCGACCGCGAGGTCTTCAGCGCCGAGGTCACGCGCCGGGTCGAGGCCCATTCGCGGATCACCATCGAGCACCGCGTGGTCGAGCGCATCCCGGACGCGCGCCCCGTGGTCATCGCGACGGGGCCGCTCACGGGCGACGCGCTCGCGAGGGACATCGCCGACGCCGTGGGCGCCGAGCACCTCGCCTACTACGACGCCATCGCGCCCGTGGTCGCGGCCGACTCGATCGACTGGGACAAGGTCTTCAAGGCGAGCCGCTGGGACAAGGGCGACGGCGACGACTACGTCAACTGCCCGTTCACGAAGGACGAGTACGAGGCGTTCGTCGCCGCGATCGTCGAGGCGGGCAAGGTCGAGGCGCACGCCTTCGAGGACGCGCGCTACTTCGAGGGCTGCCTCCCCGTCGAGGTGATGGCGGAGCGCGGGCCGCGCACGCTCTCGTTCGGGCCGATGAAGCCGGTGGGGCTGACCGACCCGAAGACGGGCCGCTGGCCGCACGCGGTCGTGCAGCTCCGTCAGGAGAACAAGCACGCCACCGCCTACAACCTGGTCGGCTTCCAGACGCGCATGAAGTGGCCGGATCAGAAGCGGGTCTTCCGCATGATCCCCGGCCTCGAGAATGCGGAGTTCGAGCGGCTCGGCACGGTGCACCGCAACACCTACGTCGACTCGCCGCGCGCGCTTACCGAGGACCTCTCGCTGAAGGCGCGCCCCGGCGTGCACCTCGCGGGGCAGGTCAGCGGGGTCGAGGGCTACGTCGAGAGCGCCGCGTGCGGGCTCGTGCTCGGCGTGATGCTCGCGACGGGGGAAGGCTACCCGCCCGAGACGACCGCGCTCGGAGCCCTGGTCCGCCATCTGCGGGACGAGGAGAAGCCCACCTTCGCGCCGTCGAACGTGATCTGGGGCATGTTCCCGCCCGTGCCGACCCCCGAGGGGCGCAAGAAGCTCGGCAAGCGCGAGCGGCGCGACATCATGGTGGCGCGCTCCCTCGACGCGCTCGAGGGCTGGCTCGACGCCACCGGCGCTCGCCTGGTGCGCGCGCAGGTCGAGGGGAGCGCGGCCGCGATCGCTCCCTCGGGGCTGATGGCGTGAAGCGCGCCTGGAAGAAGCCGCTCCTCGTGACGCTCGCGCTCGCGCCGGCCGTCGTGCTGATCGGGTCGATGATCCTGATGGCCCGGAGCGAGATGGCCTTCGACCAGGCGACCTGCCCGTACGAGGAGCGCGAGACGCGGCAGGTCGCGGACGGTGTGCGCGTTCGAGAGGACGCGCGCGTCTGCCAGGAGGGCGTGGAGGAGCACCGCTGGGTGCTGCTGCGTCGCGGCGAGGAGCCCCGCCCGATGGCCCTGCGTCGGCTCGAGCAGTCGCTCTACCAGGGCTACACGTGGACGGCGACGCTGCGGGACGGGCTGGTCCGGATCGAGATCGACAACCCGGGCCAGGATCTCCGCGTCTTCAACGAGCCGCCGCCCGACGCGGGCTGGCAGTAGTCTCTCACTCCTCGTCGTGCGGGTGGGGGTCGTGCGCGAGCGGGAACGCGCGGTCGTAGACCTCCATCAGCCGGTCGACGGTGACGTGCGTGTAGCGCTGCGTGGTCGAGAGGCTCGCGTGGCCGAGGAGCTCCTGGATGGAGCGGAGGTCGGCTCCCGCGTCGAGCAGGTGCGTGGCGCAGGTGTGGCGCAGGGTGTGAGGGTGCAGGTCGCCGCGGCCCATCCCGAGGGCGCCGTAGCGGTGCACGATGTTCTGCACCTGCCGCGCGCTCAGGCGGGTTCCGCGGATCCCGAGGAAGAGCGCCTCCGGGTGCTGCTCGCCCGTCTTCGGGTTGCGCAGCTCGTCGCGCACGGCGAGGTACGCCTCGAGCGCGCTCTCCGCGGGCTTCCCGTAGGGCACGACGCGCTCCTTGCGACCCTTGCCCAGGACACGCAGCGTGCGCCGGTTGCGCTCCGCCCGCGCGAGCGTGAGCCCGGCCAGCTCGCTCACGCGGAGGCCCGCCCCCCAGAGCAGCTCGAGCATCGCGCGGTCGCGGGCCGCGAGCCGGGGGTCGCGGCCCTGGTCTTCGCTCGGCGCCTCGACCACACGCACCGCGTCGTCGACGGTGAGGAAGCGCGGCAGCGTCTTCTTGCTCTTGGGCGAGCGCAGCACGGCGGCCGGGTTCTGCTTGGTGATCTTCCGGCGCACGAGGAAGCGGTAGAAGGTGCGCAGGGTCGCGATCTTCTTCGACAGCGTGCTGCTCGCGTTGGTGTCGAAGAGCGAGGCCAGGAACCCGCGCAGGGCGACCACGCTGAGCTTGCCCGCGTCGAGCGGCATGCCCTCGGCGGCGGCCCACGTGCGCAGCTGGTCGAGCGTGCGTCGATAGGTGTCCACGGTGCGCGGCGAGCTGCGTCGCTCCGTCTCCAGGTAGCGGACGAAGAGCGCGATCTGCTGCGCGAGGGGATCCTGCACGGTCCCAGTATGGAGGACCCCCGCGGCCGCTCGCCAGAAAGCCGGGGGACTGGTAGGTCCATGCCATGGCAGGTTGGAAGCTGGTGGAGAAGCCGGTGCGCATCCCGGCGCCGGGGGGCAAGCTCATCGAGGAGCTCTTCGGAAAGGTGAGCACCCAGACCGAGGGCTTCAGCCTCGCGCACATGGTCGCGCCGCCGCAGTGGGGAGAGCCCGCGCAGCGCCCCGACTTCGGCGAGCTGACGGTGATGGTGCGGGGGCGCATGCAGATCGAGGTCGGCGACGAGCCCGAGCTGGTGGAGCTGCTCGCCGGGCAGGCGTTCTGGGTCGAGCCAGGTGTGCGCGTCCGCTACTCGAACCCCTACGAGCAGGAGTCCGAGTATTTTGCGGTGTGCATGCCGGCCTTCCAGCCCGACGCGGCGAACCGAGAAGGATGAGGTACGCCTACCTCCACGGCTTCGCGAGCGGCCCGAAGTCCCGGAAGGGGCAGCGGCTGGCGGAGGTGTTTCGCGCGGAGGGCCGGGAGCTGGCGCTGCCGGATCTGAACGCGCCCTCCTTCGCGAAGCTGAGCCTTGGCGCCATGCTCGAGCGGCTCGATGCCCTCGACGACGAAGGCTCGCCGTGGCGCTTCATCGGCTCCAGCCTCGGCGGCTGGCTCGCGGCGGCGTGGGCCGCGCGTCGACCGGAGCGCGTGGATCGGCTGCTGCTGCTCTGTCCCGCGTTCGATCTCGTCGAGCGCTGGAAGACCATCCTGCCCGACGGGGCGATGGAGCGCTGGGCCGCGGACGGCGCGCTCGAGGTGCCGGACGGCGCCGGGGTGCCCACCGCGCTGCACTACGCCTTCTACGAGGAGGCCGCGGCGCACCCGGCGTTCCCGACCGTGCGCTGCCCGACGCGCGTCGTGCACGGGACCGAAGACACGCAGGTGCCCGTCGAGGGCTCGCGGAGCTGGGCCGCCGCGCACGCGAACGTGACCCTCACGGAGGTGCGGGACGGGCACGATCTGCTGGCGTCGATGGAGGTCATCGAGCGGCTGGCGTTGGGGTGGCTCTCGGCGTGAGGGGCATTGAGCGGCCCTCGAACCGGGGGTAGCGTCGGCGCATGCAACGCCGAGAGTTCGTCGCGGGAACGACCCTGGGAGTGCTCGCGGGGATGACGGTGGGGGGCTGCGGCGGCGCCCGCGTGCCGCTGAGTCAGGCCGACGCGTCCTCGCTCCTCGACCGGCTCGAGCGAGGCCGCCAGCGCGTGCGCACCGGGCCGAGCCTCTACGGAGACGCGACCGATCCGCACCTCGACCGCATGACCCGGCTCGGGCTCGAGGCGCTCGTCGTGGCGGACGTCGCGCGCTCGATCCCCCGCGACGCGGAGCTGCCCGGGCCGCTCGCGGGCGCGCTCGCCGACGCGCTGCCCGTCCTCGACGAGTGCGTGGCCCAGTTCGGCGCGCTCCTCGGCGGGATGCCGATGGGCGCGCGGAGGTCCGTGGAGCGAGCCACCCGCGAGCGCCCGGACGCGGCGATGCAGGTGGCCGAGTGGATCGACGCGCAGGCGACCGGGATCGACCGCGCGAGCCGGGTCAAGCTCCGGCAGCTGGCGCACCAGGTCGCGACCAAGACGCGTCGTCAGTCGATGGGCGCGGTCATCGACGACACGGTGGGCAAGGTCGAGCGGATCGTCGCGCAGAAGGGCGGCCCCGTCGCCTTCGCGCGGGAGGCGACGGCGAGCGCGATGCTCGCGTCGGTGTGGCAGGCCCTCGAGGGCGACGGCGTGCCGCCGAGCGCGGGGGGACGCGGGCTGGACGCCCCCAGCGGTGAGCCGCGCGGCGCGACTCCGCCCCCGCCGCCCGAGTCCGAGGCGCCGCTCACCGTCGAAGAGGTAGGCGGGCCTGGCGATCCCGAGATCGCGGTGGGCGCCGTGATGATGGGCTCGGGGGTCGTCGTGTTCGGGATCCTCACGCTCGCCGTCGGCATCGCGACCGAGAGCGCGGCGATCGGGGCGCTCGTCGGCGCGACGCCGGGCGGCACGCTGGTCATCGTCGGGCTCATCGTGCTCATCGTGGGGCTGGCGCAGAACGCGTGAGCGTCGTCGTCACCGGCCTCGGCGCGGTGAGCGCGCTCGGCGTGGGCGTCCCGGCCCTGCGCGCCGCCATCTTCGCGGGACGGCACGGCATCCGGCCTGTCACCCGCTTCGATGTCACGCCTTTTGCTCCAGTGCACCTCGGCGGCTGCGTCGAGGCGCCGGGCACGTGCTTCGACTGGGCTCTCGCCGCGGCCCGCGAGGCGTGGGAGGACGCGGGCCGCCCGGCCGTCTCGCCGCGCCGCCTCGCCGTCGTGGCCGGCACGACCGAGGGTGAGGCGCACGACATCGTCGGCGTGGCGCGCGTCGTCGCGGAGGCGCTCGGCGCGGAGGGGCCCCGGCTCACGGTCTCGACCGCGTGCACGTCGAGCGCGAACGCCATCGGGCTCGGACGCGATCTGCTCGCGCGAGGAGACGCCGACGTGGTGGTCGCGGGCGGCGCCGAGCGGCTCTTCGCCGAGATGTACGCCGGCTTTCATCGGCTGGGCGTGCTCGCTGAGGCTCCCTGCGCGCCCTTCGGCGACACGCGCGGGACCACGCTCGGCGAGGGGGCCGGCTTCGTCGTGCTCGAACGGGAGCGCGAAGGGGCGCGTGCGCGCATCCATGGCTACGGGCTCGCGAGCGACGCCTGGCACGAGACCTCCCCCGAGCCGCGCGGGGCCGGCATCGCGCGCGCGGTCCGGGGCGCCCTCTCCGACGCGGCGCTCGACGCGGGCGACATCGACCACGTCAGCGCGCACGCCACCGGCACCGCGGCGAACGACGACGCGGAGCACCGAGGGCTGCGGGCCGCGCTGGGCGCGCGCGTCGACGCCGTGCCGATCAGCGGGAGCAAGTCGCAGCTCGGGCACGCCCAGGGCGCGGCCGGGGTGCTGGAGCTCTTCGCCTCGCTCGTCTGCATGCGCGAGGGCGCCGTGCCGCCGACCCTGCGCGTGGGCGGCGGGCGCCCGGGCGGGCCCGCCGATCCCGTCCGCGGCGAGCGACCCCGGCCGCACGCCGTGCGTCACGCGCTCGCGAGCAGCTCGGCCTTCGGCGGCGCCAACGCCGTGCTCGCGTTCGGGCCCGAGCCTCGCGCGGCGGACACGCCCTCGCGACCGATCTACCTGACCGGGCGCGCGCACGTCGGCTTCGGCGCCGGCGCGCCCCGCGACGAGTCCGCGCTCGAGGCGGACGTCGATCTCCGCCAGAGCGATCCGGCGACCCGCCTCGCGCTCGCCGCCACGCGCGCCGCGCTCGAAGACGCCGGGGTCCGGATCCGCGGCGCGCTGCGCGAGCGCGCGGGGATCTTCTGCGGCGCCGCCTTCGTGTCGCCGGAGTCCGCGGAGCGGTTTCGCGAGAGCGTGGAGCGCGGCGGACTGGCCCGGGCGAGCGCGCCAGCGTTCGCCCGGCTGGTGCTGCACGCCCCGGGCGGCGCCGTCTCCCGCCTGCTGGCCCTCCGCGGCCCGACCACCACCCTCTGCGATCCGGGGCTCGGCGGGCTCCTCGCCTTCGCCTACGCGTCCGACCACCTCGCGCGGCGGCGGGACGCGGACGTGATGGTGGCCTGCGGGTGGCGGGAGCGCGGGGCCGACGACGAGGCCGAAGGCGCGAGCGCGCTCGTGCTCGAGCCCGAGCCCCGCGGACCCGCGAGCCAGCGCGTGGCGGGCGTCGCCTTCGGCGGGCCCGACGACGCGACCGACACCGCGGCGCGCGCGCTCGCCATGGCCGAGCTGTCCGAGCCGGTCGAGACGGTCGTCGCGCCAGACGGCTGCGTGGAGAGCCTCGCGCCCCTGCTCGCCGCCTCGCTCCCGCCCGGACGCGCTCGCTTGATCGTCGGTTCGTCCCCCCACGCCAGCTGCGCGGTGGTACTGGTGTCCGTGTGATGGAGATGGACGACAGCTTGCGCGCGCACCTCGCCCGACGCGAGGAGGCGCTGACCCGGGTCCGGCACATGCTGGTGGAGCGGCTGCGCGTGCCCCTGCCTCCCGAGCGCATCGACCTCGACGCGCCGCTCTTCGGCACCGGCCTCGCGCTCGACTCCGTCGACGCGGTCGAGCTGGTCGTGGCCATCGAGGCGGAGTTCTCGCTGCAGTTCTCGGAGGGCGCGGTGGGGCCGTCGGCGTTCCGCACCGTGCACTCCGTGGTGGAGCTCGTGCTGGACCCGCCCGAGGGGATCACCCGGGTGGAGCCCAGCGACTCGCCCATCGAAGAAGCGGAGGCGGGATGAGCCCGGACGTGACCGCGATCCGCGAGGCGGTGGGGTGGCGCCGCGCGCCCGAGCTCGCGCTGCTCGCCCTGCGGGGCGAAGACGCGCGGGACGCGCTCCTGCACCTCTGCCCCTCGCGCCTGTTCCTCCGGGACGCGCAGGTCAAGGAATCGCTCTTGCTCGATGACGCGGGGCGGCCGATCGCGGACGTGCTCGTGTGCGCGGACGACGAGGACTACCTGCTGCTGGTCGAGGGCCTCTCTCCCGCGGCGCTGCGCGCGCACGTGGAGGCGCACCTGCCGCCGGGCTGCGCGCCCACGCTCGAAGACTTGGGCGAGACGCACGTCGTCGTGTCGGTGCACGGCCCTTGGGCCTGGGAGCACGTCTCGAAGGTGCTCGGGGACGACATGATGGCGCTCCCCTACCTCAACTTCTTCCGCGTCGACCACGGCCTGTGCGTCCGCGCGGGCAAGACCGGCGAGTTCGGCTACGACCTCGTGGTGGAGCGCGACGCGGCCGACGCGCTGATGGCGGACATCGAGCGCCACGGCGAAGCCCTCGACGGCGAGGCGGTGTCCCTCGAGGCGGTCTCGCTGTGTCGCTTCGAGAACGGGTTCTTCGACCCGGCGCACGTGCCGGTCGGGGTCACGCCGCTCGAGCTGCAGCTCGGCTGGCGGCTCGACCTCGAGCGCGACTGGGTGGGCAAGGCGGCGATCGAGGCGCGGCTCGCAGACGGCGTCCGGCGGCGGCTGATGTACGTCCGCGCCGAGACCCCGCTCGAGGGCACGCTGCACCTGAACGGGCAGGCGGTGGGCGAGGTGGTGCGCCGCGCGCGCTCCGAGTCGATCGACATGGAGGTCGCCAGCGCGCTGATCGACGTGGAGATCGCGCACGGCGGCGTGGTGCTCGACGAGGGCGCCCGCGTCGTCGCGCCTCCGCTCGTGGAGAACCGGAGCCTGCACGTGGACCCGCGCCGCCACGTGTTCGCCACGCGCGACGAGATCGCCTTCCCTCCGCTCTCGCGGTTCGGAGCGCGGGCGTGAGGCTCGAGGGCCGCGTCGCCGTGGTCACGGGCGGCTCGCGGGGGCTCGGGGCGGCCATCTGCGCGCGCCTCGCGGCCGAGGGCGCCTCCGTGCACGTCGGCTACCGACGCCGGGAAGAGGACGCGCAGCGCGTGGTCGCGACCTGCGGGGCGAACGCCACGCCGCTGCAGCTCGACGTGCGCGAGCAGCCCTCGGTGGACGCGGCGTTCCGCGGGGTCCTCGCGCGCCATCGCCGGGTCGACGTGCTGGTCTGCGCGGCCGCCGTGCACCACGACGGGTTCCTGGCGATGATGAGCGACGACGCGTGGGGAGACGTCTTGCGGACCAACGTCGACGGGACGATGCGGTGCGTGCGGGCCGTGCTGCGGCCGATGATCGCGGCGGGGCGCGGGAGCGTCGTCGCCGTGGGCTCGGTGGCGGGCCTGCGCGCGAGCCCGGGCCAGGCGAACTACGCGGCGTCCAAGGGCGCGGTGCTGGCGCTCGTCAAGACCCTCGCGGCCGAGGTCGGGGGCAAGGGCGTGCGGGTCAACGCCGTGGTGCCCGGCCTCTTCGACGCGGGCATGGCCGCGCGGCTGCCGGCGGATCGCAAGGCGGCCATGGTCGAGCGCATCCCGCTCGGTCGGCCGGGTGCGGCGGAGGAGCTCGCGTCGGCGGTGGCTTTCCTCGCCTCGGACGACGCGAGCTACGTCACCGGGCAGAGCCTCGTGGTCGACGGAGGGCTCTCTTCGTGACGCGGCGGCTCGAGCTCGGCGCCGACACGGTGATGCGGCTCATCCCGCACCGGCGTCCGTTCCTCTTCCTCGACGGCGTGGACAGCTTCGTGCGCGGCCCCAAGCCGACGCTCGAGGGGCACAAGCAGGTCTCCGCCAACGAGCCCGTGTTCGAGGGGCACTTCCCCGGCCTGAGCCTCTGGCCCGGGGTCTACACGGTGGAGGGCATGGGGCAGGCCGTCAACGCGCTGCTCGTGCTGCTCGCGATCGTCGAGGGCTTCGAGCGGCGGGGGCTGACGGAGGCCGACGCGCTCGACGCGCTCCGCGGCATCGACGCCCGGCACCGCCTCGGGCGGCGCGCGCCCTCGGAGATCGAGGCGGGGCTGGTCGAGCAGCTCGCCGATCCCACCGCGCGGGTGGGGCTCGCGGGCGCGATCGACGTGAAGCTCGCCGAGCCCGTCTTCGCGGGCTGCACGCTGCGCTATCGGGTCACCCTCGAGCGCGCCCTCGGCAGCGCGCGCCGGTTCCAGGTCGAGGCGACGGTGGAGGGGCGCCCCGTCGCGCGCGGCGCGATCACCAGCGCGCTCCCCGACGCGTTTCCAACGTGATCTGCGTCGCGCTCGCCTGCCTGCTCCTCTCGGGCTGCGCCCCGACCCTCGTCTGGCACGGGCGGGGCCCGGACCGCGCGCGCGAGCTGCGCGTGGAGGAGGTGGGCGACGTGCAGCGCCTGGTGCTCGACGGTGAGGTGCTCGGGCGGTGGGAGGCGGTGGGGCTCGAGGCGCTCGCGTGGACGGCGTCCGGAGAGCCGGTCTACGCGGTGCGCGACGAGGCGGGCTGGCGGGTCGGCGTCGGGCGCGCGCTCGGCCCCGCCTACGAGGCGGTCGGCGTGCCCGCCGTGGCCGGCGATCGCGTCGCCTATCCCGCGCTCGACGAGGAGGGCTGGCGCGTCGTCGACGGAGGAGACGCCGGGCCCGTCTTTCGCTCCATCCTCGCCGGCACGATCACTCTCGCGAGCGAGGGCCGCCGGCTCGCCTACGTCGGCCGGGACGGAGGCGGCGCGCGCGCCGTCGTCGACGGTCGGGTCGGGCCGGCGTTCGACGACGTGCTCGGCCTCGAGTTCGGGGCCAAGGGGGCGCTCGTCGTCTACGCGGGGTTCGACGCGGAGGGCGCGTCGCTCGTCGTGGACGAGGAGGTGTCCGGACGCTTCGACGACCTGCGGGAGCTGGCCGCGGCGGACGACGCGCCGACGTGGGCCGCGATCGTGGACACGGCGGAGGGGCGCGCGGTCGTGCACGGGAGCCGCCGACACGCGGCGCCGCGCGCGGAGGGCCTCGTGATCGCGGCGGACGGCGGCGCCGTCGCGTGGCGCCAGGGAGGCGCGCTCGTCGTGGACGGCCGGGAGGCCGCGCGCTGTCCTTCCATCGAGCGACTCGCGCTCGTGCCCCCGGCGAACGCGCCCGTCTTCGCGTGCCGCCGGGACGATGGAGTGCGGGTCCACGGGCCGGGCGGGTCGGCGGGGCCTCGCTTCGATTCGGTGGACGGCCCCCTGACGCGCGGCGCGCGCTGGGGCTACGTGGGTCACCGACGCGGCGCGGGCTCCGCGGTGGTGGTCGACGGGGCCCTGGTGCATCGCGGGGAGTGGGCGGGCGCGCTGCAGCTCGGCGCCGACGGGCACGCCTTCCTCGCGCGGCGCGGGGGCCGCCGCTTCGTGATCACGGCGGGGGGCGAGACCCGGGTGCCGCGCCCCTTCGTCGACACGCTGATCTACGACCGCGGGCACTGGGCGGTGGCGGTGGCGGATCGGCCCGCGCGCGCGCTGCGGATCTGGGTGGACGGCCGCGCGGTGGCGGGGCTCGACACGAGCGAGGTCGCGTCGGCGCTCGCGACGGGCCGGGACGCCACGGACGCGGTCCGCGCGGTCGTGCGCGGCGAGCTCGAACGCGCGACCGAGTGAGCCGCGGATTCGGGTATACTCGCGACGTGTCTTCGGAGACGCTCGCCGGTCGCTTCGAGCTCGGGCCCGAGAGGTGGGTCGCGCCCCTCGGCCCCGTCTCCGAGGGGAAGCAACACGTCGGCCCCGGGCGACGGAAGGTCGCCATCCAGCGCCTGACCGCGCCGCTGAAGGATCGCGACGCGTTCCTCGAGGCCTTGATCGACGTGCAGGGCAAGGCGAGCCGCGCCGCGATCCCGGGCGTTCAGCGCCTCCTCGACGTGGTGGAGGAGGGCGAGGACACCTTCCTCGTCTGGGACTGGGTCGACGGCCCGACGCTGCGGGAGTGGGTCGAGGCGCACCACGAGAAGGGCTCGCCCGCGCCGTACGGGTTCCTGCTCGCGATCGCGAAGGACCTCCTCTTCACCCTGCACGCCCTGCACGGCAAGGGACGCCCCCTCGCGCACGGCGGCATCGGCGCGCGGGCGGTTCGCCTCGACCGGAGCGGCTTCCCCGTGGTCACCCGCTTCGGCGTCTGCGCGGCGCTCGAGCAGACCGGCGAGACGGGGGCCTGGATCACCGAGCGGCACGTGCGCGTCGAGGCGCCCGAGGGGGGGCTGGCCCCGCCGGTCGACGTCTTCGGCGCGGGGCTGACGCTCTACGCGGTGCTGGCGGGCGCGAGCGACTTCTCGGTCATGCCGGACGAGCTCAAGGAGCGGCTCGAGGCGGGCCGTCCGGTCGACCTGGCGCTGATCCGAGAGGACGTGCCGCCCGTGATCCTCCGCACGATCGAGCGAGCCCTCGCGTCGGACCTGCGAGAGCGCTTCGAGACGGCGGCGGCCATGGCGCGCTCGTGCGAGCTGCTCCTGCGCTCGCTCCCCGAGAGCACCGACGCGCCCGCCCTCGCCAAGGAGATCGAGCGCACCCTGCCGCGCAACGCGCCGCCGCCCGCTCCGCCCAAGACGCGAGCGAGCGAGCGCAGCGGGAGCCGGAGCGCGCCGCCCTCGCCGCCGGCGGGCGCAGGATCCAAGCCCAAGGGCCTGAAGCAAGAGTCGACCGACCAGATCAACCTGGAGGAGCTGGGGACCCTCCAGATCGACGACGACGCCCCCGAATAGGGCGGCCTCGCGACTCGGCTCGCGCGGTGTGGGTCGGTGTGTCATGGTCGGCCGACGTCGCGGTGTAGATTTCCGCAGCGAGGTAAGTCATGTCGCGCCCCCTTCCCCTGATGCATCCGAGCTGGCTCGAGCTCCTGGCGCGCCTGCGCAAGGTCGGTCTGCTCCACGAGGTCACCGCCAAGTGGGCGGGCGGCGTGCTCGGGAAGGCCGCCACGCGGCCGGTCGCGCCGACGGCGGTGGCGGAGCTGTTGCACTCCTTCCACCTGGCCGACGGCGACTGGCCGGAGGCGCTCTGGCGCCGCCAGCGCAACGGCTTCGTCGAGGTCCCCGGGAGAGACATCGACCCCGGCCAGGTGCTCGAGCAGATCACGCACGCGCTGCCCCAGCTCGCGCCGTGGCGCGCGGCCCGCAGCCAGACCGCGTTCATCGTCGAGGTCGCGGGGGAGCGCGTCGCGCTGTCTCGCATCAGCCGCCACGCCCGCATGGCGCGCCACACCCGACGCGTCCCGGACGAGCGCACCGAGGCCATCCTGAAGGGCGTCAACGTGCTGCTCGCGCGCCACGACCACGACCGCCGCTTCGTCGAGGTGCTCGGCACCTTCGGGCGCCGCGCCTTCGTGTGCGTGGAGGCCGACGTGGCCCGCGCGCTCTCGCAGCTCGGGCTGACGCCGTACGACGACCGCACCGCGCTCCGCCGCTTCGCCTCGTGGGAGACGATCCCGGCCGGCCGCCGCGCCACCGGCTGAGCTCGCCCCTCAGCCGAACAGCACGGCGCGGAAGAGGTCGCGCTTCACGGCGAGCGAGGCGCAGGCGAGGCCGCCGAACGCCGCGCCGCCCACACCGCAGAGCCAGGCGTCCTGCCCCGCCAGGAAGAGCCCCTCGAGCGGCGTGCGGGGGCCGATGGCGCTCCGGAAGCGGGCCGGGCTGTGGAGCAGGCCGCAGGTCTCGCCGCTCGGGTGACCCGTGAACGCGCGCGTGGTCAGCGGCGACGACATCTCGACGTGCTCGATGGCGCCCTCGATCTCGGGCAGGAGCGCCCGCGTCTTGGCGAGCACGTCCCGGCAGAGCCGCGCCTTGGTCGTGTCGTAGTCCTCGGGGCGGCGGTGGTGCCGGCTCTCGCTCCAGCCGTCGTAGGGGGCATAGGGCTGCAGCACGGACGCGACGACGGTGGCGCGGCCGGGGTGGCGCGCCGCGAACGTGGGGTCGTTGGCGCTCGGACAGGAGACGAAGAGGCCGGCCGGGCCCTCGGCCCCGGCGATCCAGGCCTCGAGCCGCGCCCCGTCTCGCAGCGGCGTGGGCGTGGAGAGCCAGCGGTTCTCCCCGCTCAGCCCCAGCGTCTCGGCGCTCTCGGAGAGGCCGAGGTAGAGCGCGGTGTGGGCCGCGGACGGGCCGATCGCGCGCACGGCCTCTCGCATCGCGCCCACCTCGGGGGCGTCGTCGTCGAGCAGCGTGTCGTAGGTCAGGCGCGCCCCGACCGCGCTGATCACCAACGGCGCGTCCAGCTCCGTTCCATCCTCCAGGCGGACGCCCGTCGCCCTCGCGCCCTCGCGCCGCACGGCTTCGACCGGCGCTCGGATGGCCACCACTCCGCCGCGTCGCGTGATCGCGTCCGTGAGCGCGTCGGTGATCGCGGCCCCGCCGCCCACCGGGAACGACGCGCCGGAGAAGTAGTGAGCCGTCGCCATCGCGTGGGCCGCGAAGCTGCTCACGTCGGGCAGCGCGCCGTAGTTCCCGAAGTGGGTCGTGGCGAGGGCGGCGAGCCGGGGCGAGAGCCCCAGCGCGTCCAGGTGCTCGGCCGTGGTGACGTCGGACCAGCGGCGAAACGGAGAGCGCGCGCGGTGCGCGGGCGGGGCGAGCAGATAGCCCGGGCCCTCGCGCGCGCAGGCCCACAGATCCTCGAGGTAGCGGTCGATCGCGACCCGCTCGGTGGGGGCGAAGCGCAGGTACGCCTCCCGGAGCGCCTCGGCCCCGGCCGCGATCTCCACCTCCGCGTCCTCGAAGCGGATCCGGTCGAAGACCCGCGGGAGCGGGCTCCAGGCGAGGGCGTCGTCGGTCGCGTCGGCCAGGAGCCGGCGAAGCGGCGCGCGCGCGTGGCCGACGTCGCCGACGTAGTGCACGCCCACCTCGAAGTGGAAGCGACGCCGGGTGAAGGTCTGGGTCAGGCCGCCCGCGACGTAGTGGCGCTCGAGCACCAGCACGCGCTGCTGGCCACGCTTGGCGAGGAGCGAGGCCGCGACGAGCCCCCCGACCCCGGCCCCGATGACGATCGCGTCCCACTCCCTCGGCAGCGTCCTCCGCGCGCGGATCCAGCTCGCGGTGCCCACCGCTCGTTCTTGACACGCGCGCGGCGGACTCGCATGGGCGGGGGATGCGCGTGGCGTGGATCTTCCCGGGGCAAGGGGCCGAGGAGCCGGGCATGGGGCTCGCCTTCCCGCGCGCCGCCTCGCTGCTCTCGATCGTCGAGCGCGAGACGGGGCTGGACGTCCGGCGCGCGATCGAGCGAGGCGGGCGCGCGCTCGGACAGACCGAGGTCCTCCAGCCCAGCCTCGTCGCGGTGGCGTGGGCCTGCGCCGAAGCGATGCAGCAGGCGGGGCTGCGCGCGGATCGGTGCCTCGGCCACTCGCTCGGGGCCCTGAGCGCGGCGGCGTGGGAGGCGGGGCTCTCGGCAGAGCGCGCGATCGGGCTGGCGGCCACGCGGGGGAGGGCGATGCGGTCGTGCGCGTCCGAGGCCGGCGCGATGCTCGCCGTGCGCGCGCCGGCCGAGGAGGTGGAGGCGGCGCTCACGACCGGCGTCTGCCTCGCCGCGGACAACGCGCCGGACGAGGCCGTGGTCTCCGGAGACGCGGCGGCGCTGCGCCGCTTCGCGAGCGAGATCCCGTGGCCCCAGCGGCCGCTCCGGGTGAGCGGCGCCTGGCACTCGCCCGCCATGGCGCCCGCGGTGGCCCCGCTCCGCGCGGCGGCGCTCTCCGCCTTCGACGACGCGCGCGTGGCGGACGCGCTGGCCGAGGACCTCGTCCGGCCGGTTCGGTTCGCGCCCGCGCTGCGGCAGCTCGCCGACGACGGCTACACGGACCTGATCTTCGTCGCCCCGGGCCGGGTGCCGTTCGGGCTCGCGCGTCGCACCCTCGGCGCGCGCCTCGCCCTGCACCGGGTGGAATCGCCCGCCGACGTCGCCGCGACCGTCTCCCGGATGGGACGCGCCGTTGACGCCGATGGTCGAGATCCCTAGCTTGCGCTTCCCTTTGCCCGGAGAGCCCGTGGAAGAAGAGAATCGCTTTCGATCCACCACCATCGTGGCCGTGCGCCGCGACGGAAAGGCCGCGATGGCCGGAGACGGCCAGGTGTCGCTCGGCCAGACGGTCATGAAGAGCCACGCGCGCAAGGTGCGCCGCATCGCGTCGGACGAGGTGGTGGCGGGCTTCGCGGGCGCGAGCGCGGACGCCTTCACCCTGCTCGATCGCTTCGAGGCGAAGCTGAAGGAGCACGGCGGGAGCCTGCCGCGCGCCGCGGTGGAGCTGGCCAAGGACTGGCGCACCGACCGCTACCTGCGCCGCCTCGAGGCGATGCTGGTCGTGATGGACGCCAACAACACGCTGCTGGTCAGCGGCACGGGCGACGTCATCGAGCCCGACGAGGGCGTGATCGCGATCGGCTCGGGCGGCAGCTACGCGCTCGCCGCGGCCCGCGCGCTCATCCGGCACACGGAGAAGGACGCGCGGGAGATCGCCGTCGAGGCGCTGCGCATCGCGGGTGAGATCTGTGTCTATACGAACGGCGAGGTCGTCGTGGAAGAGGTGAGCGCGTGAGCGAGCAGGTGAACGGCGTGAAGAACCTGACCCCGCGCGAGATCGTCGGGGAGCTCGACCGCTACATCGTCGGGCAGCACAAGGCCAAGCGCGCGGTCGCCGTCGCGCTGCGCAATCGGTGGCGTCGGCAGCAGGTCGAGCCCGATCTGCGCGACGAGATCGCGCCGAAGAACATCATCATGATCGGCCCGACCGGCGTCGGAAAGACGGAGATCGCGCGCCGGCTGGCGAAGCTCGCGAACGCGCCGTTCATCAAGGTCGAGGCGAGCAAGTTCACCGAGGTCGGCTACGTCGGGCGCGACGTCGAGGCGATGATCCGCGACCTCGTCGAGATCGCCATCGGGCTCGTGCGCACCGAGGAGATCGAGGCGGTCCGGGTGCGCGCCGAGGAGAACGCCGAGCGCCGGCTCCTCGAGATGCTCGCGCGGAAGAACGCCCCCGCGTCGCCGCCCACGCCGCCCACGCCCGGGCCGCAGAGCGGTGGCCAGATGTTCGGTCCGTTCTTCGTGCCCGGCGGCGGCGCTCAGGCCCCGCAGGCGCCCGCGCCGCCGCGCTCCGAGCTCGAGAAGCTGCGCGAGAAGCTGCGCGCGGGAGAGCTCGACGACGAGGACGTCGAGATCGAGATGGCCGACAACTCGAGCCCCTTCATGCAGATCTTCGGCGCGCACGGCATGGAGGAGATGGAGGTCAACCTCCGCGACATGCTCGGGCAGATGCCTGGCTTCCGCGGCAAGACCAAGCGGCGCTCGCTGAAGGTCCCCGAGGCGCTCGAGATCCTGAAGCAGCAGGAGGCCGAGAAGCTCGTCGACATGGACCGCGTCCAGCGCGAGGCGCTCACCCGGACCCAGCAGGCGGGCATCGTCTTCCTCGACGAGATCGACAAGGTCGCCGGTCGCCAGAAGGCCGGCTCGGGCCCCGACGTCTCGCGCGAGGGCGTGCAGCGCGATCTCTTGCCCATCGTCGAGGGCAGCACGGTGAGCACGAAGTACGGCCCCGTGAAGACCGACCACATCCTCTTCGTCGCCGCGGGCGCCTTCCACGTGGCGCAGGTCTCGGACCTCATCCCCGAGCTGCAGGGCCGCTTCCCGATCCGGGTCGAGCTCGACAGCCTGGAGAAGGCGGACTTCGTCCGGATCCTGACCGAGCCGCAGAACTCGCTGACCCGTCAGTACGAGGCGCTGCTCGCCACCGAGGGGCTGCACATCGAGTTCACCGAGGACGCGGTCGAGTCGCTCGCGGACTACGCGGCGCAGGCGAACGCGCGCAGCGAGAACATCGGCGCGCGCCGTCTCCACACCGTGCTCGAGGCGCTGCTCGAAGAGGTCAGCTTCTCCGCGCCCGACATGAGCGAGGACCGGCTCCGCATCGACGCGGCGATGGTCCGCTCGACGCTGCAGCCGATCTTGTCGGACGACGACCTCGCGAAGTACATCCTCTGACGGCTCAGGCCGCGCGCTGCACGCAGTTGCGGCCGGCTTCCTTCGCCGCGTAGAGGGCCTTGTCGGCGGCCTCGAAGAGCTCCCCCGCGCTGTCCTTGCACCCGGGGCCCGTGATCGTGGCGATGCCGAAGCTGGCCGTCACGAAGAGCGGGCCCTTCGGACCGGGCACCGCGGTGCCCGCGAGCTTGCGCCGCACGCGCTCGGCCACGACCTGGGCGCCGTCGCCGTCGGTGTTGGGGAGGATGAAGACGAACTCCTCGCCGCCGTAGCGTGCCGCCATGTCGCCGGTGCGCACGCCCATCTTCAGGACCTGCCCGACCACCCTGAGCACCTCGTCGCCGGTGGAGTGGCCCCAGGTGTCGTTGAACTTCTTGAAGTGATCGACGTCGACCACCACCAGGCTGAGCGTCTCCTGCTGGCGGTCGGCCTTCGCGAGGTCGCGGGCCAGCGCCTGGGTCAGCGCGCGCTTGTTGGGCAAGCCGGTCAGGGCGTCCGTGCTCGCGAGCATCGAGAGCTGGGCGTTGGCCTCCTCGAGCTCGTGCGCGAGCGCCTCCTTCTCGGAGATGACCGCCTCGAGCGTGCGGATGATCTCCTCGTACTGCTGGTTCATCTCGACCAGGCTCGCGTTCGCGTCGGCGATGAGCGCGTCGAGATCGACCTGATCGCCGAGGTCTCGGTCGAAGGCGCTCGCGCCGTCGCGGACCAGGGCCGGGATTGCGTCGAGCACCTCGATCGCCTGCGCCTCGCTCAGCCCGAGCTGAAACGCGGCCGCGATGGCGGCGTCCCGCGCCTGCTGCGGCGCGCCGCCTTCGAAGACCGCGGCCATGCGCTCTGCGACCCAGGCCACGGCGGCGATCCTCCCCTCGGGCATCTCGGCGTCGTGGTGATGTCGGATGGCCTCGATGGTGGTCTCGGGCAGCTCCATGCGCTCGGCGAGCGCCGCGCCACGATCCGGGTGAGGCGTCAGACCCGCGGCGCGCTCGCGCACCACACGGTGACTCGCGGGGCACCCACCGAGGGCGGCCGCCGCCTCCGGGTCGTCCGCCGCGACGCCGAGCAGCCCGCTCTCGAGGAAGAGCCCGACGGTGAAGAACTCGTCCGGCTGGCGCTCGCCGAGGGCGGAGGCCAGCGCGCGGGCCGCGCCGGCGCGGCGGACGGAGTTGGCGAGCAGGAGCCGCCCGCCCTCGTTCATCGGCGCCATGTCGCCCACGATCAGGCTCAGCGCGAGGTTTCGCAGGCCGCGCACGCCCATCATGCTGGCCGCGCGACGCACGTCGGTGACCTTGTTGGGCAGGCCGTACGCCGCGCTGTTGACCATGGAGAGGAGGCGCAGGGCGAAGCCCGGGTCGGCCGTCGCCAGCTCCGCGAGCTCGGCCGCGGAGCAGTCGGGCTTCACCGCCTCCTGGACGATGCGCGCGGCGGCGGCCGACGCGACGACATCCTTGCGGCGATGCTCCTGTGTGACGCTTCTGACCATGTCTCGATTCTCCCCGGGGCGCGGCGGACCTGGGATGTCGAACGGATGGAAGCGCGAGTCCTTGAGCTTCGCCCGGGTCTGCTATGTCGTCCTCCGTGTTCGACGTACCCGTGAGCCTGCCCCGCTCGGCCTTCTCTCCCCGGGAGGCCGCTCGCGCCGGTGATCTCTGGCGCCTGTTCCAGGATGTGGCCGTCGGGGGATCGATCGCCGCGGGCTGGCCCCCCGAGCGCTACCGCGAGGAGAAGGTCTCGTTCGTGGTCCGATCGATGACCGTGATCCACCACCGCGAGACCCTCTACGGGGAGCCGCTGATGGGCCAGACCTGGCCGAGCCGGTTCCGCCGCGGGATGTTCTTTCGCCGCGAGTGCCGGGTGGTGGGCGAGGCGGGGCCGGTCGCGTCCGCGACCCAGGAGTGGGTCCACGTCACCGCGGACGTGAAGCTCGCGCCGGCCTCGGAGTCTCTGTCGAGCGCGTTCGAGGTCGAAGAGCATGGGCCGCCGGTGCAGCTGCCCGAGATCGCGCCGCGTCAGGGGGGGCGCGTGCACCGCTTCGAGCTGGAGTGCTGGCACTCGTGGATGGACCCGCTCGATCACGTCAACCACCCCGCGTACGTGGACTGGGCGGACGAGGCGCTGGCCCGCGCGATGAGCGCGGAGGGGCTCGACCCGGTCGCGCTCTCGGCCGTGGCGGAGGAGGCGCGCTTCTCGAGCGGGGTCAACGCGCGCGAGGCGGTGACGGTCGAGACCCAGCTGATCGGGACCACGGCGGACGGAGCGGCGGCGTTCTCGCATCGGATCGCGGTGGGCGAGCGCGCTTGCGCCAAGCTCACCACCATCAGGCGCCTGCACGGGGAGACCGGCGAGACGGCGCTGCTCGCCCTCGCCTGAGCGGGTCGGCCTGCTATCTTCGGCGCCGCCATGAAGCAGCTGATCGAGAAAGCGGCGATCCTCCACGAGGCGCTCCCCTACATCCGCCGCTTCCACGGCAAGACCTTCGTCATCAAGTACGGCGGCCACGCGATGATCGACCCGGCGCTGCGGGACAGCTTCGCCCGGGACATCGTGCTCATGCGCTACGTCGGCCTGAACCCCATCGTCGTGCACGGCGGGGGCCCGCAGATCGACGAGCTGCTGAAGCGCATGGGGGTCGAGTCCGAGCGGATCGACGGCCTGCGCGTGACCGACGAGCACACGATGGAGGTCGTCGAGATGGTGCTCGGCGGCAAGATCAACCAGGAGATCGTGTCGCTGATCTGCCGGCACGGCGGCCGCGCGGTCGGGCTCAGCGGCAAGGACGACGGCTTCCTGCTCGCCGAGAAGGTCGAGCGGATGCGCACCAAGGCCGGGCGCGAGGTCGACCCCGGGCGGGTCGGTCGCATGATCGAGGTGCGCCCCAAGATCGTGCACCAGCTGGTCGACGGCGGGTTCATCCCCGTCATCGCCCCGGTCGCGGTCGACGACGACGGCGCCTCCCTCAACGTCAACGCGGACACCGTCGCCGGGGCGGTCGCGGCCGCGCTCGAGGCCTCGAAGCTGGTCCTGATGACCGACATCGAGGGGATCCGCGGCCGCGAGGGCGCCGTCGTCTCCTCCCTGAGCGCGTCCGACATCGCGACCCTGATCGACGACGGCGTCATCGAGGGCGGCATGATCCCCAAGGTGCAGTGCGGGCTCGACGCCATCTCCGCCGGCGTGGAGAAGGTGCACGTCATCGACGGCCGCACCCGCCACGCCTCCCTGCTCGAGATCTTCACCGATCAGGGCGTCGGCACGCAGATCACCGCGTAGCTAGATCTAGCTCAGAAGCTCCACTCCAGGCCGACCCCGGCCTCGCCCGGGCCTCCCGTGACGCGCGGGCTCCCCAGCGCGGGCAAGTCGAGGTCTCCGTGAAGCCTCACGGGCGCGGCCGCGGGACGACGCGCGGCGCCGCCCGCGATGGCCATCACGAAGCCGAGCAGCTGCACGACGGAGGCCGGGATGCCCAGCGCGAGCCCGAGCTTCGACCCGCAGCAGTAGCTCGCGTCGGAGATCCCCCAGGCGAACCCGCCGACGAGCGGCACGAAGCCGAACGGCCAGGAGCTCGGCGTGGAGTAGTAGGTGTACTGCTGTGACGTCGCGATCGCGAAGCCCATGCTCGAGCCGAAGCCAACGGCCAGGAACATCAGCCCGGTCTGCATCACCCCCATGATCGGCTCGGTGCGCGTGCTCTCTGGCGGCCGCTCCCACCCGGGCGCGGGCTGCCCATAGGAGGGCGAGCCGGTCCCGGCTTCCCCGTACCAGGGCTGGGCGCCCGCCGCGGGCTGGGGCGCGTAGTCGCCGTAGCGAGGCTCGCTCGCGGTGCTCGTGCCCGTGCTCGTGCTCGGGGGCGCCGCCTGCTGCACGCACTCGTCCCCCGCCGCGCCCCACCCGGACGGGCAGCGAGACGGCGGGCCCTCGCAGCGCCCCCGCTCGTCGTCGAAGCGCTGACCGGGCCAGCAGCAGCGGCCGGCGGTGTCCGGGCCGACCTCGCGCCCGCTCGCGCACTGGGCCGCCCCCGTCGCGGGGGACAGCGCGAGGACCGCGAGCGTCAACGCCCCGAGCATGGATGCGACCGATGATGCAAAGGAGAATCGCATCCGGCGACCCTGACACAGGCCACTGGCGCCGCAAAGCGAAAATCTCGTGAGCACAGCTCGCTGCTCGAGATCACCGCCGATCAGCGCGTCGGCACCAGATCACGGCTTGACCACGCCTCGTGAGTGCAACGACGAGCACGCTTCAGAAATACCAGGCAGCTCCGAGACCGACCTCTCCTGGGCCGCGCGTCAGGCGCAGGCGTCCGCCCTCGTCCCGCGACGTGCTGCGGGCGACCGGGCGTCGCACGAGCCCACCCACGATGGTCAACACGAGCCCGACGACCTGCACGCCCGCCGCCGGGACGCCGAGGTACAGCCCCATCGAGGATGGCTGTGGGCAGCACCCCTCGTCCTCCGCGCCCCAGACGAATCCACCGATGAGCGGCACCAGACCCCAGTGCCAGCTGGTGGGATCGTATGTCCATGAGTCTACCTGCGTGGCCGCGGCGCTCGCGAATCCGAGGCTCGCGCCATACCCGATGGACAGGAGCGAGATCCCGGCCTGCAACAGCTCCATGAAGGGCTCGGTTCGAGCCGGCGTCTGGTCGAAGGCCTCCGTGCGCTGCGCGACGGGCGGCTGACTCGGTGTGGAATCGTCTTCGCCCCACCATCCCTCCGAGGCAGCTGCGGGCGCCGGTTGCTCGGCGTAGTCGTCGTAGCCCGGCTCCCCCTCCACGCGCGCGGTCTGACGCGCGACGCATTCATCGCCCATGGCGCCCATGCCGGGGGGACAGCCCGACGGGGCCCCCGAGCAGCGCCCGTACTCTTCGTCGAAGCGCTGGCCGGGCCAGCAGCAACGGCCGCCGGTGTCCGGACCGACCACCCGTCCCTCTGCGCACTGCGCCTGCGCGACCGAGGGGGCGAGGAGGAGCGTGGTCGCGCCCCATGTCAAGGTGAGGAGCGTCGAAGCCGCCAACGAGAGCTGCATTCGGCGACCCTCTCACGTGTCGAGCTGGCGCGCCATCGAGCGGGCCCACGGTCCGGGCACGCGCATGTCGGCCAGTGCGACAGCGGGCGCGCGACGCGCGGCGCCTCGGTTCGCGCGGTGGGCGGGCGCCCCCTCGTGCTATGTCCCCCGCATGGCCACCAACGCCGAGCTCGTGGCGCTGGCGCAAGGCGCGCAGCTGCCGAACTATCGTCCCCCGCCTTTCGTGCTGAGCGAGGGGAAGGGCTGCCGTGTGAAGGACGTCGAGGGCAACGAGTACCTCGACTTCAGCGGAGGCATCGCCGTGCTCAGCGTCGGCCACTCGCACCCGAAGCTGGCCGCGGCCATCGCGGCGCAGGCGGGCCGGCTGATGCACACGTCGAACCTGTTCTACAACGACCGCGCGATCGAGCTGGCCCACGCCCTGACCGAGCGCACGCCGTTCGACAAAGTCTACTTCTCGAACAGCGGGACCGAGGCGAACGAGGCGCTCCTCAAGCTCGCCCGGCGCTGGCACTTCGAGCACGGCCGCCCCGAGCGGGTGGAGATCGTCGCGGCCGAGCACAGCTTCCACGGCCGCACCATGGGCGCGCTCGCGCTCACCGGGCAGCCGAAATACCACGAGGGCATGGGCCCGATGGTCGGCGGCATCCACCACGTGCCCTACGACGACCTAGAGGCGCTGAGAGCGGCCGTGAACGAGAAGACCGCGGCGGTGTTCCTCGAGCCGGTCCAGGGCGAGGGCGGCATCATCGTGCCGAGCGACGCGTACCTCCGCGGGGCCCGGCAGGTGTGCGACGACGCCGGCGCGCTGCTCTTCTTCGACGAGGTGCAGACCGGCTTCGGGCGGACCGGCACCTTCCTGGCGTACGAGCGAAGCGGCGTGATCCCCGACGGCTGCTCGCTCGCCAAGGGCATGGGCGGCGGCTTCCCCATCGGCGCCATCGCGGTGCGGGAGCACGTCGCGGACGGCCTGCCGCCGGGCACACACGCCAGCACCTTCGGCGGCAACCCCCTCGCCTGCGCGGCCGGACTCGCGGTCCTGTCCATCATGGACGAAGAGGACCTGCTCGCGAACGCCAAGGCGATGGGGGAGCACCTTCAGGCGGGGCTGCGCCGCGTCGTCGAGCGCGCGCCGGCCGCGGCCGAGGCGCGGGGCCACGGGCTGCTCCAAGGCATCCGGCTGGCCGACTCCGTGGACGCGCGAGAGATCTACGGTCGGCTCCGCGACGAGGAGAAGATGCTCGCGTCCATCGCGGGAGGCACCGTGCTGCGCATGGCGCCGCCGCTCAACGTCGAGGCGGCTGAGATCGACGAGGCCCTGGCGCGCGTGGGCCGCTTGCTGGAGACCGTCGAGGCATGACCAAGCACTTTCGAACCCTGCTCGACCTGAGCGAGGCGCAGCTCGCCGCGCTGCTGGACCGGGCGGACGCCCTCGCCGCCGCGCGCGGCACGCCCGCCCACCCGCGGCCGCTGGACGGCAAGACCGTGGTCATCCTCCTGGAGAAGGCGTCCACGCGGACGCGCGTCTCCTTCGAGGTCGGTGTCTACGAGCTGGGCGGTCACCCGCTGACGCTCATCAGCGAGCACACGCAGCTCGGCCGAGGCGAGCCGCTCTCCGACACGGCGCGCATGTTCTCGGGCTACGCGCACGCGGTGGTCTATCGGACCTTCGGCCACGACCGCATCGAGGCCCTCGCCGAGCACGCGACGATCCCCGTGATCAACGGCCTGTCCGACACCTACCACCCGTGCCAGCTCCTCGCGGACATGCAGACCGTGCGCGGCTGCTTCGGCAAGCTCGAGGGCATCACCGCCGCCTGGATCGGGGACGGGAACAACATGGCCCACTCCTGGATCTACGCGGCGGCGCGCTCGGGCATGAAGCTCCGCCTCGCGTGTCCCGAGGGCTACGACCCGGAGGCGCGCATCGTCGAGGAGGCGCGCGGGCTCGGGGCCGAGGTCACCGTCGTGCGCGATCCGGTCGAGGCGGTCGAAGGCGCCCACGTCGTGACGACCGACGTCTGGGCGAGCATGGGCCAGGAGGCGGAGAACGCGATCCGGCAGGCCGCGTTCGCCGGTTTCTGTGTGGACGAGGCGCTCATGGAACGCGCCGCGCCCGACGCAGTCTTCCTGCACTGCCTCCCCGCGCACCGCGGCGAGGAGGTCTCGGCCGGCGTGATCGACGGGCCGCGGAGCCGCGTCTGGAAGCAGGCAGAAAACCGCCTGCACGCGCAAAAGGCGCTCCTGGTGCAATTGGTCGGAAACGCGCCGGATTAGCTCGGTTTCTGTAGGGTTACAGGCGTTTCGCACTCGCTACCGGCCACCCCAGGATCGGTGGTAGGTTGGGTGCGACTCCGACCCGAGCAGCCGTCCCCATGGTCGAAAAGAGCGCCAGAGTTCCCCGGCTCGTTGCCGGAGTGGATCTCACCGAGCTTCCGCTCTCTCCGCTGGAGGGGTTCGTGCTGTCGCGCATCGACGGCGCGGCCGACCTCGCGACGCTCGGCGATCTGACGAACCTCGGCGAGGAGGACGTGACCAACGTCGTGCGCAAGCTGATCGAGCACGGCGCGGTCGAGTGGGCCCGCGAGTCGGTCAGCCTGCCGCGAGCGACGGGCCGGCCGCCCACCCGCACTCCGTCGGGCGCGGTCGTGGTGCCGCCCTCGCTCCGCATCCCGGCGAACCGCCGCCGCCGTGGGCCCGTGCGCATCGTGAAGGCGGCGCCCAAGCCGCGCTCGACCGACGGCGTCTACAAGAGCGTCTCCTCGCGTGAGGACCGCGTCGACACCAGCCGGCGCAGCCCCAGCGTGCCCCCGAGGGCCTCCCACACGGGGAGCATGTTCCCGCCCGGCGAGCTGGACGAGGCGGACGATCTGCTGGCCGAGGCGGAGCGAGAGCTGGAGGCGTACGCCGAAGAGGCCGACGAGGCGGAGATCATCGGCACGGCGGAGACCGTGCGCCCGCCGCCGGTTGCGCCCGATGGAGCGCCCGAGCTGGAAGGGCTGGCCGACGCCGCCGCCGCGTTGGCCGACGCAGCGCAGGATTTGATGGACGATGACGCCCAGCCCGAGCCCTCGCCGCCGTCCCCGAACGGGGTGGACGAGGTCGACGAGGACACCTCCGACGTGGTCGACGCCGACGCCATGGCCCCGCCCGACGACGCCGTCTCCATGGACGCGGAGGAGGTCGACGAGGACGACGACCTGGACCTCGACGCCGCGCGCCGCAAGCGCATCGACGACCTGTACTTCGCCCTCGACCTGCTCGACCACTACCGGGTCCTCGGGGTGGAGCGCGACGCCGACCGCAAGGACATCCGGCACGCGTACTTCACCCTCTCGAAGGTGTTCCACCCGGACACCATGTTCCGGAAGAAGCTGGGCTCGTACAAAGCCAAGATGGAGGCGATCTTCCACCGCCTCACCGAGGCCTACGAGGTGCTCGGCAAGAAGCGCCCCCGGGCCGACTACGACCGCTACCTCGGGCTCCAGGACCAGACGCGCGCCGTCGAGCGCGCCGCGGGGGAGCTCGACGCCCTCGGTGAAGAGGAGGCCTCCCGGGCGGCCGAGGAGGCCGCGAAGCTCGAGGCGGATCTCGCGGCGGGCCGGTTGGCGTCGGCCGCCGAGGCGGAGACGGCCGCGAAGGAGACGGCCGCGAAGGAGGCCGCCAGCGAGACGGCCGAGCCGTCCGAGGGCAGGGAGCCGCCCGACCCGAGCGACGCCACGCCCGACCGGAAGATGTCCGAGGCGGGGCTCCAGCGCGCCAAGGAGCTGATGGCGCGCAAGCTCCGCCACGCCGCGCGCGCCGCGTCGGTCCGCCGCGGGGGCTCGTCGTCCCCGCCCGTGAACCCTGCCGCGGCGCCTTCGACGGATCCGCCGCCCAAGAGCGACCGGCGAGGGCTGCTCAAGAGCCTGGCCGGGAGCCTGAAGCAGAGCGCGACCCAGACGGGCGGCCTCGATCGGGTCCAGCGCCACGTGCTCATGGCCGAGCGGGCCCGTCGCAAGGGAGACCTCACGGCGGCGGCGCAGGAGCTTCGTCTCGCGGTGGCGCTGGAGCCCGAAGACGAGGAGCTTCGCGAGCAGCACGCCGCGCTCAACGCCGAGCTGGCCTCGTCGCTCTCGACCACCTACGAGGAGCAGGCCCTCTACGAGCAGCGCCACGGCAAGTGGGGCGCGGCCGCCATCAGCTGGGCGAAGGTCTCCGACGGTCGCCCGCACGACGCGAAGGCCGCGCGCCTCGCCGCGGAGGCGCTCGTCGAGGCGAAGGGGGACCTCCACAAGGCGCAGGCCTACGCCCAGAGGGCGGCGGAGCTCGAGCCGGAGAACATCGACAATCTCCGCGCGCTCGGTCGGATCTACATCGCCGCGGGCCTCCACCTGAACGCCCGTCGAGTGCTCCAGCGCGCGGCAGCGCTGGACCCAGGCGACGAGATGGTCGAGAATCTCCTTCGCGATCTGGATGGCTGACACCAGACATCGACAAGTGAATACCCATCGCTTTCGGCACGAATCGTGGTATCCGATCCGTGTTGGGGAGCGTCTGGTGCGAGCTGGCCGAGGCCGGCGCATTCCTAGGGCGGATTGAGGAGACCCATGGAGAAGGTCATCGGCATCGACTTGGGGACGTTCAACTCCTGCGTAGCAGTGGTTGAAGGTGGCACCCCCATCGTCATCGCCAACCGTGGCGGGTACAAGACGACCCCCTCGATGGTCGCCATCACCGAGGCGGGCAAGCGCCTCGTGGGGCACATCGCCAAGCGTCAGGCCGTCACCAACGCCGAGAACACGGTGTACGCCGCCAAGCGGCTGATCGGGCGGAAGTTCGACAGCAGCCAGGTGCAGAACGCCATGGCGTCCGCGCCGTACCGCATCGTCGAGGGCCCGCACAACGACCCGCGCCTCCAGCTGCGCGACAAGGTCTACAGCGTGCCCGAGGTCAGCGCGATGATCCTTCAGGAGATGAAGATGATCGCGGAGGACTACCTCGGTCAGGAGGTCCTCAAGTCGGTCATCACCGTGCCCGCGTACTTCAACGACGGCCAGCGGCAGGCGACCAAGGACTCGGGCGCGATCGCGGGTCTGGACGTCATCCGGATCATCAACGAGCCCACCGCGGCCGCGCTGGCCTACGGCTTCGGCAAGAACATCGACCGCACCATCGCGGTCTACGATCTCGGCGGCGGCACGTTCGACATCTCCATCATGGAGATCAGCTCGACGGGCGTCTTCAAGGTCGTCTCGACCGCGGGCGACACGTTCCTCGGCGGCGAGGACTTCGACCAGCGCATCATCGACTGGCTGGTCGACGGCTTCCGGACCGAGAACGACATCGATCTACGGCAGGACCGGATGGCGCTCCAGCGCCTCAAGGACGCGGCCGAGAAGGCGAAGTGCGAGCTCTCGAGCGTAGTCGAGACCGAGGTGAACCTCCCGTTCATCATCTCGAGCGCGCGCAACGAGGCGCTGCACCTCCAGAAGCTCCTCACCCGCGGTCAGCTCGAGGAGCTCACCGACGACCTCGTCTCCCGCACGGTGCAGATCTGCGAGATGACCCTCGAGGAGGCCGGCCTCGACAAGGAAGACATCGAGGACGTGGTGCTCGTGGGCGGCATGACGCGCATGCCCCGCGTGCAGTCCTCGGTGGCGGAGTTCTTCGAGCGCGAGCCCTGCAAGGGCGTGCACCCGGACGAGGTCGTCGCGCTCGGCGCGGCGATCCAGGGCGCGGCGCTCGTCGACGAGAGCCACGACATGGTGCTGCTCGACGTCACGCCGCACACCCTCGGCATCATGGTCGTGGGCGGCTACTTCGAGGAGCTGATCCCGCAGAACAGCACCGTCCCGACCTCGCGCAGCAAGATCTTCACGACCGTCCGTGAGAACCAGACGGCGGTGAAGATCCTCGTCATGCAGGGCGAGAGCCGCCGCGCGGACGAGAACGAGCTGCTCGGCGAGTTCATCCTCACCGGGCTCCGTCGCGCCCAGGCCGGCCAGGTCGAGGTCGAGGTGACCTTCGAGATCAACGCGGACGGCATCGTCAGCGTGCACGCGAAGGACCTCGAGACCGGCAAGGCCCAGTCCATCACCGTCACCTCGACGAGCGGCCTGACCCAGGACGAGCTCGAGGACATGATGAACGACGCGCGCGATTACGCGGTCACGCGGCGCGCGGACGAAGAGCACGAGAAGGCGAAGCAGGAGGCCGAGACCCTCATCGCCGAGATCGAGAAGCTCTTCCCCAAGGTCGAGGAAGTGGTCGCGGGCAGCGACTTCGGGCGCGACGCCATCGAGAAGGCCCGCGCGGTCGTGGAGCGCGCCCAGCAGCTCATGGAGCAGGGCGACACCCAGGCGCTGAAGGAGCAGATCGACGCCCTCGCGCGCACGCAGCGCATGTTCAAGGGCGTCGTCGGCAAGATCGCCTGACGGACGCGATGGGCGAGGACGGGGAGAGCGACCTCGAGGAAGACGGCGCGCCTCCGCGAGAAGGGGCCTCCCGCCCTTTCAAGAAGCGCGAGCGCGTGACGCTTCGTCTGAGCGCGCCGCCGCTCTTGCTCCCGGGCGAGACCGACGGGGAGTCGTCACCGGAGGCCGGCGAGCTGCGCCTCCCGCCCGCCACCTCGGAGCTGGCCGAGCCGACCGTCTCGGACGACGTCCAGGACGGCTGGTCCCGTGAGCGGCCGTCGCGCTCGCGGCCTCCGAGTCAGCCCGCCTTCCCGATCGAGGGGGAGGAGGAGGCTGGCGCGCTAGGCCTCGTGGCCCGCCGCTCGCGTCCCTCGAGCCCCACCATCGACCTCTCGTCCGAGATGCACGATCGCTTCGCGCTCGGCGACTACACCACGGCCCTGCGGGTGGCCGAGCTGATCCTCGGGCGGCACGAGCGCCACGAGGAGGCCGCGCGGATCTCACGCACGTGCCGCGAGAAGCTCGCCTCTCTCTACGGCTCGCGCCTGGGCCCGCTCGACCGTCGCCCCGCGCTCGCGGTGGAGGACGAAGAGGTCCGGTGGCTCGGGCTCGACCACCGCGCTGGCTTCCTCCTCTCGCGCGTGGACGGAGCGCACACGCTCGAGGAGCTGATCGACATCAGCAGCATGCAGCGGCTCGACGCGCTCCGAACCCTGGTGGAGCTGCTCGAGATGGGAGCGATCTGCTTCCGTGACTGAGCCGCGCCTCTGTTTGGTGACGGGTCGCGACTGCTTGCGGTGGCCGATTCGTGGGATTAATCTCGACCCTGCCCACTGGGGAAGGCCCAGATCGGCGCGGCCGCGTTCGATCTCCGTACGTCATCGGGGGAGCGGGGGAAGCGGCCGCGGATCGGGCGGAGAGCCACGTTGAGCGAATCACTCGAAGGTCCAGGTATCGAGCTCGTCGCGATCCTCACGTCGATCGTGGCGGGTGCCGCCCTCTCCGCTCTCGAGGGAGCCATCACCACGTTCGGTGAGGTGCGCTTCCTCGCGGCGGGTGAGGAGGAGGGCCGCGACGCGCGGACCGCGTCACGCATCCTGAACGAGCTGCCGCACTTGCACACCCGGCTGCTGACGGGGCGCGTGATCGCGATCGTCGTCGCGGTGGGGCTGACCGTCCGGCTCTCGGACAAGCTCGGGCCGTGGTGGGTCACGGGGCTCGGCCTGGCGGGGGTGGCGCTCCTCTACGCCGCGCTCGCGGTCGGCTTCGGCGCGGTGGCGCGCGCCCGCGCGGTCAGCTGGACCTTGCCGATGGCGCGCTGGCTTCGGCCAGTGGAGCTGCTCGTCTGGCCGTTCGGCGTCCCGCTGGGCGCCCTCGTGCTCTTCCTGAACCGTCGCTTCCCCGCGCCGCCGCCGCCGAGCGAGGGGGATCACGCGGTGCGCGAGGTCGAGCACATGATCGAGCAGCGCGAGGAGAGCGGCTCGATCCCGGAGGACTTCGCGGAGCTGCTGTTGAGCGTCCTCGAGTTCAAGGACACCGTGGCGCGCGAGGTGATGGTCCCGCGCACCCAGATGAAGGCCATCGAGATCGGGACGCCGCTCGGCGACGTGCTCGAGAGCATCGTGCGCGAGGGCCACAGCCGCTACCCGGTGTTCCGGGATCGCGTCGACCAGATCGAGGGCATCCTCTACGCGAAGGACCTCTTCCGCATGCTCAAGGACGGCATGCTGGACGGGGACCTGAAGGACGCGCAGACCCTGGACCGGATCATCCGGCGGCCGGTGTTCTTCGTGTCCGAGACCCACAAGATCGGTCAGCTCCTGCGAGAGATGCAGGCGCGCCGCTTCCACCTCGCGGTGGTGGTCGACGAGTTCGGCGGCACGAGCGGCATCGTCACGCTCGAGGACATCGTCGAGGAGATCGTGGGCGAGATCCAGGACGAGCACGACACCGAGGAGCCGATGATCCGCGAGATCGCGGACGGTCGGTGGTGGGTCGACGCGCGGGTCAGCGTCTACGACCTGGCGGAGGAGCTCGAGGCGGACTTCGAGGACGCGGTCGGCGACTACGACTCGGTCGGCGGGATGGTCGTGGAGATCGCGGGTCGCGTGCCGGACGAGGGGGAGTCCATCCAGGCGCACGGCTTCGAGCTGATCGTGCGCGAGGCGGACGAGCGCCACGTGCGCCGGGTGGAGATCCTGCGCCGACCCACGCCGTCCGACGACGAGTCGGTCCACGCCGCGGAGTGATCGCGTCATGGCCGGCGTCGCGTCTCTCGATCCCTTGGTCGCCTCCATCGTCGACGGCGGCGCGCTGCTCGTCGTCGGCGTGAGCGATCCGCCCGACGTGCCCGGCTTCTCCCGGGTGGTCGCGGTCGAGGCGCTCGAGGCGCTGGCGACGGGGACGGAGCCCGAGCGCTTCGACGCGGCGTGGGGCACCGATCCGGCCGGCGACGACGTGGCGGCGCTCGCGCGCGCGCTCCGCGCCCGGGTGCGATCGGGCGGGGTCGTCGCGCTGGCGATGCCTCGACCGCGCGGGCTCCGCCGCTGGATCGGGCGCCGGCCGACCGTGTCCCGGGAAGAGCTCTGCGAGTCGCTGCTGCGCGCGGGCGTGCGAGACCTGCAGGTGCGCGCGGGGTTGGTCTACGGCCGCGTCTCTGCGATCAGTACGTGACCCACGACTGCTCGATCAGCGTTCCGTCCATGCGGGGCGTGATGACCGTGAAGTGCGCGTGGCCGCCTTCGGGGGCCTCCCCGACGCTGCCCACGTTCACGATGCGGACGCCGTCCAGGTCTCGCTGAAACGCGACGTGGGAGGCGCCGCAGACGATCACGTCCGCGGGGTCGTCGGCCACGAGCGCGCTCAGCTCCTCGTCGCTCATGTCGTGCGACATCTCGAGCGTCGGGTCGGCGGGTGAGCCGTGCACCATGACGATCTCCGAGCCGTCGATCATCGGGATGCGTCGGGTGACCGGGAGCTTCTCGAGGTACTTCAGCGCGAGCTCGCCGATGGCGCGGCGCGTCTCCAGGAACGCGGCCGCCTTGGCGTGCTGCGACTCGCTCTCGGGGGTCAGATCCTCGGGCGAGATCTCCACGAGCGCGGTGTCGCTCAGGCCGCGGACGCACCTGGCGTCCACCTGCGAGAGGCGCTTGTAGACGCCCACGGGATCGTCGCCCCCGAGGAGGAGATCCCCGGCGACGAAGATCGAGCTGATCATGCGCCGCTCCAGCTCCGCGAGGACCGCCTCGAGCGCGGGGAGGTTGCCGTGGACGTCCGAGAGGAACGCCATCGGAGCGTTGGCGGGGATGAGCTTGCCGGGAGGCATCCGCGCACACTAGCCCTCACGGAGTGAGACGCCAG
This sequence comes from Sandaracinaceae bacterium, assembly GCA_040218145.1. GTDB lineage: Bacteria > Myxococcota_A > Polyangia > Polyangiales > Sandaracinaceae > JAVJQK01. The sequence goes on along the minus strand of JAVJQK010000033.1, from coordinate 134,250 downwards.
GTGTCGGCCGCGTCTGCCTCGATCGCGCCGCGCGAGAAGCGGAGCGGCGCGTAGTCGCCCTCGACCCACGTCCTCGCGAACGCGCGCGACCATCCTCCGACGCGCGTTCCCCGGGGCGGCGCGCGCTCGAGCCGCGAGTAGATGGCGTCCATGCCGCGAATTCGATCCGCGATGTAGGGAAAGGTACGATCGATCGCGATGGTCCCGCCGCCCCTCAAACCGCCCGTGCGGGCTCGCCGCGTTCGCGCGCTCCACCGAGGGGATCGCTCGGCCCTCACACGCCAGGCGATCGACGAGCTCTTCCGCGCGGCGGAGATCCTGACCGAGGGTGGGCTCGACGGTGATCCGGGCGAGCGCTGGTACGGCTCGATCATGATCACCTTCGACCTGGACAACCTCTGCCGCCGCTGCCGCGGCCTCGACGACGCGGAGGAGCTGGATCGCGTCGTCGACGCGATCGAGAGCTCCGTTCGCGTGCGCATCCGAGCGCATCGCATGGTCTGTCGCGAGGTCTATCGACGCTTCCCGGATCGTCCCGTCGGCACCGCGCAGCTCGAGAGCGCCTTCCGGCGAGACGGAACCCTGCTATTGCTCGACGTCGACCTGGAGGTCCCGGTGGGCGTGGGCTCGATGCACGCGACTTCGCGCGGGGGAGCGACGTGAACGACGACAAGGTCATCCACGACGATGTCATCGAGGACAACGTCATCCACGTGAGCTTCGGCCCTGGCGGTGGGCGGCGCAGCGACGCGCCGGAGATGCCCGAGCAGGCGGCGCCGCACAAGGCGAGCGAGTCCGTGCCGCCGCCTCCGCACGGTCGGAGCGCGCACGCGGAGCCCTACGGCGAGCTCTTCCGGCGGGAGGAGGTCGCGCGCCTCTTCGAGATCCCCGAGGGGCGCCTCCGGTACTGGGCGCGCTCGAAGTTCGTCGAGCCGTCGGGCAAGGTCGGGCGCCGCCGCTACTACACCTTCCAGGATCTCATCGCGATCCGGACCGCGAAGGAGCTGCTCGACCGCGGGCTCGCGCTGACGGCGGTGCGGCGCAGCCTCGACGCGCTCGGCCAGACGCTCCCCGCCGTCACGCGGCCGCTGAACGAGCTGCGCATCACGGCCGAGGGACAGTCGGTCGTGGTCCGCGACCAGAGCCACGCGTTCGAGCCCGAGACGGGGCAGCTGACGATGGACTTCGAGGTCCAGACCCTGCGCGACGACGTCGTCCGCGTGCTCCGCCCCGAGCGGGTCGACCCCGAGCGTCGGCGCATGGCCTACGAGAAGTACCTCGAGGGCTGCCGGCTCGACGAGGCCGAGCACACCTTCGACAAGGCGGAGGCGTGCTACCGCGAGGCGATCACCCTCGACCCCATGCTGGCCAACGCGCTGACGAACTGGGGCAACCTGCGGTACCGCCGCGGTGACCTCGAGGAGGCGGAGCGGCTCTATCGGCGCGCGCTCGAGGTGGACACGGAGCAGCCGGAGGCGCTCTACAACCTCGGCTTCCTCGCGTTCGAGCGGGGCGAGATGGCGGAGGCGTGTGAGCGCTTCGCGCAGGCCGTCGAGCACGACCCGGGCTTCGCGGACGCGCACTTCAACCTCGCCATGGCGCTCGAGAGCCTGGGCGACGGCGCGGCCGCGAAGCCGCACTGGAAGACCTACCTCGAGCTCGACCCGGACGGGCCGTGGGCCGAGATCGCCGAGAAGCACCTGCGCGGCGACTGGCGCTGACCCGGGCGCGTCGCCCGACGAACTCACGGGCTCGCGTGCTCGCCGTCGGCGTGCGTGCTTTCTTTCTCCTGTCGTCGTTGGTCCTAGGTCTTCGACCGACCCGCCTCTTCGAATGGGAGCTCCTATGCGCCGCGCTTCGTTCCTCCTGGCCTTCTCCGCGCTGATCACCACCGCCTGCGACGGAGAGCCGGTCATCCCGCCGCTCCCGGACCGGGGCCCGATGACGCTCGACGCGGGCGTCGACGCGGGTCCGCCGGAGCCGGTCTGCGACGACGGAGTCCGCGCGGGGGACGAGACCGGGATCGACTGCGGCGGCTCCTGTCCGGCCTGTGAGCCCGGCAACCCGTGCCGCGAGGCCCAGGACTGTTCGAGCGGCGTCTGCGAGCGCAGCTTCTGTCTCGTGGCGAGCTGCACCGACGGTGTGCGCAACGGCTCCGAGACGGGGACCGACTGCGGCGGCGACTGCGCGCTCTGCCCGGGCGGTGAGACCTGCACCTCCAACGACGAGTGCCTGTCGGGGCGCTGCCGGGGCGGCGAGTGCGCGGCTTCGAGCTGCGAGGATGGTCGACAGAACGGGAGCGAGACCGACATCGACTGCGGCGGCGACATGTGCCCGCAGTGCGCGGGCGGGCTGAGCTGCCTCGACCGCGACGACTGCGTGTCGGGCATCTGCGCGGCCGGTGAGTGCACCAGCCCCGCCTGCAACGACCGTCGGCAGAACCAGGACGAGACCTCGGTGGACTGCGGCGGCTCCATCTGCCCCGCGTGTCGCGACGGCCTGGCGTGCAACATCGACGTCGACTGCGAGAACATGCGCTGCATCTCCGGCGGCTGCGTCTCGTGCATGGATCGCGTCCGCAACGCGGACGAGACGGGCGTGGACTGCGGCGGGCCGACCTGCGGCGCGTGCGTCGACGGCCAGACCTGCGTGGCCGACGCGGACTGCCTCAACGGCTCCTGCCTCGACGGGCTCTGCGTCTCCTGCATGGACGGTGAGCTCAACCAGGACGAGACCGACATCGACTGCGGCGGCTCGCTCTGCGCCGGCTGCTTGATCGGCGGCGCGTGCACGGTCGACGCGGACTGCGCGTCCGAGGACTGCCAGATGGGTCAGTGCCGAGGACGCGGCGACACCTGCGCGCCGGGCGACGTCATCGTCCTGACCACGGGCACCCAGACCGTCAACTGGGTCGCCTCGCGCAACGACTACCTCACCGCCGGCGTGAGCTGCACGGGCACCTCCATCGACGGCCCCGACGTGGTGATGCAGTACACCGCGACCGTCGACGGCTTCGTGAGCTGGGAGATGACCAAGCCGGCGTCCACGCGCTACGTCGTGGTCGTCAGCGACGCGCCCTGCGGCACGACCGCGGAGCTGTCGTGCGTGACCGACTACTCGCCCACCGTGCTGCGCGGGCAGTTCCCGGTGACGACGGGCACCACCTACACCTTCTACGTCGCGGACACGACCTCGGGCACGATGCCGCTCGTCAACCCGTTCGACTTCACCTTGAACGAGGTCGTGCCGCCGTGCGCGCCCGGGTCGGGTGGCATGGTCGGCACCACGGTCACGCGGCTCTCGACGAGCCTCTCGGGCACCTCCTTCAGCGAGTACTACCTCGTCGCGGACGACAGCCCGACGGGCTACCTCTACGTGGGCGGATCGTCGAACACCTACCGGATCCCGAAGGTGGGCGGCATGGCCGAGGACATCGAGGCCCTCGCGTCGCTGACGTTCAGCGAGCAGGGCTACGAGCTGGCGGTCGCGGGCTCGGAGGTCTTCACGGTGGACAGCACCAGCTCGAGCACGGGCCGGCTCTACCGCATCACCAGCGACGGCGGGGCCACCTGGACCCGGCAGGACTACGCGACCTTCTCGCCGACCCCGTCCGACGACTTCCGGAGCGCGGTCTCGGACGGGACCGACCTCTACCTCATCACGCACGAGTTCACGACGACCGTGTCGACCGAGATCTGGCGCGTGCCGCTGGCCGCCCCGTCGGTGCCCGCCACGGCGACCCTCGTCGGCTCCATTCCGCACCGCTACTGCACGGGCCTCGCGCTCGACACGCGCTACTTCTACACGGCGTGCCAGACCGGCGACGAGGTGGTGCGCGTGGACCGGACGACCTTCGCCACCGAGGTGATGAGCGGCCTGATCGACCTGAGCTCCACGCGCAACGCGGTGCACGCGCACGACCTCGACACCGACGGCGTGGCCGACGTGCTCTATGTCAACAGCGCCACCGAAGCGGCGCACTTCATCTGCGGCCTCGACACGGCGGCGCCGTTCACCGGGCCGCTCGTGAGCTGGGGCGGATCGACGTCGAACTACGGCCTCGCCTTCGACGCCGCGAGCGCGACGCTCTACGGCTGGGACGACGACACGCGCGAGATCATCCAGATCCGTTGACGCTCACTCGCGGTCGGTGCGGGGCGGCGCGGCTTCCTCGTCGTCCAGCTCGACGAGCCCGCTGATGTCGTCGAGGGCCTCGATGTCCTCGATCTCCTCGAGCTCTTCGATCTCCTCGAGATCGTCCTCCAGCTCGACCACGTCCGAGAGCGCCTCGAACGACGCGACCTCGGCGGGCTCGGCCTCCTCGAGCAGCTCGATCTCTCCCGTGCCGAGCGACTCGATCTCCGGCTCGAAGCCCGCGGGGGAGTCGTCGCGGAGCTGGTCGAAGACGTCGTCCGCCACCGCGGTGTAGTCGTCCTCGAAGTCCGCCTCGGGCATGCCGGGCATGGGCGTGGAGACGAAGTCCATCGCCTCGTCGAGGCCCTCGGCCGGCGGCGCCTCGGACGGCCGTCGCAGATCGGCGGGGGAGAGCTTCTTCGTCTCCCGGGGAGACAGCGGGTCCGGTCCGGGTGGCGCGACCTCCACGGCGGACGGCAGCTCGGGGGGCGTGGATTCCGTCGGCGCGACCTCCGCGGCCGCCATCTCCCGCGGCTGCGACGGCGCGGAGGGCAGCTTCACCTGCGCCGTCTCCACCTCGCTCGGTGGGGGCGTGGTGTCGACCGTCTCGGAGGTCAGCAAGGCGCGAGAGAGCTCCTCGCGCAGGCCGTCGTCGAGCATGGTCTGCGAGGAGTCCACGGCCTCCTGATCGGTCAGGTCGGAGAACTCGTTCGCCGGCGCCTCCTCGCTCGATGGCGCGAGGCTCTCGTCGGTCGAGTGAGGCGGCGGCGCGACGATGGCGAGGTCGCTGATCTCTTCGTCCCGGCGCCCGCTCTCCTCCAGCCGCGCGATCGCGGCCGCCGCCTCGGCGTCGTCGGGCGCCGCGCGCGCGACCTTCTGCCAGGCCTCGAGCGCCTCCCGTCGGTTCTGCAGGTCCTCGTCCCAGACCCGGGCGACCTCCTTGCGGAGGGTCAGCTCGTCGTCGGGGCTCTCCGCGCTGCGCACGTCTCGCTGCAGGGCGACGAGCAGGTCCTGGTGCTTGCCGGCCCGTCGCAGCGCGCTCCGCAGCCGAGCCCTCGCGTCGGGATCGCCGGAGGTGACGGTCGAGAGGCGAGACCAGACCTCGGCCGCGTCTGCGTGCCGCCCGAAGCTCTCCTCGAGCAGCTCCCCGCGCCGCCGCAAGAGCCCGGCCGCGGTCGCGCTGTCGAGCGCCTCCTCGACCAGGTGCGCGAGGTGGAAGTCGAGCTCGCCGAGCTTGCCCTGGGCGTGCGCTTCCTGCGTCAGCGCGTCGAGCACCTCGTCCTCGCCGGGCGCGAAGCTCGCCGCGCGCTTCAGCACCGCGAAGCCGTCGGTGGCCGAGTCGAGCTCCTCCCGGAGCAGCCGCGACGCGCGGAGGAGGAGCCGCGCGCCCCCGACCGGGTCCTCCTCCATGTCCTCGGCCAGCGCGGCGAGGATCTCGACCAGCGAGCGGCGAAGCCCGCCCTCGGCGCTGGCCTCGTCGAGCTCGCGCGCGAGCTGCTCGACCGACGCGTGGGTCTCGGGCGAGCGGACCGTCAGCGCGATCGCCTGCGCCATGTAGTGCACGGCGCGCTGACGATCGCCGAGATCGGTCTCGCAGAGGCGCGCGGCGCGCAGCAGCGCCTCGACGCGCCCAGCGTCGTCCTCCGCCGCGCTCTTGCGCTTGTCGTAGGTGATGAGCAGCTCTTCGGCGCGGCCGGCGCGGGGTGCGCGTTCCTCCGCGAGGGCCAGCACGGCGTCGTCCTCGGGGGCCAGCGAGCACGCGCGCAGGGTCTGGTCGAGCGCGGCGCTCGGGTCGCCGCTCCGCGTGTCGAGGAGCTGCGCGTGTCGGAGCAGCAGCTCGACCTTCTGCGGCGTCGACTCCGCGCGGCGGATCAGCGTCTCGTAGACCTGCCCGAGCCGCTCCCAGAGCTGGCCCAGCTCCGCGACGCGGTCGGCCTCGTCGAGCACCTCGGTGTCGTCGAGATCGACGGCGAAGGCGCGGAGCACGGCCTCGAGCGCGTCCGAGGTCGCGTCGAGCTGCTCCTCGTAGACGCGCGCGGCGTCCATCCAGCGCCGCTTCTGCTGGTCGTGCTCGGGCCGCTCCTTCGCGAACCCGACGTAGAGCTCCGCGAGCTGCTCCGCCCGGCCCGCGCCCTTGGCCAGCGCGCGCAGATCCGTCTCCGCCTCGTCGTCCCCGTCGGCCACGCGCGGCGCGAGCCGGGACCACGCACCGTCGACGTCTCCGAGCTGCCGGTACGCGATCTCGGCGCTCCGCCGCACGAGCTGGGAGGCCGCGCCTTCGTCGTCCTGCCGCCCCGCCAGCGCGTCGAGCACGCCGACGAGGTCCTGCCATCGGCTCGCGCTCTCGAGGAGCGGGGCGAGGCGCTCGAGCGGCGCGGAGTCCGCCGGGTCGGCCTGCGCCCACGCGTAGAGCGCGTCGACGGCGCGCGCGACCTCGGGCGCCTCCTTCTCGTGCAGATCGCTGAGCCTTCGGGCGACGGGGACGCGCAGCCCCGGGTCCTCCACCACGTCCAGCTGTCGCCAGAGCGCGTCCGCCAGGCCGGTCAGGTCCGCCCGCGCCTCGCAGAGCTGCGACAGCTGCTGCAGCGCCCCCAGGTGATCGGGGGCGAGCTCCTCGACCACCCGGCGCAGGCACACGATGGCGTCGCGGTCACGGTCGAGCCGCTCCGCCAGCACATCGGCGCGTTCGAGCAAGAGCTCCTTGCGCTCCTCGGTGTCCGCGATGAGCGGCTCGAGGCGCGCGAGCGCGTCGGCCAGCGCCTCCGGGTCGTCCTTGCGGGTCGCGTGGCGGCGCAGGAAGCGCAGCGCCTCCTCGTCTTCCCCGGCCGCGAGCACCTCGCGCCACGCCTCGGCCGCGCCGTCGTCGTTGCCGACGGGGTGGGCCAGGGTCCGCGCGATCCGACGGTAGAGCTCGCCCCGCCGCGAGGCGTCGTCCTCGCGCTGCGCCGTCTCGCGCAGCAGCACCACGAGGTCACGAAAGCGCTCCGCCCGATCGTAGACCGCGCAGAGGGCGTCGAGGATGCCGACGCTCCGGGGGGACAGCTCCAGGGCCCGCCCGTAGAGCTCCGCCGACCGGTCGAGGTCATTGAGCGCCTCGTCCGCGATCGACGCCATGCGGACGAGCACCGCGGACTTCTCGTCGCGCTCGAGCACCTCGGCCTTGTACGAGAGCGTGGAGAGGAGCCGCTCGTGCCGCCCCGCCTGCTCGTCGATGGCCACCATGTGTGCGATCGCCTCGAGGTCGGCGGGGTTCTCGTCGAGGAGCCGCGCCCACGTCTCGAACGCGCCCTCCTCGTCGCCCACGTGCTCCTCGAGCACATTGGCCAACAGCCGCAGCAGCCGGGCCCGCTCGTCTCCGCCGGTCTGATCGATCCGCCGCCGCAGGAGCGGGATCGCCTCGAGGTACGCGCCCGCCTCGACGAGCGCGTCGCTCAGCGCGTCGCGGGCGTCGACGTCGCCGGGGAGCAGATCGCGGAGGTTCCGGTACGCCTCGATCGCCGCCTCGAGGTCGCCCATGTGGTCGCGCTGGACCTCGGCGACCTGACGGTAGAGCTCCGCCTTCGGCTCGACCTCGGTGACGGTCAGCGCCTCGCGCTCGAGCAGCTCCACCAGCTGATCCCAGCGCTCGGCCGAGCGCAGCAGGCGCTTGAGGTGTGAGCGCGCCTCGACGTCCGACGGATCCAGGGCCGAGACCCCGCGCCAGGCGCTGATCGCGCCGTCGACGTCGTCGAGGTGCTTCTCGCTGAGCGACGCGACCTGCTTCAGCCGCTGGGTGCGCTCGGTCGCGCTCAAGCCGCTCACCCGCGACGCGGACAGCAGCGCGTTCCGCAGTGGCGTCCAGTCGCCGGTCTTGCGGCAGCTCTCCTCGAGGAGATGCAGGGCCTCCGGATCGCCCGGCTCGATGTCGAGGATCTGCGCGCCCAGCTCCCCCGCCCGCTCCAGCTCGCCGCGGTCGCGGAGCGCCGCCACCAGCTCGCGGAGCCGAGGCACGCGCTTGTCGGGAGGCAGCCCCTGCGCGGCCACGCCCAGCGCGCGGACCACGTCGTCGTGCCGCCCCACCTGCCGGTAGAGGGTGACCAGCTGCTCCGCCGCCTCCGCGTCCCCCGCGTCCAGCAGCCACTCGAGGCAGGTGATCGCGTAGTCCACCTGGCCCGCGTCGAGGTAGGCCTGCGCGAGCTGCTTGCGCCGCGTCGCGCTCTCCGGCCGGTCGGGCGCGTGCGCGAGGTAGGCGACCCAGCGGGGGGGCAGACGCGCGGGCTGGCCGATCTCGCCCGCCATGCGCTCGTAGAGGAGCATCGCGCCGTCGTGATCGGGCCGCGCGTCGAGGGCCTGCTCGAGGTACGCGAGCGCGTGGTCCGTCGGGACCTGCTGGGCCATCTGGTAGAGGAGGTCGGCCGCGCGGTGTCGGTCCGAGGCCCGCACGTGGTCGTCGTCGGTGCGCTCGGCCCGGGTCAGGTAGACCCGCGCCAGGTCGCTCATCACCTCGAGGTCGCCGGGCGCGTCGGCCAGGGCCCGCTTCAGCGCGCGCGCCGCGCCCTCCTGATCGTCGAGGTGCTCCGCCCGCAGGTGGGCGAGCTCTCGCCAGAGCGCGTTGCGCCGGGCTCCGTCCAGCTCCGCCTTCGCCTCCTTCTCGAGGAGCGTGGCGGCCGCCTTCATGTTCCCGGCCGCGCGATAGATCTCGCGCGCCGCGTAGAGCGCGGCGACGAAGCTCGGGTCCAGCTCGAAGGCGCGCCGGTAGTGGTTGACGGCCTTGTCCACGCGAGAGAAGCGGTGCTCCCAGATCTCTCCGAGCTGGTGGTAGAGCAGCGCCACGTCGCGCGGGTCGGCCCCCGCCTTGGAGAGCGCGCCGGCCTGCTTCTCGAGCATGTCGGCCAGGCGCCGCATCTCGCCCGCGTCCTCGAAGAGCCCACGCAGACGGAGGAAGGCGTCCTGATGCCGCGCGTCGAGGGTGAGCGCGCGCTCGTACATGCGCACCGCGCGCTCCCGGTCGGCGAGGGCGCCCAGGACCAGCTCGCCCGCCTCGTACATCGCGTGCGCGCCCGCGCCGCGATCCGAGGCGCGACCGGCCCAGCCCTCGAGCAAGTTGGCGAGCGACGCGTAGTCGCCGATGCGCTGGTAGTGCGCGCGCAGCGACGCGAAGGCCTCCGGGTCGTCCGGATTGCGTCGCAGGCGCGCGATGAGCTCTTGCGCGGTGGCGTCCATGAGCGAGGCGGACAAGTGCGAGGCGGACATGAGCGAGGCGGATCCCCGGCCGGCCCGAGGCCGCACGTGCGAGCAGGGGCCGACGGCCCGCCGGAGCGCGCTCGCAACGTACCACGGAAGCTTCGGATCCGGACGCCCTCAATCGTGGTCGCGCGGCGGCACCAGCTGGCGGCTCCGGAAGAACGAGTGCCCCTCGATCGGCCGACGATCGACGAAGGCGGCGTGCGCCTCGTGGAAGTGCGTGATCTGCCGCTCTCCGAGCTGCCAGCTGAGGAAGACCTCGCGCTGCCCGTCGATGACCGAGCGGAAGGCGACCCGGCCTCGCTCGAGGTCCTGGATCACCACGCCCATCGACTCGAGGAGCCGCCCCTGCTCGATGGCGGTGTCTCCGAGCAGGATCGCCTTCTGGAGGGCGTCGGCGAGCTCCGGGCGGTCCTCGGGCAGCTCGTCCTCGTCCGGGGGCACGCCCTCCTCGGTCGGGTGCACGCCCGCCTCGGCGAGCTGGCGCGCGATCGCCTGCGCTCGACCGAGCAGCTGCACGGAACGCCCGAGGATGGCGGCCACCTGGGGGATGAGCGCGTTCGCCTCCGCCAGGGTGAAGGTGCGCGTCACGCCCTACTTGGTAACGCGCATCCGCGCCGAGGCAAGCCTCACTCCCGCAGGGACGCCGTGGTGACGCCGGACGGGTGCCCGCGGAGGATGGGCGTGAGGCCGCCCGGGTCGTCCAGGAGGTGGCGCCCGAAGAAGGCGGCGGCCACCCCGGCCGCGACGTCCCGCGCGGTCGCGTTGTCGAGGTACGTGAACGCCTCGCCCGGCGAGGTCTGCCGCTCGCCCTCGCCGCAGCCCGCGGCGAAGAGGTCGACCAGGCCCGCGTGGTCGGAGAAGCTCCAGTGGCCGGCGTCCTCGACCTCCACGAGCAGGCTCGGCGCGCCGAGGCGACGGTGCTCGTTGCGGATGAGGCGGTTGCCGGCCTCGGTGATGCTGTTGTCTTCCATCGCCAGCACGAAGGCGAACGGGGTGGTGATGTCACCCGCGGTCACCCCGCCCCCGAGCGCGGTCAGCGGCGCGGCCACCGCCAGGCCCGCGCGGAATCGAGCGTCCCGCGCGGCCGCGATCCCCGCCGTCGCCGCGCCGAAGCTGTGCCCCATGACGGCCGCGCGCTCGGGGTCGAAGCGGCCGCGCAGCCCCTCGGGCAGCGCCTCGAGGCCGTCGTCGAGGAGCGCGTCGAGCACGAAGCGCACGTCCGCCACGCGCACCTCCAGGAACTCGCTCCCCACCTCCGCCGCGCTCCCTTCGAGGTGATCCCAGAGGGTGTTCTCCTCGTGATCCGGCGCCGCGACCGCGATCCCGAAGCTCGCGAGCCGCTCCGCGACCTGGGCGAGGTCGAAGCGCGTGCACACGTGGCAGTGCGAGAAGACCACGACCGGCCAGCGGCCCGGGCTGGCGGCCGGCTCGGGCGCGGGGGCCGATCGCGTCGTCGCGCGGAGGCAGCTCGGATCCGCGTCGGCGATCAGCCCGGCGAGGGTGTCCGCGCGAGGCGGCTCCATCTCGAACGCGCCAAGCGGCTGCCCGCGCTCCGCGTCGTCCCTCGCCGCCTCCGCCGCGGGGTACCAGAGCTCCGTCGGCAGGGCGCGCCCGCGCGTCGCGTCGGTCAGGAGCACGCGCACGTTCCCGACCGGGTGGGGCCCCCGCGCGAAGTAGTCCGTCGCCGGCTCGGGCAGGGCGCCCGCGTCGGCGAGGCCCGCGTCCGCGAGGCCGGCGTCGCGCGCGACCCCGCCGTCGGGATCGGCGGGAGACCCGCAGGCGGCGAGCAGGCAGAAGGCGAGCAGAAGTCGAATCACGCGGCGAGCGTGCCGCGCCTGCGTCCCGGAAACCAGGCCTCGGATTCTACTGCGAGGTCCACTCCGCGAGGTACTTCGGCAGCATCTCGCGCCAGGTCTCCCAGTCGTGGTGCCAGGAGGGGCCCCAGCTGTCGACCCAGTTGGGGACGCGGCGCTCGCCGAGCACCTTGGCCATGTTCCAGCTCTCCTGGATGGCCTCGGCCCGGCCCTCTCCCGACGCGAGCAGCACGAAACGTTGACGGAGGAGAGCGAGGCGCGGGTCCTCCTCGCTCAGCTCCGGCACGAACCGGAGCGGCGTCGAGACGAAGTAGTCGTGGGTGAAGCGGTCGGCGCCCGCGAAGCGCAGGATGTCGTAGGTGCCGCTCATGCCGAGCGCGCGATGGAAGACGTCCGGGAAGCGGCAGACCATCGCCACCGCGTGCAGCGCGCCGATCGACGCGCCGGCCGTCCAGATGGGCAGGGTGTCCGTGCGGCAATCCGCGTAGATCGCGGGGACCACCTCGTGGCGCACGTACTGCTGGAACTGGTTCATGACCCACATGCGGTGGCCGAGGTCGCCCTCTTGCGCGAACCACGCCTGACCCGCCACCGAATCACAGGAGTAGATCTTGACGCGCCCCGCCCCCAGCAGCGGCGCCAGCGCTCGGATCATCTGCCAGCGCTCGATCTCCTCGGAGTCGCCGCCCGCGGTGGGGAAGACGAGGACCGGCACGCCGAAGTGACCCCAGCGGCTGAGGCGCACCTCGCGCTTCACCCGGTGGCTGTACCAGGTGGACGTCTCGTGAAGGCTCACGCCGGGGACCCCTCTTCGGCGCGCCACTTCTGGATGCGGCCCCAGAACAGCTCGGTGAACGAGTCGCGCTCGTGCTCCGGGTAGAGCGCCTCGACCTTCCGGCGCACCGCCCGCTTCGCGTCGTCGGTCCCGAAGTAGGCGTACGCCTCCTCGTCCAGGTGGGCGAGGTGCGTGGCGCAGAACTCCTCGAAGCGCTCCGTCTCGAAGCGGTCGGCCGCGATCTCGGCGTAGCGCGCGAGCTTCTCCGGGTAGGGCGCGTCCTCGTTCGCGATGGCGTAGTAGGCGTCCCAGTCGAGCGTGCGCCGCATCGGCCGGCCGGTCACCGCGCAGTAGACGCTCCAGCGCAGCAGCGACTTCACGAGCCAGGGGAAGTGGTAGTGGAGCGACGTGACCTGTGAGTCCGGGCAGGCGTTGGCGAAGTCGATGGGGTGCCAGACGCCCTCGCTCCGCATCAGCTCGCAGCTGTTGAACTCCCAGCCGAAGAAGCTGTTGATGGTCATCGTCGTGTCCCGGATCTCCGCCTCCTCGGCGGCGGTCAAGAACGCGGTGTCCATCGTGTAGCGGTCGTGCAGCGGCGCCGTCAGGTCGTACTTCACGAAGCGCGTCTGCGGGCCGATGCCGACGCAGCGCACGAACATGTCGTGCGGGTGTACGGCCTTCTGGGCGTGCATGACGAGGCTGCCGCTCGACTCGTACGCGCGCCGGAGCGCCGCCTCGTCCTCCGCCCGCGTGACCGCGCGCCAGCCGCCGCCGTCGTAGGGCTTGAGGATCACCGGGTAGCCCAGCTCCTTGCCGACGCGGCCGACGTCGAAGAGCTTCGCGTAGCGCTGGAGCGTGTCGCGCAGGTCCGGGAGCGGCTCGTAGGACTTCGGCGGGAGCATCCACGTCTCGGGGATGGCCATGCCGAGCTTCATCATCGCGCAGTAGGTCGTCTGCTTCTCCATCGACTGGAGCGACCAGGGGTTGTTGAGGACGTAGAGGTCGTCCATCAACACGGCTTTCTTTATCCACTCCCGGCTCGTGTGGTACCAGTGCGTCAGCCGGTCTATGACCACGGCGTAGCTGCACGGCTGGCTCAGGTCGAAGGGCTCGATCGAGACCCGCTCGACCTCGAGCTGGACCCGGTCGCCGTCCACGGGGATCGACAGCGCGAGCCGCCGGAGGAGGTCCTCGTAGCAGAGGGGCCAGCAGAGGTCGGCTCCCAGCGAGAGCCCGATCTTCTTCGTCACGTTCGGCATGCGTCTCTCACTCGTAGACCATCAAGAGCGGTCCGGGGAAGAGCCACGAGAGCCCGTCCTGCAGTCGATCCCGCCAGTTTTCCCAGTTGTGACCGTCGCGCGCCTCTTCGAAGCGCACCTCCATGCCGCTCTCGCTCAGGAGCGGCACCAGCGAGCGGTTCTCGTAGATCAGCGACTCGTACACGCCGCAGCTCAGGAACACGCGCTCGCTCATCGGGCCGATGTCCTTGCGGAGCTCGTTCACGAACGCGACCACGGGGTCGAAGAGCGGGCCGCGCCGGTTCCCGCCGCCGATGTCCGTGAAGGCGAACGAGCCCGACTGCAGCATCAGCCGGCCGAAGAAGCCCGGGTAGCGCCACGCGGTCGAGAGCGCGGCGACCGCGCCGAAGCTCGCCCCCATGAGGCAGCGCCCCTGCGGCCTCGCGTCGAGCGGGAGCGTGCGCTCGAGGTGCGGGACGAGCTCCTCCTTGAGGAAGCGCGCGTGCGCCTCGTCGCTCGCGTACTCCTTGAGGCGGTCGGGCGAGTCGCTGAAGCAGACCACCATGTCCGGGATGGCCAGGCGGTGGATCAGGTTGTCGAGCACCGTCTTCATCGCCGCGTAGCGGAGGTAGTCGCTGCCGTCGTGCACCACGAGGAGCGGGTAGCGGCGCGAGGTGCGGTAGCGCGCCGGGTAGTAGAGGTGGCCGCCGCGCACGCCGCCGAAGACCCGGCTCTTCATGCGGAAGGGCTCGAGCACGCCGGCCCGCGCCTCCGGATCCGTCTGCGTCCAGGCGGGGACCTCGTAGCCCTCGCCGTGCGCGACGGAGTTCGCACCGAAGGGATCGTGCGCGCGCTTGTCGTTCAGCGGGTCCTCGACCCACCAGCTGTTGCCGTCCTTGCGGAGCTCGAGCTTGTACTCGACCCGCGAGTGCGGCGGCAGCTCGACGATCCCGTAGAAGAGGTCGGTCTCCGGCACGCGCGTCAGCGCCTGCGAGGACTCGAGGCCGTAGATCCAGTGCCGCAGGTTCACGCCCTCGACGTCGCCCCGGAAGACGAACGTGACGCTCGCGCCTTCGACGACCGGGAACTCGCGCCCCTTCAGGAACGCGTCGATCTTCTCGCCCGTCACGGGCGCGTCGGCGAGGAGCCGATGGATGGCGAGCCGCTCGCCGGTCACGCTGCCTCCGCGTCCGCGACGGCGCCGTCTGCGTGGAGGGTCAGGGCGCGTTGGCTCTCGACCAGGGCGCCCGCCTCGAAGAGCACCCAGCTGCGGCGCGGCAGGACCATGCAGGTCGCGGGCGCGAAGCGCTGCGCGTACATCGCCATCCGCTCGGCGTCGTCCAGCGCGAGCCGGGCCTCCGGGTTCGGCAGCGCCACGACGTCCGACACAAGCCCGAGGCCGGGCTCGAGCACCTGCGGTGCGTCCACCCCGTAGGGAGGGTCGTCGTGGAAGAGCACGATGCGCTCGGTGACGGCCATCGCGCCCGCCGACCAGGCGAAGACCGGGCGCTCCCCGATGAGGTCCGTCACGCCGAAGAGCTGCAACCGGTTGAGCAGCGACGCGACGTGCCCGCCCGCGATCGCGACCGCGTCGCAGCCCTCGAGCAGCCGCGCGAGCTCCGCCCGGTGCCAGGCGACGCGACCTCGCGCGTGCGGCGCCCACTCCTTCTGGAACTCCGTCCGCACGCGCTCGCACTGACGGAGATGGTGCTTATCGAGCACGCGAATCCCGTTGACCGACCACTCCTGCTCCTGCGCGAGCAGCTCGGTGGGGGCGGCGCGGTGCGCGATCACCCGCGCGGACTCGATCAGGTGCTCGAGCCGGATGCGGTAGAAGTCCTGGAGCTGGCGGAAGCGGAGCTGGCGCGCGCGGTAGGCCCCGCGCAGCTCGCCGTCGCTCCGGAAGACGTCGTCGGCCCGCTCGTGCAGCGCGAGGTTCACCGTGCGGCCGCCGAGGTGCTCGGACAGCTCGTCGTCCTCCCGCTCGCGCTCCTGCCAGCCGGCGGTGATCAGCGCGAAGCGCCCGGTGACGCCGGCCGCCTTCGCCGCCTCGGCCACGCTGGGGTCGAAGCGCTGCGGTCCGAGTAGCGCGACCTTCACGTCGCCTCCGGGTCGGGTACCGAGCTCATCGAGCGCGAACCTGCACCGTCTGGCCGACCGCGTCCAGGATGCGGCGCAGGGTGTCGTAGTCCGGGTGGCGGAAGCGCATCCACGCGTTGGCCATGTAGCCGGCCTCGACGGGCTGGGTCGGCGTCCCCGCGGGCGGCAGGTGCGCGTCGATCAGGTGCTCACCGAAGTTTCGCTGGACCTCTTCGAGCCCGTCGTAGTGATCGATGACGCCGTCCCGGTCCGGGCGGAGCGCGATGATGCCCGCCGCGTAGCGTCGCGAGGGCTTGGAGCCGGGCCGGCCGTGCACGACGGCCATCGCCCACTCGCGGTAGAGGTCCATCTCGTTGCCCGCGCTGTAGAGGTCCCACGCGCCGACGCCCGGCGGGCGGCAGCCGATCTCGCTGAAGCGCAGGCCCTTGGGCCCGAAGAACCACTCCATGTGCGTGGCGCTCGTGCCGATGTCGAGCGCCTCGATGACCCGGCGGCCCATCGCGCGCACCTCTTCGTACCCCGGCGCGCTCTCCACGCGGTTGGTGGTGATGAACTGCGGCGAGATCCAGCGCGTGCGCATCGCCTCGAGCACGTTCGGGTAGTAGTGGCAGACGAACTCGTGCACGACGCGGCCGTCGACCGTGACGGTGTCGTAGAAGCCCTCGTGCCCCTCGACGAACTCCTCGATCGCGACCGACGCGCCGCGGCCGAGGCCGCTCTTCTGCATCGCCGCCTCGAGCTCCGCGTCGTCGTCCACGCGGAAGGTGCCCGCCGCGCCCGCGCCGTCGCGGGGCTTGAGGATGAGCGGGTAGCCGACCCGGGCCGCGAAGGCGCGCGCCTCGTCGGGGGAGCCGGTCCCCGTCGACGCCGCGCAGGGGACGCCGGCCTGGCGGAGCACCTCCTTCATGGAGGGCTTGTCGCGGCACAGGAACGCCGTCTTCGCGCTCGTGCCCGGGATCCCGCAGCGCTCGCGCACCTGCGCCGCGGTCTGGATGTGGGCCTCGACCGTCGCCTCGAGCCGCTCGGGGTGGCTGATCGACTGGACGAAGCGCACCGCCTTCTCGAGCGCCGCCTCGTCGCACACGTTCGAGACCTGCTCGTAGTGCGTGAGCCAGTGCCGCAGGCTGTCGTCGAGCGCCTCCTTGGGGCGCTCGCCGATGCCGATCACGCGCGCGCCCACCGAGTGCAGCGCCCGCGCGAACTCACGCTGGTTCCGGGGAAAGCACGGCTCGACGAGGATGACGTCCATCAGAGCTCCCTCACGCGCTCATAGAGCTCCTCGTAGGTGCGGACCCGCCGCTCCCACGAGAAGTCCTGCGCCATGGCGTTGTCCTGGAGTCGGCGCCAGAGCGGCCGGTTCCGGTAGGTGCGCAGCGCCTGGTCGAGCGCCCAGCCCAGGCCCTGCGCGTCGAAGTGCTCGAAGACGAAGCCCGTGCCCTCGCCCGTGCGCGCGTCGAAGGGGCGCACGCTGTCCTTGAGCCCGCCCGTGGCGCGCACGATGGGCGCGGTGCCGTAGGCGAGGCTGTAGAGCTGGTTCAGACCGCACGGCTCGAAGCGCGAGGGCATCAAGAACATGTCCGAGCCCGCCTCGATGAGGTGCGCCAGCTCGTTCGAGAAGCCGCGGTAGAAGCAGACCTGGTGGGGGAAGCGGTGCTGGAGCTGCGAGAACGCGTTCTCGTAGTGCGTCGCGCCCGAGCCGAGCACGACCAGCTGCATGCGCCCGCGGGCCAGGAAGTGCGGGGCCACCTCGAGGATGAGCTCGAGCCCCTTCTGCGCCGTCAGCCGGGTGACCACGCCCGCGAGCGGCAGCCCGGTGTGATAGGGCAGGCCCACGCTCTCGAGGAGCGCCTTCTTGCAACGCTCCTTGCCGTCGAGATCCCCGCGTGAGAAGCGGTGCGGGATGAGCGGATCGGTCGCCGGATCCCACTCGGTGGGGTCGATCCCGTTCAGGACGCCCACCACCGTGCTCGCCCGCTCGCGGAGCAGCCCGTCGAGGCCCATGCCGAGCTCGGGGGACTGGATCTCCTTCGCGTAGGTGGGGCTGACGGTGGTGATCGCGTCGGCGTAGAGGATGCCCGTGGTGAGCAGGCTGATCGCGCCCGCGCTGAGCTGATCCTGGTGGAAGAGGTGCGCGCTGTCCGCGAGGCCGGTGTCGGGCAGGACGTGCGCGCCGAACGCGCCCTGGTGGGCGAGGTTGTGGATCGTCAGGACCGTCTTGGTGCGCCCGAAGATCGCCCCGTCCCAGTCGTAGCGGCAGCGCAGCGCGAGCGGCAACAGCGCGGTCTGCCAGTCGTGCACGTGGGCGATGTCGGGCGCGAAGCCGAGCCGCTGACACGCGGTCAGCGCGGCGTAGGTCAACACGATGAAGCGCAGGTGCTCGTCTGGGTCCTGCGTGTAGATCCCGTCGCGCCCGTACAGCGCGTCGCAGCGCACGAAGCAGACCTGGACCTCCGAGTTGGGCAGCGGCGCGCGGTGCAGCGAGACGCGGACCTCGTGCGGGCCGAGCGACAGCCGCAGATCCTGGGCGCCGGGGATGGGCGTGGTCTCCACCGTCTCGCGCACGCGACGGTAGAGCGGCGCCACCAGCAGCACGTCGTGGCCGCGGCGCGCGAGGTGGCGCGGCAGCGCGGCCGAGACGTCGGCGAGGCCGCCGGTCTTGGCGAAGGGGGCGACCTCCGATGCAGCGTAGAGGATCTTCACGTGTCGGCTCAGGCGTATCGTACGCGAACGGCGTCGATGACGGCGCGCATCGCGTCCTCGACCACCGAGGTCTCGGGGTGGCGCACGATGACGTGGCCGTCGCCCTCGTAGCTGTCGGACTTGGGGGCGCCGATGGTGGGCACCTTCGCCTCGACCACCAGGTCCCCGATGGCGCGGTGCACCGCGTCCAGCCCCTCCACGCCGAGCACCCGCCCGCGCCCGATCCCGCGCAAGAACGCCGAGCCGCTCGCGTAGCGTCGCTCGAAGGGGCCGTCGAAGGCCTCGTCGATCACCGCGCGCGCCCACGCGCGGTACATGCTGGTGTCGTGCGCGAGCCCGGTCAGCCGCACGATGTTGGCCCCGGGCGGGCGCGCCGCGATCTCCCCGATCGCGAGCGACCCGTCCTCGCGGCGGAACCACTCCATGTGCGTCATGCCGCTGCCGAGCCCGAGCGCCTTCACGGCGCGCTTCGCCAGCGCGGCCGCCTCCTGCACGCCCGGACCGTCCAGCTCGCGCGGGGCGATGACCGCCCACTGGATCCAGTCGTTCTCGACCACCTCGAGCGGCGTCGGGTGGTACTCGGTGCTCGAGAACATCCGCACCTCGCCCTTGACCGTGATGGTCTCCAGGCTGTGCTCGCGGCCGCGCAGGAATTCCTCGGCCAGGACCGGGTCCTCGCTCCGCGGCTGGAGCGCCTCGAGCGCGGCGCGCGCCTGCTCGATCGACTCGATGCGCCACGTCGCCTTGCAGGCCATGCCGGCCGGCGGCTTCAGCACGATCGGGAAGCCGACCTCGTCGAGGAACGCGCCCGCGTCCTCCCAGGAGCGCAGGAGCCGGTGCCGCGCCGTGGGCAGGCCCGCCGCCCGCAGGGCGTCCTTCATCATCGCCTTGTCGCGGAAGAGCGCCGCCGTCTTCTCGTCCGTGCCGCTCACCCCGAAGTGCGCCCGGAGCTTGGCCAGCTCCACCTGCATCGGCTCGAGGATCCCGAGGATGCGGTCGGGCCGCCCGTGCTTCGCGGCGAGCCGCTCGATGGCGCCCGCGAGCTGACCGAGATCCATGGGGTTGTCGACCCGCGCCATGTCGTGGAACAGCCCGGAGTCCGCGCCACCGGGGGCCGTGTGCACGACGCCGAGGAGGCGACCACGCCCTCCGTCTTCGGAGAGCAGCGCCTTGCTCGCGCGCACGAAGCGCAGCGTGGTCTCGGCGGGGAAGGGGGCGATGAAGATGACGTTCATGGCGGAGTGGGCGCCGCTCTACCCCAGCGCGGCGCCGCCGCAAAGCGGCCAGCGTGACGGAGCGCGCACCCGTGCCCCCACGCTCACGACGCGGACGCGGCACGGCTTGCCGAGCATCAGCGCGCTCGGGTCGGGGCCGCGAGCTGGCGTGCGCACGACCGGGAGGTCGGCCGGACCTTCCTGGGAGCGCGCCGTTCGCCGCGGCCCTCGGCGCGCGGCTCAGCGTCGCTCCTCGTCGGAGTGCTTCGAGTATTCCTCGTCGTCGCTGCTCGATTCGAAACGCCGATGCCTCGCGGCGACTCGGTCATCTCCCCCATCTCCCCCATCTCCCCTTCGGCGAGGTACCAGCGAATCGCCGGGCGCGTGCGGCTACGTGGGCGCGAGCAGTGCGGCGAGCGCGAACCCGAGGCCCGCGCCCACCGTGATGAGCGCGGCCGCGAGCCAGACGAGCGAGCGGGTCGACGGCGCGGCCGGAGCCGGAGCGGGGGGCACCGAGGGGTGGCGCGGACGAACGGCCGCCTCCACGAGGCGGCGCTGTTCGGCCAGCTCGTTGCCGAACATGTTCGAGAGGTGATCTTCGAGCGAGATCGGACCCTCGCTCGCGGCCAGCTCGCTGACCAGCGCGTCGAGGCGCCGGGCGACGTTGGCCGCCGTCGGCGGGCGCTCATCGGGGGTGAAGGCGAGGAGCTCCGCGAGCAGGACCTCGAGGCTCGGCGGCACGTCCGGGCGCACATCCCGGATCCGGACCGGCTCGGCGCGGTGCATGACCGCGACCGCGCGCGCGATGCCGTCTTCGCCCTCGAAGGGGTGCTGGCCGCTGAGCAGCTCGTGCAGGACGACGCCGAGCGAGAAGAGGTCACTGCGCCGGTCGAGCGGCTGGTTGGCCACCTGCTCGGGCGACATGTAGGAGTAGCGGCCCTTCCGGACGCCGATCGCCGTCGCCGTGAACCGCCGCTTGGCCTTGGCGACCCCGAAGTCGAGGAGCCTGACGCGGCCGTCGACGCCGACGAGGACGTTGGGCGGCGCGAGGTCGCGATGGACGAGCCCGAGCGGCTCGCCGTCGACGTCGCGGGCCTCGTGCGCGGCGTGGAGCCCGTGCGCCACCTGCGCCGCGATGGTCGCGCAGAGCTGGGCGGGCAGGGCCTCTCGCGTCCCGTCGATCACGGCGCGCAGGTCGAGCCCTTCGACGAAGTCCATCGCGATGAAGGGGCCGTTGGCGTCGCAGCCCGTGTCCCGGACCGCCACCACGTTCTCGTGGTGGATGCGGCTGGCCAGGCGGGCTTCGTCGAGGAACATGTCCATCCGTCCGGGGTCGCTCGCCTCGCTCGGATGAAGCCGCTTCACCGCATAGAGTTGCCCGTCAGGCGGGCGAATCGCGAGCTCGATGACGCCGAAGCCCCCGTGGGCCAGCAAGGCCAGGCGACGGAACGAAGCGTCGATGGCGGTGGACTCCTCGAGGTGGCTGCTCTTGGTGGTGAGGTCCGGGTTCATGCTCTCTCCGAGCGGCCCAGGGCGCGGCGTTCGGCCACATTTGCAGGCCCCGAGGCGCGGCGTCAACGCCGGGCTGCGGCGCGTCGCGACGGTGCTACGCTTGGCCGATCGCCAACATCCCTCGACCCGCCAGCGGTTGGAGCTCATGCGCGTACCTGAAGTGTTGTGGTCGCTGACCGACCAAGGCGTCATCGACGAGGTCGTCCGTCCCCTCAAGAGCGGCAAGGAGGCCCAGGTCTACCTCGTGCGCGCCGGCGGCGACGTGCGGGTGGCCAAGGTCTACAAGGACGCGAGCGAGCGCTCGTTCAAGCAGCGCGCCCAGTACTCGGAGGGTCGTCGGGTCCGCAACACGCGCGACCAGCGGGCCATCGACCGGCGCAGCCGCCACGGCCGAGCGCAGGAGGAGCAGGCCTGGAAGTCGGCCGAGGTCGACGTGATCCACCGGCTCCACGCGCAGGGTGTGCGCGTCCCCGCCCCGTGGAACTTCATCGACGGGGTGCTGATCATGGAGCTCGTCCGCGGCGACGACGGATACCCCGCGCCGCGGCTGGCGGAGCTCGACCTCGACGCCCAGACGGCCACCGCGTACTTCGAGCGCCTGCTCCGCGAGGTCGTCAAGATGCTGTGCGCGGGAATCGTGCACGGCGACCTCTCGGACTACAACATCCTCGTCGACGCGGACGGGCCGGTGGTCATCGACTTCCCGCAGTCGGTCGACGCGGCGCAGAACCGCAACGCCAAGAAGCTGCTGATCCGCGACGTGGACAACCTCTCGGCGTTCCTCTCGCGCTTCTCGCCGAGCGCCCGCCGTCGGCCGTACGGGGAGGAGCTCTGGGCCGCCTACGAGAGCAACACGCTCACCCCGGACCTCGAGCTCACGGGCCGCTTCCAGCGCTCGTCGGCGCCGGTCGACATGCGCGGCATCCTCTCGCAGATCGAGGACGCCGACGAAGACGAGCGGCGTCGCCGTGAGAAGGTCGGCGGGCAGCCGCAGCGCAAGCGCGAGGTCGTGATGACGGCGCCGCAGCCCGAGGGCGGCCGCGGACGCCGCCGCTCGGGTGGCGCGGGCGGGGCGCCCAACGAGCGCGCCGCGCGGAGCGGAGACCCGCGCCGCCGCGACGCCCGCGCCGGAGACGGCCGCAGCCGCAGCGACGGCGACGCCCGGGCTCGTGGCGGGGACACCCGCGATGGCGATCCCCGGAGCCGCAACGGCGACGGGCGCGGCCGTGACGCACGCAACGGCGACGCCCGGAGCCGTCACGGAGACGGGCGCAACGGCGAGGCTCGGAGCCGTCACGGAGACGGGCGCAACGGCGAGGCTCGGAGCCGGAGCGGAGACGGGCGCAACAGCGAGGCTCGGAGCCGGAGCGGCGATGCGCGCCGCGACGACGCGCGCAGCCGTGACGGCCGGAGCCGCGATGGCGACGCGCGGCGCGACGACGCACGCGGTCGCGACGGCGACGCGCGCCGCGACGTGCGCAGCCGTGACGGTGGGAGCCGCGATGGCGACGCGCGCCATGGCGACGTCCGCGGTCGCGACGGCGAAGGGCGCCGCGGCGACGCGCGCAGCCGTGACGGTGGGAGCCGCGATGGCGACGCGCGCCATGGCGACGCCCGCGGTCGCGACGGCGACGCGCGGAGCCGCAGCGCTGAGGGGCGCGGCCACGACTCGCAGCGCCCGGAGGAGGGCGCGCCTCCGAAGCGCCGCCGCCGCCGCCGCCGTAGCGGGGACCCGAAGCCGGACGAAGGTCGCCAGCCGCAGTCGCAGCAGCCTCCGCAGCAGAACGGTGCGAGGGAAGCCCCGCGGTCGGGCGCCGAGGACGGAGCGCCGAAGCGTCGTCGCCGTCGCCGCCGTCGCCGCAAGTCCCCCGCGCCCCTCTCGGGCGGCTGAGTCGGCCCGCGGCGCGTCGTTTCCCGTCACGGAGCTGCGCCGATCGGGGTAAGCTCGTCGTCATCGACGTCCTCTTCCTCGCCCCGACCTATCCCCCGGAGATGCGCCAGTACGCGCGCGGGCTCGCCGAGGTCGGCGCGCGTGTCCACGGCGTCGGCGACACGCCCCTCGAGGGGCTGCCGGCGGACAGCCGCCGCTATCTCTCGAGCTACCTAGCCGTGCCCCGGCTGCTCGACGAGGACGACGTGCTCGAGCGCGCCACGGCGTGGCTCCGAGGCCGCAGCATCGACCGGGTGCTCTGCAACTGGGAGCCGCTCATCGTGCTCGCGGCGCGGATGCGAGAGCGCTGGGGGGTGCCCGGCATGTCGGTCGACACCGCCATCGGCTTCCGCGACAAGGACGTGATGAAGCAGCGAGTCGAGGCGGCGGGCCTCCGCGTCCCGCGCGCCGCTCGCGCTCGCAGCGCTCGCCAGGTCTGGGCCGCGGCCGAGGAGATCGGCTACCCGCTCATCCTCAAGCCCATCGCGGGCGCGGGAAGCGCCGACACCTACCGAGTGGATGACGCGGTCGATCTCCAGCGCGTGCTCGACGCCGTGCGGCACGTCCCCGAGGTCAGCGTCGAGGAGTTCGTGCACGGTGAGGAGCGCACCTACGACACGGTGTGCGTGGACGGTCAGCCTCTGTTCGAGAACGTGGCGCAGTACCTGCCCAGGCCGCTCGAGGCGCGCTCGACGGAGTGGATCAGCCCCGTGATCATCACGGTCCGCGATCTCGAGCGACCCGAGCTCCAGCCGGGCCTCGCCCTCGGCCGCGCGGTGCTCGGCGCGCTCGGCATGCAGGACGGCTTCACGCACATGGAGTGGTTCCTCACCGACGACGGCGAGGCGGTCTTCGGCGAGATCGGAGCCCGCCCGGGCGGCGCGCACCTGGTCGATCAGATGAACTACACATGTGACGTCGACCTCTTCGTCGAGTGGGCGCGCGCGGTCTGCTGGGGGCGCTTCGAGGGCGATACACAGCGCAAGTACAACTGCGCCATCACGTTCAAACGGGCGAAGGGCGCGGGCGCCATCCAGGCGGTCCGCGGCATGGACGCGCTCCGCCGCCGCTGCGGGCGCTGGCTCATCGAGGAGCGCCTGCTGCCGGTGGGCTCGCCGCGGCGCAACTGGCGCCACACGCTGGTGAGCGACGGCTACCTGATGTTCCGACACCCGGAGTGGGAAGAAGCCAAGGCGATGGCGTTCGCTGCGGCGACCGAGGTGGAGCTCATCGCGGGCTGACCGGGCTCGAAGCTCCCGCGGCCTCCGCGTCTGCTGCCGACTCGGCATCCGCTGCCGCTGCCGCTTCCGCTTCCGCTTCCGCCTCCGTTTCCGCCTCCGCTTCGGCTTCGGTCTCGGCTTCCGCTTCCGCTTCGGTCTCGGTCTCCTGGGCTTCGACCTCCGGCTCGGTCTGGTCTTCCGTGCCGATCTCCGTGCCGATCTCCGGGGTCGTCGGCTCCACGGGGGGGACGCCGAGCGCGAGGAGCGCCGCGTCGAGCGCGGGCACCGACTCGCCCGAGCGCCGGTAGGCGATGAGGCTCAGGACCGTGAGCAAGACCAGGCTGGCGGTGGCCACGGAGAGCATCGCGAAGAGACGCGCGGGGCCCCGGCGACGGGGCAGCGCGATGGGCTCCGTGGGCTCCGCCGCCGCCTCGCGGCGGGCCTCGAGCGGCGCCACGGGCAGGCCGTGCTCCGACGGCGGCTCGGGCATCGGAGGGGGCGCCTCGAGCTCGGCCGGCCGGGTGTCGATCGCCGTGTCGCTGGCCGTCGTGCTCGCCGTATCGCTTGCCGTCGCGCTGTCCGCGTCGCCGGCGGGCGCGCTCGCGGGGTCCGTGTCGGGGGCGAGCTCCTCGACGGGCTGGGTCGGCGGGGGCGTGGGGCTCGGGATCGCCGGCGCCTGCATGCCCAGCATCGTGCTCTTCAGCCGGGCGGGACGCTTCGCGCTCGCCTCCAGCTGCTCGCTCGGAGGCGGCGCCGGGACCGTCGGCATGCCCGAGCTCGACGGCGGCGGCTCCGACGGCGTCTTGTCCTGGTTCTCCTGGGGAAGCACCGGCGCGCCCATCACGAGCGTCGCCTTGCGCTTGGTGCGCTGGCGCAGCCGCTCGTTGGCGGCGACCGGTCCGACGGGGGGCGGCGGGGCCGTCGAGCCGTCGTCGAGGATCACCTCGCCCGCCTCGGCGAGCTTGGACAGATCCTTGATCTTGGTGCGCGCCTGCTCCGGGGCCTCGTCGTCGTCCTCGAGCGGCACGAAGGCCTCCGCGGACTGCGTGGCGTCCCAGCGCAGATCGCCCTTGGCGAGCGGTCGGGCGGGCGCGTCGCTGGAGGACGCGGGAGGAGTGGGGCGGAGCAGGGGGCCGCTCACCGACTCGTCGGGCGATCGGGGCGGGGGCGGGGGTCTCGGGATCGCGGGGCTCGCCGCGCCCGGCCTCGGCACGTCTGGCCTCGGAGGGCTCGGCACCGGATGGCGCGGGGGCGCCGACGAGGGTCGCACGGCGCTGTCCTCCTGCGAGGCCGCGCTCAGGGCCTCGTCGAGAGGCGCCATCACGTTGGCGACCGAGGGGTTGGCGCGCCGCTCGACCCGGACCCGGCCCGAGCCGAGCGAGAGCAGCGTGGCGAGCGCGGCGGGGCCTCCGACCTGCGGGCCCTCCGAGGGCTTCGCCACCGCGCCGACGATCAGGTTCTCCGCCAGGTCGATGTGCACGACCGCCTTGGGGTTCCGCACCGTCAGGTGCAGGGTCGCTCCGTTCTGGGTCAGGATCCGCATCAGGCGGCTCGGCCCGGTCGACTCGAGTCGGATGTCGAAGGGCGCCTCCGACTCCGCGCGCTCTCGGAGGTCCTGCTCGGGCGAGAGCAGCGGCTCGATCCGGGCGGCCAGCCGCTCCATGTCCGGGCTCGGCGCCCCCTTGGGCCAGATCTCCTCCCAGGGCGCGACCAGGATCGACGCCCAGCGCAGCCGCACGTCCTTGCGGATGGCGCGCACGACCTCGAAGCCCTGGCCCTCGAGCCCGGCCGCGTCGATGATCGCGACCTGCGGGTCGAGCCCGACCGCGCGGTGCAGGCCCTGGCCCTTGGTGTCGGTCACGAAGACCAGCGCGCCGCGGTTGCGCAGCTCCTGGGCGAGCGTGTCCGCCCGGGCCGGATCGTCGTCGACCAGGAGCACCCGCAGCCGCTCGTACGCGCTGACGTCCCCCGTCTCCGGCGCGTCGGCCTCGAGCAGCTCCACCGGCCCGCCCGCGCTGGTGTGGAACTGGTAGTACATCGGGTCGGCCTGCTGCACGTGGGGCTTCAGGCGCGCGACGAACTCCTGCACCGCGGCCGCCACGGGCCGGCCCGCCCCGAGCACCACGCGCATCGGGCCGCCCTTGTGGCCGGGCGTGTGGACGGAGAGGATCCCGCTCCGGAGCTCCTTCTTCACCAGCTCGACCAGCTCGTCGAAGGTGGCCTCGCCGATCTCGCCCGTCTTCTCCTCGAAGTGCTCCGACAGCTCCTTCGAGAGCTGGGCCACTCTCCGCGCGATGGCGTCCGCGCTGGCGCTCCGCGGCACCACGGCCATGGCCCCGTGCCGGAAGGCGTGCATCCGGCTCTCGAGGCGCGCGTCCTGGGCGAGGAGCACCACGGGCACCGCGGCGGTCGAGGCGTCCTCCGCGAGCACGGTCAGCGCCGCGACGCCGCCCTGGGCCGCCGCGTCTCCGAGCAGGAGGATCAGGTCCGGCGCGGCCAGGTGCACCGAGCGGCGCAGGTTCTCCAGACCCACCGCCTCCACGAACAGCCCATGCCGATCGAGGGCGATCTTCAGCGCGGCGTCCATGGGATCGCCGGCGCCGACCATGAGCACGGTCGGCCGATTGACGGCCCGCTCGATGGCGCTTCTGGTGAACTTGGGAGGCACGGGTGAGAATCGAAGTGTCCACGAACGCGGGCGCGGGGACAAATCCTCGGTTTCTCCCCGATCATAGCCTGCCCACAGACGGCGTGGGGCATTCACCGACATTGACCCTTTGCAGTGCCCGTGGTTTTCTGTTCTGGGAGTCTTCGGCCCGTCGCAAGGCCCTCCCACCACCTCCGGGAGCTTCGCCGATGAGTCTTCGAACCGCCGCTTGGGCCACCCTGCTGGTTCTGTGCGCCCCCGCCTTCGCCTCCGCTCAGGTCGCGCCGCGCATCGTGATCGCGTTCGACACGTCGGGCTCGATGGCGCTCGACCTGAGCGGCACGCCGACCTTCGGAGACGGTGTCACGACGGGTTGCACCGCTCGGGCCGGTGGCGAGCTCTGCGGCACCGACTGCACGGCGGGCATCGACACCGACTGCGACGGGCAGGTGAACGACGGTGACGAACATGGTCTCGGCGTTCGGCGACGTGGACTGGGCGCTCGCGCGCTTCGCGCAGAACCAGGGCTCCCGCACGTCCTGCCTCAACATCAACAGCTTCGAGTGCAACACCTCGGGCCCCTTCGTCACCTCGTACGGCAACCCTCAGTGCAACACCGGGAGCGCGTTGCCCACGGGGAGCTGCCCCTTCGACTGGGAGGGCACCATCCCCGCCGCGTGCCGGCCGGGCAGCGGCGGCCGCGCGGCGATGCGCACCTTCACGGGCGGCAGCCCGGTGGTCTGCACCAACTACGACGGCGTCTGCTCGATCGGCGGCAGCGGTGGCGACGTGCTGGTCGGCTTCCCGGACATGGGCGCCTTCGCCGGGATGAACAACTCCTACGCCATCCTCAGCTGGCTCGATGGGCAGGAGACGAACTTCGTCAACACGCGCACGGTGGGCAACTTCTGCAACGCGGCGACCACCGGTGACTGCGAGCTCCGCCCGGAGGGGCCGACGCCGCTCGCCGGGCTGCTCAACTCGGTGTCCTCCTACATCTCGCCCGTGCGCGCCTCCGACCCGCGCGCCGGCTGCCGCCCCTACAGCGTCATCCTCATCACCGACGGCGCCGAGACCTGCGCCGGCGACCCGGAGGCCGCGGCGACCGCGCTCCGCATGAACGGGATCCTGACCTACGTCGTCGGCCTCGCGGTCGGCGGCGGCGCGCGCACGCAGCTCAACGACATCGCCACCGCGGGCGGCACCGACGCGGGCGCGCCGGGCGGCGACACGGCGTTCTTCGCCGACGACCCGGTCACCCTCTCGGCCGGCCTGAGCGACATCGTGCGCCGCTCTCTTCGGAGCGAGATCTGCAACGGCGCGGACGACGACTGCGACACGCTGATCGACGAGGGCGTGGCGAACGCGTGCGGCGGCTGCGGACCGCTCAGCGAGGTCTGCAACGGCGCGGACGACGACTGCGACACGCTGATCGACGAGGGCGTGGCGAACGCATGCGGCGGCTGCGGCGCGCCGCCGGCCGAGGTGTGCAACCGCCTCGACGACGACTGCGACGGCATCATCGACGAGGACGGCAGCGGCGGCGACGTCTGCGCTGGCTGCTCCCCGACGGCCGAGATCTGCGACAACATCGACAACGACTGCGACGGCACCGTCGACGAGGGCATCACCCGCGCCTGCGGCACCTCGGTCGGCGAGTGCAGCCCCGGCACCCAGACCTGCTCGGCGGGCACCTTCGGCGCCTGCGTCGGCGCGACCGGCCCGACGATGGAGGTCTGCGACGGCCTCGACAACGACTGTGACGGCGCCATAGACGGCTTCAGCCAGCCGTGCGGCAGCAGCACCGGCGAGTGCTCCCCGGGCAACCGGGTCTGCACCTCGGGGAGCTTCGGCGCGTGCGTGGGCGGGAACGGCCCGTCGACCGAGCTCTGCGACGGCCTCGACAACGACTGCGACGGCTCGACCGACGAGGGCGACCCCGGCGGCGGCGGCATGTGCGGCTCCTCCATCGGCGTCTGCATGCCCGGCACGCTCCGCTGCATGGGCGGCGCGCTCACCTGCACCGGCGGCCGCGGCCCGGACCCGAGCGAGAGCTGCAACTCCCTCGACGACGACTGCGACGGCGCCACCGACGAGTCCGTCGCCACGATGGGCCCCTGCGGGAGCAGCACGGGCGAGTGTCGTCAGGGCGTCAACACCTGCGTGAGCGGCAGCTTCACCTGCGTGGGCGCGCGCGGCCCGACGGCCGAGGTCTGCGACGGGCTCGACAACGACTGCGACGGCCCCTCCGACGAGGGCAACCCGGGCGGCGGCGCGAGCTGCGGCAGCGCGGTCGGCGTCTGCTCGCCGGGCACGACGGTGTGCACGGGCGGCGCGCTCACGTGCAGCGGCTCGACCGGGCCTTCCACCGAGACGTGCAACACGCTCGACGACGACTGCGACGGCGTGGTCGACGAGGGCAACCCGGGCGGCGGCGCGCGCTGCGGCGCGACGGACGTCGGCGCGTGCGACTTCGGCGCGGAGGCCTGCGTGGGCGGCGGCATCGTCTGCATCGGCGCCACCGGCCCGACGATGGAGCTCTGCGACGGAGTCGACAACGACTGCGACGGCATGATCGACGAGGGCGACCCCGAGGGCGGCGGCGCCTGCGGCGACGACACCGGCGAGTGCATGGCCGGCACGCTGGCCTGCACGGGCGGCGCGCTCGTCTGCATGGGCGGCGTCGGGCCGACGATGGAGGTGTGCGACGGGCTCGACAACGACTGCGACGGCGTGGTCGACGACGGCATCCCCGTGGGCGCGCCTTGCGGCAGCGACGTCGGCGAGTGCGTGCCCGGCGTCAACGTGTGCCGCGGCGGCGCCATCGTCTGCGAGGGCGAGATCCCGCCCGAGACGGAGACCTGCGACAACCTCGACAACGACTGCGACGGGATGACCGACGAGGGCCTCGGCCTCGGCGGCCCGTGCGGCTCGAGCGAGGGGCTCTGCATGCCGGGCACCGAGCGCTGCATCGGCGGGCGGCTCGTGTGTGAGGGCGAGGTCGGGCCGACGCGCGAGAGCTGCGACTGCTCGGACAACGACTGCGACGGCGCCACCGACGAGGCGCCGAGCATGGGCACGCTCTGCCCGAGCGGCTCGACCTGCGTGGACTGCCAGTGCGCGCTGCCGTGTCAGGCGAGCGAGTTCGGCTTTACCTGCCCGACCGGCAAGGCGCCCCGCATCGAGGGGGACACCTGCTTCTGCGTCGCGGACCGCTGCGACGAGGCGGCCTGCGCGGCGGAGACGGTCGAGCGCGACGGGGACACCCTGTGCGGGCCGGACAGCGCGGACGTCGCGAACTGCGTCTGCAAGAACAACGAGTGCACCTTCGCCTGCGAGGGCGTGACCTGCGCGGCGGGCACCGTGTGTGACCCGAACGACCCGGCGGGCCGCTGCGTCGAGGACAGCTGCCGCGGGCTGGGCTGTCCGGACGGACAGATCTGCAACACGGGCACGGGCGAGTGCGACGCCGATCCCTGCGAGGCGGTGACGTGCGGCTCCGACGAGGCGTGCCGCGACGGAAGCTGCGAGGCGACCTGCGCCGGCGTGATGTGCGCGGACGGCGAGCTCTGCCGGGCGGGCACCTGCGAGACCGATCCCTGCGCGGGCGTGAGCTGCGACGGGGGCGAGGTCTGCGACCCGGCCGACGGCACGTGCGTCGAGGACATGTGCGCCGACGTCACCTGCCCCGGCGGTCAGGTCTGCCAGGTCGGCACCGGGAGCTGCGTGGACGACCCGTGCGTCGGCCTGCGCTGCCCGGCGGAGACGGTCTGCGAGATGGGCGAGTGCGTCGAGGACATCCCCATGATGATGGAGGAGGACTCGGGCGTGGACGCCGGCGTCGACGCGGGTCGGCCCGAGGACGAGCGCGACCGCGTGCTCGCCGCGGGCGGCTGCATGTGCCGCGTGGGCGCGACGCCGACCGAGGGCGGGACCGGCTACGGCTGGCTGCTGGCGCTCGGTCTCCTCGGCGTGGTCGTGACGCGGCGCCGCAGGCGGGGGCGCGCCTCCAGGCGCAGGGGGGCGGTCGACCCGCGCGTCCCTTTCGTCGTGGCCGCGGTGGCGGCCGGCCTCCTGCTCGGCGGCTGTGACGTAGACCCCTTCTGTCTCGACTGCGACGAGGCGGTGGGCGACGCCGGCCCCGACACCGGCGTGGCCGACAGCGGCCTGCGGGACACCGGCGTCCCCGACACGGGCGTGGACTCGGGCGCGCTCGACGCGGGCCCGGACGGCTGCCTCGAGGCGGAGCTCTGCAACGACCTGGACGACGACTGCGACGGCAACGTGGACGAGGACTTCGACCTCGACACGGACACCGAGAACTGCGGCGCGTGCGGCAGCCTCTGCGCGCCCCTCGGCGCCTTCCCGGCCTGCAACGCGGGCGTGTGCGAGATCGACAGCTGCGACGTCGGCCGCTTCGACCTCGACGGCGACCCCTCCAACGGCTGCGAGTATCGCTGCCTGGTGGAGTCGAGCGACGACGCGGTCTGTGATCTGCGCGACAACGACTGCGACGGCACCGTCGACGAGGACGTCGACCTGATGACCGACTCGATGAACTGCGGCGCGTGCGGGCGGGTCTGCGTCTTCGCCCACGCGACGGGCACCTGCACGGCGGGAGCCTGCGAGCTCGACGCCTGCGACCCGGACTTCTTCGACGTGGACGGCAACCCCGGCAACGGCTGCGAGTACAGCTGCATGCCGGGCTCGCCCGCCACCGAGACCTGCAACGTGCGCGACGACGACTGCGACGGCACCGTCGACGAGGGCGACCCGGGCGGCGGCGGCAGCTGCGGCATGTCGACGGGCGCGTGCTCGACCGGCACCGAGGCCTGCGTGGGCGGGACGATCGTGTGCATGGGCGCGACCACGCCCTCGACCGAGACCTGCAACGGCGTCGACGACGACTGCGACGGCACCGTCGACGAGGGCAACCCCGACGGCGGCCGTGTGTGTGGCACCTCGGCGGGCACCTGCGAGGCGGGGCGCGAGCAGTGCATGGGCGGCGCGCTGGTGTGCGTCGGCGCGGTGGGCCCGGACCCGAGCGAGAGCTGCGACGGGCTCGACAACGACTGCGACGGGACCATCGACGAGGGCAACCCGGGCGGCGGCGGCAGCTGCGGCATCGACACGGGGGAGTGCGCCTTCGGGACCCTGACCTGCTCCGGCGGCACGCTGAGCTGCGTGGGCGCGGTGGGGGCTTCGACCGAGACCTGCAACTCGCGCGACGACGACTGCGACGGCGCGGTCGACGAGGGCAACCCGGGCGGCGGCGGCAGCTGCGGCACCGACGTCGGCGTCTGCGCGCCCGGCACGCGGCAGTGCATGGGCGGGACGCTGAGCTGCGTGGGCGCGACGGGACCCCGCGCGGGGGGCGAGCTCTGCAACAGCCTCGACGACGACTGCGACGGGAGCATCGACGAGATGAACCCCGAGGGCGGCGGCGCCTGCGGCGTCGGGACCGGCGCGTGCACCCAGGGCATGCAGGTCTGCGCGGGCGGCGCGCTCCAGTGCATGGGCGGCACGGGCCCCGCGCTCGAGAGCTGCAACTCCGTCGACGACGACTGCGACGGCGCGACCGACGAGGGCTTCGACTTCGCCAACGATCGCAACAACTGCGGCAGCTGCGGCAACGTCTGCTCGTTCGCGAACGCGACCGCGGGGTGCAGCGCGTCGAGCTGCGTGATCCTCGCCTGCAACGACGGCTTCGTGGACCGGGACGGCAGCTCGGCCAACGGCTGCGAGTACGCCTGCAGCTTCGCGGGCTCGGAGATCTGCAACGGCCGCGACGACGACTGCGACGGCTCCACCGACGAGTCGCTCACGCCGCCGAGCAGCTTCTGCAACCCGAACGGGGTCTGCGCCGGGACCACGCCCAGCTGCGGCGGCATGGCGGGCTGGCAGTGCACCTACCCGGGCACCTTCGAGGCGACCGAGACGCGCTGCGACGGGCTCGACAACGACTGCGACGGCGCGGTGGACGAGCCCTTCCCCACCGTGGGCAACAGCTGCAGCAACGGCAGCGGCATCTGCCGGCGGACCGGCGTCGTGGCCTGCACCGGAGACGAGAGCGGCACGTTCTGCACCGCGCCCCCGGCGGGCATGCCCGCGGCCAACGAGTCCTGCAACAACGTCGACGACGACTGCGACGGAGCGATCGACGAGGCCATCCCGGTCAGCGCGATCCCGACCGTGCTCATGCCGCGCCCGGGCGGCGGCACCTTCCGCATGATGCAGTACGAGGCGAGCCGCCCCGACGCGACCAGCTCGAGCCAGGGCAGCGTCACCACGCACGCGTGCGCGAACGCCAACGTGTTGCCGTGGACGAACCTGACCTGGACGGAGGCGCGCGACGCGTGCTGCGCCCTGAACCCCAGCGGCACCTGCAGCGGCGGCTCGGAGTGGCGGCTCTGCGACGCGCCCGACTGGGAGGCGGCGTGCGAGGGCCCGTCTTCGAGCTGCGACTGGAGCTACGCGTCGAGCTGCGGCACGAGCGCGCCGTTGACCTGCAACGGCGAGGAGTTCGACTCGAGCAGCGGCACCGCTGGAGATCAGGACGCGCTCTTCCCGACCGCGTCGAGCACCTTCCCGATGTGCTTCACCGACTGGGGCGGCGCGGGCGTCATCTACGACCTCAGCGGCAACGTCAAGGAGTGGACCAACACGGCGCCGGCCGCGGGCGTGCACGAGATCCGCGGTGGGTCGTACAACAACGTGGAGCCGGGTCGGACGTGCCAGTTCGACTTCACGGTCGGCGACAACTCGTTCGCCTTCCCCAACACCGGGTTCCGCTGCTGCCGGTACTGACCTTTGGGCGGGGCTTTTCAAGCCCCTCCCCCCCACCACGCGGGCGCAACGATGTTCGCTACGGGGCGCTGCGCACCCCTTCGCGAACATCGCTGCACCCGCGCGGCGGGGCCTCCTTTTGGGCGGGGCTTTTCAAGCCCCTCCCCCCCACGGCGCCGGGGCAACGATGTTCGCTTCGGGCTTCGCCCTTCGCAAACATCGCTGCCCCGGCTCCGCGGGGCCCCCCCCAACCCAAGTCGGGCGACTGACGTCGCCCGTGTCCCGCGCTTCGCGCGTGAGCCACGCGCCTCGCGCTTTCGCTTCGCGAAAGCTGGGCGCCCGCTGCCGCGGGGGATCCGTTTGGGGGCGCGACATCGCTTCGCTCGTCGCCCTCGCAATGCCACGCGCCGGGGGACCCGTCTGGGGGCGCGACATCGCTTTGCTCGTCGCAGGCGACATCGCTTCGCTCGTCGCCCTCGCAAAGCCTCGCGCCTCGCGCTTTCGCTTCGCGAAGGCTGGGCGCCCGCTGCCGCGGGGGACCCGTCTGGGGGCGCGACATCGCTTCGCTCGTCGCCCTTCGCGATGCCACGCGCCTCGGAGGTGCTGCTCGGGGGGCGACATCGTTTCGCTCGTCGCCCTTCGCAACCCCGCTGGCCGGGCCCGGCTTGCTGACGGGCAGGCTGCGGGGGTCAGGCTGCGGGGGTCAGGCTGCGGGGCGGTCGGCGGCCAGGTGACGGAGGGCGTGCTCCAGGGCACGGTGGCTCGCCGCGCGGGTGTCGGGGGCGGCGCTGACGCGGTGGGTGAGGGAGACCTCTCCGGGCCGCTCGCCGACGCGGAACTCGACCTGGAACTGGACGATGACGCGCTCGGTGCGGACGGCGCCCAGGGTCTCTACGTGGCGTACGACCATTCCGTCGTAGGCGGCGTCGAGGGCGTCGGCGAGGGCGACCGGGTCGAATTCTGCGCGGTAGATGAATCGCAACCCACGCTGACAGCGCAGGTCACGCTCCATCTCGAAGGGCTCGCTCACCGCTCGGCCACGACCTCGGTGTACTCGTCGCCCGCCGCCATGCACTTCACGCCCTGGGGGGTGAAGCGCTCGGGGGACTCGAAGATGCGGGCGTAGTACTCGCCGTCGAGGGTGGGGCTCTCGTCGATGCGGCCCGGGTAGACGAGGTTCATGAGCCCCGCGACGCCGCCGGCGGCGAGGTGCGAGACGAAGCGGTCGGCCTTGCCGTACATGCCGAGGTAGCCGGTGGACTCGTAGTCGTCCCAGATGCGCACGACGAGGCGGCTCGAGCTGAGCTCGTGCACGCGCCAGACGCCCCAGCCGAGGGCGTTGATCACCGCGACCATGCCGTGGACCCAGTCCTCGGTGGTCTTGCACTGCGGCTTCACGACCGCGTCCCACTCCGGGCTGGTCATGATGCCGCCGAAGGTGTTGAAGGCGCAGCGGTAGCCGGCCTCGACGAGGAGCTCCTCCGCCATGTCGAGCATGCCCGTGCCGCCCATGCGCTGGACGAACTCGAAGCTGACGCGGTCGTAGAAGTTGGCGAAGTGGTTGGTGAGGATCACCCCGAAGCGCGGGAGGAGGCCCTCCTCGTTGCCCGACAGATCGAGCCCCGAGAGCGCCTGCAGCACCGCGGCCTCGTCCACGTTCGAGCTCGGATGCGTCGAGGGCACCTCGAGCTGAGCGTGCGGGCCGCGGCCCGGCGCGACGAAGAAGCCCTCGGGCACGTCGCGCGAGGAGAGCGTGATCTCGCCGACCTCGGCTCCCATCGATTGACTGGCCTCGCTCCGCGCGGCGTAGGCGCCGGCGGGCTTGCCGTAAGCCGCGGCGAGCGCGCCCGCCGCGTAGCCCTGGTCGAAGAGCTCCTGGGGCTCGGCGAAGTCGGCGCCCGACGCGATGCGGAGGCACTGACCGTAGTGAGAGGTGGGCGTGCGGACCGTGCCGCCGCCGTCGGCGGCCTGCGAGAAGTCGATCGTGCCGAAGCCCAGCGCCGCGAAGCAGTCGCTCGCGATGGCCAGGACCTCGGAGGGCTCGGTGACGTCGTGCTCCTTCGCCGCGGCGCTGATCAGGGCGTGCGCCGCGCTCGCGGCCGCGTCGCGGATCACGCCGCGCATGCCGAGGCCCTCGGGCAGCAGGAGCGTCTTCTGGAGCCAGTAGTTGTAGTGGTTGCAGTGGAAGACGAGGGGCTCGCCGCTCATGAGCGTGCGGCCGTGCGCCTCCTGGCTGATGGATCCGGTGCGTCGTGTCATCGTCGTCTCCTCAGCCCAACTGGACCTGGCGAATGGTGGTCTCCAGCTCGGCGACCAGGCTGGCCTCGAGAGGAGCGGTGCGCGGCATGTCCCGTAGGTCGGGCCGCCGCATCTTCAGCATCACCCGGATCATGAGCATGCGGCCCATGTTCCCGGGAAAAAGGTCTTCCATGGTCTTGGTCACGGTCTCTCCTCCCATTGTCTCTACGGCGCTCAGCGCACTTTCTTCAGCGCCTCGGCGCTTCGTCGCAGCTCCCGCGCGATCTCCTCGAGGTCGGCGGTCTTCGTGACGCTCGTCGAGGACTGGGTCCGTCTCGGCGCGCGCGGCGCGGCGAGCTCGGGCCTGACGTGGAAGGGCCGCGTCTGGTCGAGGTCGTGTTCGGAGCCGGGCGGCCCGTGGAAGAGCGCGCCCCCGAAGCGCTGCGCGTCGAAGAGCTCGGTCCCGCGCATGCGCGTCTCGGAGCTGCCGAGCACGAGGCGCCCCTTCGGCTTCAGCACGTCCCGGACGCGCCGGAGGATCGACCAGCGCGCGCCGTCGTGCAGATAGATGAGGACGTTGCGGACCAGGACCAGATCGAGCGAGTGCAGCTGACTCGGCCACGCGTCGATGAGGTTCAGCTGCGAGCCTCGCACCCAGCGACGGAGCTCGGGCACGACCTGCCAGTCCGCGCCGCGGCGCACCAGATAGCGCCCGTGCAGATGACCGGGGAGCCCGCGTCGGGTCTCCCACTCGCTGTAGACGCCACTGTCGATCTTCGAGACCACGCGCGCGGAGAGATCCGTCGCGTGGATGCGCACGTTCCAGCCGTGCACCTCGGGGAAGCACGCGTGGATCTGCATCGCGAGGCTGTAGGCCTCCTGCCCGGTCGACGCGGCGGCCGACCAGATCGACAGCCGCCGCTCCGGACGGGCGGCCGCGATCAGGCGCGGCAGGACGTGCACGCGGAGCGCCTCGAACACCTGGGGCTCCCGGAAGAACGAGGTCTCGTGGGTGGTCAGCGCCTCGAGCACGGCCTCGTCGAGCTGCTCCTTCGGAGCCCTCTGTACGAGCTCGGCCGCGCTGCTGTACGAGAGCTCGCGGGCCATCGCGCCGAGGCGCTCCACGACCAGGTAGCGTCGCTGGTCGCCCAGCTCGATCCCGGCGCGGCGGAAGAGGATCTCGCGGACCTTCCGGACGTCAGCGTCGTCCATCGCTGGCCCTGTCTTCGATCCGCTCGCGCTGCTGGCCGGTGATGATCCGGGCGACCAGCGCGCGCGCCATGTCGTCCAGCGGCACGACCGCCTCGACCAGGCCCTCCTTCACCACCTGGCCGGGCATGCCCCACACGGCGGAGGAGCTCTGGTCCTGCGCGAGCACGCGCCCCCCGCCCTCCACCACGCGGCGCGAGCCCGCCGTTCCGTCTCGGCCCATCCCGGTCAGCACCGCCGCGAGCACGCCCTTGCCCCACGCGTCCGACGCCGAGCTGAAGAGCACGTCAGCGGAGGGGCGACAGCCCTGCACCGGGGCGTCGTCCACCACGCGCAGGCGCCGCGTCTCGCCGATGCGGAGGACGCGCAGGTGTCGGTCGCCCGGCGCCACGTAGACCGTGCCGGGCTCGATCAGCCTGCCGTCCACCGCCTCCATCACGCGCAGCGGCGTGACCTCGTCGAGTCGGTCGGCGAGGTGCCGGGTGAAGAGCGCCGGCATGTGCTGCACGACCAGGACCGGCACGGGCAGCCAGGCCGGCAGACCGCGGAGCACGATGTCGAGCGCGCGCGGGCCTCCGGTGGAGGTCGCCAGCACGATGACCTCCGGTGGGCGCTGCCCCCGAAGCGGCGGGCGCGGCCGGAGCGTCGGCACGAGGGTGCCGGGCGGCGTCCCCTGCGTCACCGCATGGAGCTTGTCGAGGAGGTCCTGGGTGACCTTCTCGGTGCTCAGATCTCGGAGCCGCGCGGAGGGCTTGGTGACGTAGTCGGCCGCGCCTCGGGCCAGCGCGTCGATCGCGATGCGCGCGCCGCGCTCGGTGTGCTGGCTGAACATCAGGACCGGCAAGCGAGGCGCGATGTCCCGGATCACCGTCAGGGCCTCGAGCCCGTTCATGCGCGGCATCTCGACGTCGAGGATGGCGGCGTCGAAGTCTCCCCGCCGAACCCGCTCGACCGCGGCCTGGCCGTCGTGCGCGATGCCCGTCAGCTCGAAGCGCGGATCTCCCTCGAGGAGCCGCACGAGGAATCCCCGCACGACCGCGCTGTCATCTGCGATCAGGATGCGCTTGGCCACACGTCACATCTCGATGATGGGGCCGTCGAAGTCCGCCAGCGCGGGGTGGATGCCCCCGTTGCCGTAGGCGCTCGACCCGTTGCCGTTCGAGTAGCCGAAGCCGCCGCGCGCGCTCGCGCTCGAGCTCCGGCTCTCGACCTTGCTGTGGCTCTTGCCCGCGACGCGGAACTGACCCACCAGACCCTGCAGCTCGACGCCCATGCTCGACAGCTCGCGCGCCGCGATCCGGATGGCGCTCGCGCTCTCGCTCGTCTCGCGGGCCGCCTCGGCGAGGCCGGCGACGCTGTCCGCGATGTCGGCGCTGCCCTGCGCGGCCTCGGCCACGTTGCGCTGGATCTCCTGGGTGGTGATCGACTGCTCCTCGACCGCCGCGGCGATCGTCGCCTGGATCTCGTTGACCTGCTGAATGACCTGGTCGATGCGGCCGATGGCCTTCACCGCCTCGGTGGTGTCTCGCTGGATGGTGTCGATCCGCCGGCTGATGTCGTCGGTGGCGCGGCTCGTCTCCTTCGCCAGCTCCTTCACCTCGTTGGCCACGACGGCGAAGCCCTTGCCCGCCTCACCCGCGCGCGCCGCCTCGATGGTCGCGTTCAGCGCCAGGAGGTTGGTCTGCTCCGCGATGGACGTGATCACCTTGACCACCTGCCCGATCTCCGCGCTGCTCGCGCCGAGGCGGGTGACCGACGCGTTGGTGCTCTGCGCCGCGTCGACCGCGCTGCCCGCGATCTCCGACGCCTCGCGCGCCGCCCGCGCGATCTCACCCACGCTCGCGTTCATCTGTTCGGCCGCCGCGACGACGAGCTGCACGTTGTCGCTGACGCCCTTCGCGGCGCTGGTCACCGCGCTGGCGCGGGTGGAGGTCTCCTCGGCGCCGCTCGCCAGCTGGTGGCTGACCGCGGTGAGCTCCTCCGACGACTGCGAGAGGCCGCGCGAGCTGTCGCGGATGGACGAGACCGAGCCGCCGAAGCGCTCGATGGCGCCGTCGAGCGCGTCACCGGCGCTGCGA
Organism: Sandaracinaceae bacterium; assembly: GCA_040218145.1. GTDB lineage: Bacteria > Myxococcota_A > Polyangia > Polyangiales > Sandaracinaceae > JAVJQK01. The sequence continues at coordinate 95,429 of JAVJQK010000033.1, read as the reverse complement.
AATGCGGGGTCGGTGAAGACGGCCCGCGCGGTGAGGTCGCCGCGGGCGAGCGCCTCGGCGATGCCGGAGACCTCGCGCGCGGGGATGTCCAGGCGACCGCGAAGCTTGCGGAGCGCGAAGATGAAGAAGATGACGCCGATCAGGGCCGCGCCGCCCGCGATGAGGGCGGGCAGGAAGACCGCCGCGTAGCTCGGCATGCGCTCGCTCGCGGCCCGGTCGGCGGCCCGCTCGACGGCCTGCGCCGCGCGGGTGAGCGCCAAGCGGCGCTCGGGCGACGCCCCCTGGCTCATGTCGGCGCCGCGCTCGACGAGCGCGTCGACCGCGTCGGCCACCTCGACATCCGTCGCGATGGACATCGACGCCCGGAGCGCGTCGATCGTCGCGTCCGCGCTCGCCGGGCTCTCGAAGACCTCGAGCGCGTAGCGCTGCGCGAGCGCGCCCTGTCGGGCGATGGCCGCGCTCGCGGCCGCGTCCTCGTGGACGTTGAACGCGCTCACGGCGCCGACGACCCACGCGGCGAGCAAGAGGACACCCCCACCGAGCACGAGCACGTGCATTCTGGGGTTCGTCTGAGTCGGAACGGTTGCCATCATGGTCGGCCTCTTTCAGCAGCACCCCTCGACGAACCGCGGCACGTCGAGCAGGAGCAGCAAACGGTTGGGGAGCTTGTAGGCGCCTCGGATCACCTCGCGTACGGAGCCGCGCAGGGTCTCGGGGGGGCGCTCGAACTGATCGTCGTGGACCTCTACGACGTCGCCGATCTTGTCGACCAGCACGCTCGCGAGCTCGTCTCGGACGAACAGGACGACGTTCATGGAGGGGGTCTCCGTGCCGGCGAGGCCGAGGCGTCGTCGGACATCCAGCGCGGTCACGATCTCGCCGCGGATGTTGATCAACCCGGCGACCGCGTGGCCCGAGAGCGGCACGCGGGTCATCGGCTGGGGCTTCATCAGCTCTCGCACCGACTCCACGGGGATCCCGAAGAGCAGGTCGTCGACCTGGAAGGTGCAGAGCTGTCGCGTGGGGGTGTCAGGCCGCATTTCCGACTCCGTCCAGCAGCTCCGGGCGCTCCCGCGCGATCATGTCGTCGAGCGCGAGCAGATCGGTGACCTTCCCGTCGACGACGATGCTGCCGCGCTCGCCTTCGGTCTGCCGCTCGATCACGTCGAGGACCTCGCGCACGACGACGCCGACCGGACCGCCGGGGGTCTCGCGCACGACGACGTGCATCAGCGGCATGTCTCGCCCGGCGGCCGCGTTCACCAGCGGCAGGAGACGCCCGTGGTACTGCACCACCGGCCGGCCGTGCGAGCGCTCGACCTCTTCGGGCGCGACCTCCTCGAGCCTGGCCACCTGCGCGAGCGGGAACGCGACGCGTCGGCCCTCGTCCTCGAGGCACACGAGGAGCGAGTCCTTCTCCGACGGGAGGTCGTCCTCGTCGACGACCATCGTGCCCGTCACGCTCCGGGACGCCTCCTCCGCCAGGGCCGCTTGCTGGGCGAGCCCGAGGGGATCGAGGATGAGCGCCACGCGTCCATCGCCGAGGATGGTCGCGCCGCCGAAGACGCCGAGGTCACCCGCGAGGGTGCCGAGGGGCTTGACGACGATCTCCTCCGAGTCGGCGACCTCGTCCACGACGAGCCCGAACGTCTTGCCGTCGGCGTTGATCACCAGGAGCGTGCCGTCTCGCTCGCTCTTCATGGCGCCCTCGAGGATCCCCCCGTGGAGCTGGAGCATCTCGCCCAGCGAGACGAGCGGCATCAGCTGCCCGCGGAGTCGGTAGACGAAGGCGTCCTGCACGCGCTCGATCGCGCCCTCCCGGATCCGGATGAGCTCCTGGACGGTCGCCTGTGGCAGCGCGTATCGCTCGCCCTCGGCGCGCACGACGAGGGCGGGCACGATGGCGAGCGTCAGGGGGAGCTTGATCTGGAACGTGGTCCCAGCGCCGATCGTCGAGTCGACCTCGACCACGCCGCCGATGCGCTCGATGCTCGTCTTGACGACGTCCATCCCGACGCCGCGGCCGGAGATGTTCGTCACCTTCTCGGCCGTCGAGAACCCGGGGGCGAAGATGAGAGAGACGAGGTCGCGGTCGGACATGCGCTCCGCGGCGGCCGCGTCGATCAGGCCGCGCTCGAGCGCCTTGGCGCGGATGCGCCCGGGGTCGATGCCGGCGCCGTCGTCCTTGATGCGGATCCCGACGAAGCCGTTCTCGTGGTAGGCGTGCACCGAGAGGGTCCCCGCGCGCGGCTTGCCGTTCCGCTCGCGCACGTCGGGCGGCTCGACGCCGTGGTCGACGGCGTTGCGCACGAGGTGCAGCAGCGGGTCCTTGATGGCGTCGAGCACGCCGCGGTCGATCTCGGTGTCCGCGCCGGTGAGCGCGAGCTCCACGTCCTTGCCCGCGACCTTGGAGACGTCGCGCACGATGCGCGGGACGCTGCCCCAGATCTGCTTCACGGGCTGCATCCGGGTCTTCATGATCCCTTCCTGCAGCTCGGTCGTGATCGAGCTCAGCCGCGCGAGCGCCGCGCCGACGTGGGAGCTGGTCTCGCGCAGCTCGCTGCGCACGAGCTGGTTGCGCGACAGGACGAGCTCGCCGACGAGGTTCATCAGGCGGTCGAGCACGCGGACGTCGACCCGGATGGTGGTGTCGCCGCGGTGCGCGGGATCGGCGTGCATCGCCGCGGGCGGCTTGGGGTCTGCGCTCGTCGGAGGGGGGCTCGTCGGCTCCTCTGCCTTCGTGCCCTCCGCCTCCGGGCCCTCCGTCTGCGTGTCCGCCGTCTCCGTGACCGGCTCGGGCGCCGCCTGCGCCTCGGTCTCCGGCTCGGGCTCGTCCGCCTCGATCGCCTTCAGCCGCTCGACGAGCGCGTCGTGCGGCTGGGGGTGCTCGGTGCCCTCGGTCTCGATCTGCGCGAAGATCCCGCGCATCCGGTCGACCACGTCGAGCAGCACGTCGGCCAGCCGCGTGTCGAAGCGTCGCTGCCCGTCCCGGATGGGGATCAGGGTCGACTCCGCGACGTGGGTGAGCTCCTCGAGGTTCTCGAAGCCGAGGAAGCCGCACGTCCCCTTGATCGTGTGCAGCACGCGGGTGATGCGCTTGACGGCCTCTCCGTCCTCGGGGTCCTTCTCGAGCAACACCAGGTCTTGTTCGACCTGCGCGAGGCCCTCGGCCGATTCGACCAGAAAGGACTGAATGATCTCTTCGAGCTCGTCCATGCGTCTCGACATGGATCATCGGCGGGCCACGTCGCTTCTTGAGACAGTGGCCGCGACGATCAGCGCATTTCGCGGCCGGCCGCGCTCGCCCACTCGATCGACTCGACCCAGGTCAGACTCACGGCGTGCGGATCGCTGCCGAGACGGGCCACCTGCGCGAAGTCGCCTCGCTCTTGCGCTCCGACCACGGCGAGCATGCGACCCTCCGCGTTGTCACCCGACGTGAGGGCGCGGGCGACGCGCTCGCTGAGCGGCACGCGCTCGAGGATGGCGTCCATCGACATGCCGAAGAGGGCGTCGAGGAGCGAGAAGAGGCCCACCGTGAAGTAGACGTCGGGGCTGTCGGCGCCCGTCCTTCGCGCGATCAGCTCGCAGCAGCGCGCTCGGGTCAGCGACAGCGTGAGTAGCTCCTTCGGCTCGTCGGTCAGGGACGCGAGCGCGACCATCGACACGAGGGCCCGGAGCTTCTGCAGCCCCAGCAGGACCAGCGCCTGCTGGACGGAGTCGATCCGGCGGGGGAGCCCGCACGCGGCCGAGTTCACCCAGCGGAGCAACCGGTAGCCGAGCGTCGCGTCCCTCGAGATCACCGCCTCGAGCTGAGGGATGGTCACGTCCGGATCATGGACGAGGCGGAGCAGCTCCAGGGTGGCCAGCCGGCCGGAGCTCGGGCGGCGGGTCTTGAGGAGGCGCGGCTTGCCGAGGAAGTCACCCGCGAAGTGCGAGAAACCGAGCTGCTTCAGGTCGCCCAGCTGGGTGAACGACTCGACCCCGATCGCCACCGTGCGGAGGTCTCCGACGCTCTCGACGCTCGCGCGCACCTCGTCGAGGGTGCGACCCGCCACGGGGATCTCCACCAGATACGCCGCCGCCTTCATCTCTCCCGCCAGCGGGCCGAGCGGGGGGCTGCTGAGCGCGATGCGGAAGCCCGCCTCCTTCATGGCCGCGAGACCACGAACGACCTCGACGTCGGGCTCCACGTCCGGCGCGACGCGCACCACGACCTTGTGTCGCGGCACGGCCATCGGGAGGTCACCCACGAGGAAGGGCCGCGGGAAGCTGATCACCGCGGGCTTGTCCTCGCAGATGCGCTCGATCCCGAAGTCGACCATCGCGCGCACGACGACCTCCGCCGTCATGCGCTCCGCCCCACCGGGCTCCGGCACGCCGGCGTAGAGGAGGCGGTAGGCGGTGGTCTCGAGGTCGGGGCCGAACATCGGGCGACGCCCGAGCAGGACGGCGACGCCCGATTCGTCTCTGGCGGCGGCGTGGCTCATCTGTCGTGGCTCCTCAAGCGGCGCGTTTCGTCACCGGGAGCCGCGCCTCGTTCCAGCGCAGCATCCCCCCGGTCAGGTTGTGGGATGAATGGAGCCCAGCGGCCTGGGCGAGACGCGCGGCGCGGAGGCTCCGACCCCCGCTACGACACACGAACAGGTATTTCTTCGAGGGGTCCAGGTCGGACAGGGCGGCCTTCAACTCATCCCCGATGGGGATGCATCGGCTGCCCGTGATGTGGCCCAGCTCGTCCACGTATTCCTTGCGATCGCGAACGTCGATGACCTCGAAGCGCGAGAGCGCGCCGTAGGCCTCCTCGGGGGTCAGCTCGGGGATCTCTTCGCCGGCCAGCAGGGACTCGACCTCCGCCGCCCGCCCGCTCGCGCGCTCGGAGCGCTCGCGGAGGCTCTCGCTCGTGGCGCGCGTCAGCGACGCCTGCTCGAGGGTGGTGCGCGCGATCGTGTGGTTGGCCTCCGCGATGCGGTGGACCTCGTCGGCGATCAGCTCGAACGCGCGCCGCGAGCTCCCGACCGCCTCGCGCACCACGCGGGTCCGCTCGCCCGCGTGCCCGCGCAGCTCCTCGATGCGCCCCGCGCCATCGTCGACGGCGTCGGAGATCTCCTGCGCGGCCTCCTGGGAGGAGTTCGCGAGCTCGCGCATCTCCACCGCGACGACCGAGAAGCCCTTGCCGCGGTCGCCCGCGCGGGCGGCCTCGATCTGCGCGTTGAGCGCGAGCATCCGGGCCTGCGCCGCGAAGCGCTGGATCGCCCGCGACCGCTCCTGGATGGCGCGCACGCTCCGGGCGAGCTCCCCGAGCTCCGCGTGCAGGCCGTCCAGCTCACCCACGACCGTGCTCAGCCGGTCGAGCTCGGTGCGGCCTTCGCAAGCCTGCCCGTTCGCCTCCTCCGCGAGGTGTGACGCGGTGCGGCTGAGCTCCTCGATGCGCGCGCTCATCTCGGCCATCCCGGACACGGCCCGTGCCGCCTCCTCCATCACCCGCGCTTGCTCGTGCGAGTGGGCAGAGACCTGGCGAACGGCGTCGTCGGTGCCGGTGCGCGCCATCTGACTCACGCGTAGGGCGAGAGGCGCTCGCTCAGGATCTCGGGGGTGAACGGCTTGGAGATCAGGAACTCCGCGCCCGCGGAGCGCGCCTGCGACCGCATCTCGTCGGTGCTCTCCGACGTGACGAAGCCGAGCTTGACGGGGATGCCCTCCGCCTTGATGCGTTGGAGCAGCTCGTAGCCGTTCATCTCCGGCATGTTCCAGTCACTGAGCACGAAGTCGAATCGCGTCTCGGTGAGCTGGTGGAACGCCGCCTGGCCGTTCTCCGCCTCCGAGACGTCGAGATCGAGACCGGTTTGCCGAAGCGCGCGGCGGACGATCATCCGCATGGCCTTGCTGTCGTCTACGACGAGGACCTTCATTTTCATCTCTCCCGCATGAGGGTTCGGGCGGATCAACGGCGGAGCCGCGCCGATCCTTGAGAGCGGTCCCTGCCTTCGATGGCCGAAGCGGGCGTGCTACAGCCAACGCATGGCGCAGACCTTCCCCTCGCGGCCCCGCGCCGCGGTCACCGGCGCGGCCAGCGGCTTCGGTCGCGCCATCAGTCTCCGGCTCGCGGCGCGCGGCGCGCGCCTGGTCCTCAGCGACGTCGACGAAGCGGGGCTCGAAGAGACCGCGAAGCTGGCTCGCGCGGAAGGGGGCGAGGTCGTGACCATGATCTGCGACGTCCGCGATCCCGAACAGGTCGAGGCGGTCGCGGCCCGGGCGGACGAGGCGTTCGACGGGACCGACATCCTCGTCAACAACGCCGGCGTGGCCGTGGCGGGCGCGGTCGGCGTCGTGAGCCTCGAGGACTGGCGCTGGCAGATCGACATCAACCTCTACGGCGTCATCCACGGCTGCCACGCGTTCGTCCCGCGCATGCGGAAGCAGGGGCACGGCTGGGTGCTGAACGTCGCGTCGGCGGCCGGGCTGCTCTCGGCGCCGATGATGGGCCCCTACAACGTCACGAAGGCGGGCGTGGTCGCGCTGAGCGAGACCCTCTACGGCGAGCTGGACGGGACGGGCGTGCACGTCACGGCGCTGTGCCCGACGTTCTTCCGGACCCGCATCCACGAGAGCGCCCGCGCCGACGAGGCGCTCCGCGCGCAGACCGAGAAGCTGGTCACGAAGTCCAAGTGGACGGCCGAGGCGGTGGCGGACGTGGCGCTCAGGGGCCTCGAGCGAGGCGACCTCTACGTGGTCCCCCAGGCCGACGGCAAGGTCATGTGGCGGGCCAAGCGCCTGCTCGGCCAGGGCTTCCACGACTTCGTCGGCAAGATGACGCGGAGCCCGCGCATCTCGAAGTGGCTGTCCGGGAGATAGGACCTAGAGAGCTCCGGGTGAGAGAGCAGGTCGGCGAGACGGTCGTCTACTGGGTGGACGACCACGACGTCGTGACGGACGTGAGCGGCGGCTGGGACGGCTTCGCGCGGGAGAACGACGGCGGCGCCGTGCTCCGCGACCTCGTGCTCGGGCGCACTCTGTGGTCGTTCATCGAGGGCGACGCCACGCGCATGCTGCTCTCGACGCTCCTCGGCGCGGTGCGCACGCACGGCAAGACCCTCGTGCGGCGCTATCGCTGTGACTCCCCCACGCACCGCCGCCACATGGAGATGCGGTTGTCCCGTGACGGAGATCGCGTCCGGCTCGAGCACCGCATCCTCCGGGAGGAGCGCATGACGCCGGGGGTGCGCTTCCACTACCGGAGAGGCCCCGACGCGCTCGTGCGCTGCAGCATGTGCAACCGGGTGAAGCTCGACGCCGAGTGGCGCGAGGCCAGCGACGCGGCGGCCGAGGGGCGCCTCCCGACCGAGGCCGCGGTCGTCTACTCCGTCTGCGCGCGCTGCCGCACCGACATCGGCCGCGGCGCCTGAGCGGCGCCCCGCGCGGAATCAACCTGCGCAATCAACCTGCGGAATCAACCGGGCGCGTCGGGGTTTGGGTACCCTGAACACGCATGGAGCGGACCCTTCATCTGCGACTGACCTGCGGCCTCCTCGCCTCCGCCGCCCGGCTCACGCCGGTCCCCTTCCTGGACGACTTCCTCGGCGACCGCGCGCGCCGGCTGATGGTCGACAAGACGCTGAGCGCGCACGGGCGGCGCTTCCCCTCGAAGCAGGTCGCGCCCCTCTACGCCGACCCGCACGGCTGCCTGTACGGCTGCCTGCTCTCGGCGGTGAAGCTCCTCCTCTTCCCCGTCAAGAAGGTGCTGACCTGGCTCTTCGCGCTCCGCTACCTCACCCGCGACCTGACGGACGCGGTCCTGCTGGGCCGCGCCCTCGACGGCTGGCTCGAGGCGGGTCGACTCGCCGACGCGACCGACCCTCCCGCGCGCCTCCAGGAGGCGTCTCTGCTGCGATCGGCCTTCGACAACGCCGTGGCCGGGACCGACATGCAGCTCTTGCAGGGGCTGCTGATGAAGGCGCTTCGTGGGGTGTCGGGCCTCCCCAAGGCGGCGTGGCACGCGGTCAGGCGACTCCGCCGCGGCGGCGCAGGCGCCGATCCGACCGAGGGGCTGTCCGAGGCGGACGACGACGCGATGAAGCGCGGGACGGCGAAGCTCGGCGCCGCCCTGGAGACGCCCGAGGCGCGCGCCTTCCTCGAGGCCTTCGACGCCCGCCTCGCGGAGAACGTCCGGATCCTCGAGGCGCGCCACGCCTCGGGTTGATCCCCTCTACTGCGCGGCTTCCACGTGCGCGCGGGCGACCATCGGCGCCTGACGCGCCGAGGCGCGCAGCCGACGCTTGTGCTCGAGCGGCGTCATCTTGGTCCAGCGGCGGAAGGCGCGCTGGAACGAGCGGGCGTCCACGAAGCCGAGCTGGCGAGCCACCGTCTGCACGTCGTGGTCGGAGAGCAGCTCGAGCGCGCGACCCCGGCGGACGTGGTCGAGGCGCTCGCGGAACGAGGTGCCCTCCTCGTCCAGGCGCCGACGGAGCGTGCGCTCGCTGAGCCCGAGGTGCTTGGCCGCCTCCCGCATGCCGAGGCCCTCCGAGAGGTTCTCGCGGATGAGCTCGTCGATCTGCCAGGTGACGGCGAGGCGAAGGCGCGCGATGGCGCGATGGAGCTCCGCCGAGAGGAAGGTCGAGACCAGCGGGTCGGAGGTCCGCAGCGCCACGCCACGCGCGCTCCGGTCGTAGACGATCCGGGTCAGGTCCGAGCCCCGGTGGACCGGGACACCGAGCGCGCGCGAGACCTCGCCGTCGCCGGGCTGCGACGCTCCGGGCAGGCGCACCTCGCGGGGCTGAACCGCGCCCGCGCTGTGCTCGGCGAGCGCGCCGACGAGGCTGCCCACGAGATACTGAAGGAACATGTCTTGACCGCGGCTCCGCTCGCGCCAGCTCTCGACGAGCACGAGCTCCCAGCGGTCGCCTTCGGTCCGGCTCTCGAGCCGGGTGCTACCGCTGAAGGCGCTCCAGAACTGGCTGGCGGCGTCGGCGGCGTCTGCGGCGCGAGCGCTCGCGCGGACCAACAGCGGGAGCGCGGTGACCGGCTTGCGACCGGCCTCGATCCCGGCGCGGGTCGCGGCGGTGGGGTTGCCCTGGCCGGCCTGCTCGAAGAGCCGCGCCAGGTCGGAGGTCGGCAGACGGGTGGGGTAGTCGGGTGGTGAGTCGGCCTGAGTGCCCTCGGGCCATTCGATGGCGCTCGAGGGAGAGGCGCGATGCAGGTACCAGGCGATGGATGCAGCGTCGGACGTCATTTGAAACTCGATTCGGAGGAATCCCCCCACTGGATGTGTCGTCCCGCCCCGCACCGGGCAGGCTCTGACCCTTCCGTTCCGCAACCGGCGTGCCACGACGCCAGCTGACCGGTTCGGACCCCATCGCTGGGTCCGTTTGTCGGCTCGCGCCAACAAGGTGTCGGGGTGATCCGGCGAGCATCGCTGGCTCGAATTGGAACGGGCGGACTCCTCTCAGAGTCCGCCCGTACGATCGTGAGACCGTGTTCCTCCTCACTCAGGGAGTGCTCACTCCGGGACTGGAGGCGGCCCGCTGCGTGCGCCGCCCTCCTGGAAGCGCGTGAGCATCTTCGGGACGTCGACGCCGGTCGCCGCCTTGATCTGCTCGTTCGTGCGCATGAGCGTCGCGGCGAGATCGGAGTCGCCCGCGCCGTTCCTGCCCGAGCCGATCACCGTCAGCTTGTCCACGTGCAGCTCGCCGATGCTCCCGCTCACGGTCTTCAGCATCGGGACGAGCTTCTGCATGAGCAGCACGTCTCGGCCGTCGGTCCCGCTGCTGCGGTAGGTCTTGGCGAGGCTCGCGAGCACGTCGGCCGTCGCCCGGCCCTGCTCGATGATCTGGGCCGCGTCCGCCTTCGCCCGCTGCTCGGCCTGCTTTCGACCGGCCTCCGCGGGCTCGATGACGTCCGCCTGCAGGCGCTGCCGCACCTGCTCGATGCGCGCCTCCTGCATGGAGATCTCGGCCGTGGCCTGGCTGATGGTCGCCTGCACGTCCGCCTGCTCCTCGGCGATCATCGCCTCCCGCTTCGTCTGGGCGTCGACGATCCGTCGGTCGTTGTCCTTCTTGGCCACGTGGATCTGCGCGTTGACCTTGGCCAGCTCCGCGCCCTCCGTGTTGGTCCACTTCTGGATCTGCGCCTCGGCCTTCGCGCTCGCCTCCGCGATCTGCGCCTTCTTCCGGATGTCCGCCGAGCGCATGCGCCCGATGGAGTCGAGGTAGCCGACGTCGTCGGTGACGTTCTGGATCTTGAGGGTGTCCAGGATCAGGCCGATGTTCGTCAGGTCGTGCTCCGCCTCTTCGGTGAGCTTCATGGCGAACGCTTCCTTGTCCTGGTTGACCTGCTCGGGCGTGAGGATCGCGAGCACGCCGCGGAGGTTCCCCTCCAGCGTCTCCCGCGCGACCTTCATGATCTCCCCGCGCGTCTTGCCGAGGAAGCGCTCGAGGCTGGCGTGGATGAGGGGCTCCTCACCGGGGACCTTGATGTTGGCCACGCCCTGCACGGTCAGCGGGATGCCGCCCTTGGAGTAGGCGTTCCGGACCGTCAGCTCGATGATCATGTTGGTCAGGTCCATCCGATCGACCGTCTCGATCAGAGGCATCCTCAGCGTCCGGCCGCCCTTGACGATCCGGTAGCCGATGGCGCGGCCGTCGGACGTCGTGCGGGGGCGCCCGCTGAAGACCAGCACCTCGTTGGGCTGGCAGACGTACAAGACGTTCTTGATGACGAGGACGATCGCGGCGAAGGCGATGACGGCGATGCCCGCCATCGCGACGAATGCTCCGAAACCCATCAGATCCTCCTCCCGGACAGGCTCGGGGCGTTGCCCGAGGACTGCGCGTTGCTACCAGCGCCGCTCAGGATGCCCGGCACGTCCACGCCGGTGGTCTCCCTGAGCGCCTTCATCACCTCTGCGACCATCTTGGGGTAGGTCGCGGCGTACGAGCTGAGGCCGGAGCCGTCGCCCTGATCGAGCACGTGCACCTCGTCGATGTCGACCTTGCCCAGCTGGGCCACGACCGTGCCGACGATCTCCTCGAGGTGCTGGATGACGTAGAGCTCGCGGGCTTGATCGCCCATCTCCGCCCACGCCGCGCTCATCATGCGCAGGACCTCGACGGCCGCCTCACCGTTCTCCTTGGTGGGCGCCGCGTCGCCGACCGCGCGGATGGCCTTGGCGCGCCGGTCGTAGTCCGAGGGGATGACCACCTCGGCCTCGAGCCGGAGCTTCTCGAGCGCGGCACGCACCTGCTGCAGCTCCTTCTCCGCGGAGGCGCGCGCGGTCTTCGCGGCCACGTCGGCCTCACGCTCGACCGCCGCCGCCTCGCCCTCGAGCTCCGCCTTGACGCGTCGCAGCTCGTTGTTCTTCTTCTGGATGTTGGTCTCGGCGTGCGCCCTGGCGACCTCGGCGCGCTGCGTCGCCTCGGCCTGCGCCTGCGCGATCTCCTGCATCGCCTGGTTCTCGGCGTTCTCCGCGTCACGGAGCGCCTGCGCGATGGCGGGGCGGCCGAGCGAGTCGAGGTAGCCGGTGTCGTCCGACACGCTCTGGATCTTCAGCGTGTCGAGCTGGAGGCCGAGCTTGTCGAGGTCGTCCTCCGCCGCCTCGATGAGGTTCTGCGCGAACTTCAGCCGATCCTCGTTGACCTCCTCGGGCGTCAGCTGCGCGAGCACCTCGCGGAGCGCGCCCTCGAGGGTCTGCTGCGCCACGAGCTGGATCTCCGCGGTGGGCTTGCCCAGGAAGCGCTCGATCGCGTTGTTGATCCGGCGCTCGTCGCTGTGCACCTTCACGTTCGCGATCGCGTGAATCATGAGAGGGATGTTGCCTCTCGAGTAGGCGTTCTGCACCACGACGTCCACCGGGATGAGCGTCATGTCGATGCGATCCACCCGCTCGAGGAAGGGGATCTTGAACGCGCGGCGACCGGAGCGGACGACCTGGTACCCGAGGGTCTGGCCGTCGCTGGTCACGTAGCGCTTGCCGCTGAAGATCAGCGCCTCGTTCGGACGCGCGATGTGCAGCAGCGCGCGCGCGATCGCGATCAACACGAGCAAGCCGACGGCGAACGCGAGCGCGCCGAACACGACGAACCAGATGTCGCCGCCTCCGCCGCTCGCCGCCTGTTGAGCGGCGTCTTCATACATGGGTGACTGCATCTCTCCTTCTCTCCTCGGCGACGCGTGTGGCGCCCCCCCGATAGCTGCTGAAAACTGCGCGCCCGAGCCCCCCGGGACGCGTTGGACGACCGTCGCCGGTCAGGCCTTGCCGTTCGAATTCAGGCGCGCGACCCGCGCCCGGGCCCCGTCCATCTCGACGATGAGGACCTCTTCTTTTCCCTGGTACCCGTCCTCTTCGAGCCCGCTCGCGAGCAGGTCGACGCTGGTGCCCTTGATGTCGACGCGCACCTTGCCGACGCTGCTCCCCTCGAAGGGGACGACCACGCGCGCGGTCTTGCCGATGTAGTCGGTGCTGCGCACCGCCTGCCCGCTGGTGTCCGAGCCGAGCATACGGATGACGCTCATCGCGCCCGCCCCGGTGGCGAGCCCCATGCCGAGCGCGAGCCCGAGCCCGAGCCACGGCGAGCTGACCAGGTTCAGGCCGTCGAGCACGATCCCCGTGAGGCCGAAGAACGCGAGGAAGAAGGTCCAGAAGCGAAGCGAGAGGAACATGAAGAGGAAGCCGGAGAAGTCCCCGTGGCCCCCGACGTCCTTGTCGAACCCATCGGCCTCTCCGTCGATGTCCGCGTCGAGATCCAGGTCCGCGTCGCCGTCCGCGTCGAGATCGAGATCCAGATCCGCGTCGGCGTCCGCGTCGACCTCGAGGTCCTTGCCGCCGAGCAGGATCGAGGCTCCGAGGAGCACCCCTCCGACGATCAACGAGACCAGGTACGCGTAGATCAGCAACTCGAATCCCCCGATGGATCGCTCGCGCGCGGCCGGCTCCCCCTGCCCGCAGCGCTGCCTCATGGCACGCAACCGGTTGCCAGCATAGGGCATTCCGGCATTCGACGCCCGGGTCTTCGGGCCTGATTTCCGCACCTCTGTCTTGACCAGCGGGCCCCGAATGGGGATAGCTGCGTCTGCATGGGGGACGCGGTGGAGACTCTGATGCGCTGCAAGCTGGCGGCGATCGTCCAGGCGCCCGAGAGGGAGGGCCTGCTCGCCCGCGCGCTCGCCGCGGCCGAGGGCGGCATCGAGGTCCTGGCCCTGCCGATCTCGGTGCCGTTCGTGGCCGAGATCGCGGCCGAGGTCGCCGACATGACCGACGCCACCGTGGGCCTGAGCGACGTCGTGCTCTCGGACCACCTCAACGTCGCCCTCGCGGCCGGCGCGGAGTTCGTTCTCTCGCCCATCTTCGACACCGAGCTGGTGCAGACCGGCCGCGCCCGCGGGCTCGACGTCATCCCCTCGGTCACGACCCCGAACGAGGTCCACACCGCGGCCCGCATCCACGACGGCCCCATCTCGGTGATCCCCGCCCACGGCCTCGGCGGCCCCGAGTACTTCGGCTGGCTCTCGACCGCCTTCCCGGAGGCGAAGCTCATCGCGTTCGGCGGCGTCGGCTCCGACAACGCCCCCCAGTACCTCGAGCACGGCGCCCGCGCGGTCATCGTGGACACGGGCCTGTTCCCGGCCGAGATGGACCCCGACTCCGCGATGATCGTCTCCGTCCGCGCCGGCGCGCTCGTGGAGCTCTGCGCCGAGGTCGTCCCGGGCAAGCGCCAGTCCGTGGCGTGACCCCGGCCCTCGTCGCGGAAACGCGGGGCGAAGCGGAGTAAGTTCCGGGGCATGACGGAGCACTTCCGGAGCTGCCCGCTGTGCGAGGCGATGTGTGGGCTGGCCATCGAGACCGACGGCGAGCAGATCGTGTCGATCCGAGGCGACGCGGAGGACCCGTTCTCGCGCGGCTATCTCTGCCCCAAGGGGCCCGCGCTCGCGGGGCTGCACACGGACCCGGACCGGCTCCGGGCGCCGCTCAAGAAGGTGAACGGGCGCTTCGAGGAGTGCGGCTGGGACGAGGCGCTCGACCTCGCGGTCGATGGGCTGCACCGGGTGCAGGAGGCGCACGGGCGCGACGCGGTGGCGATCTACGTGGGCAACCCGACGGTGCACTCGCTCCCGGCCGCGCTCTTCGCGCCGATGCTGATGCGCACCCTGCGGACGAAGAACAAGTACTCGGCCACGAGCGTCGACCAGCTCCCCCATCACCTCGCCGCGCACTTCATGCTGGGGCACCAGTTCTTGCTGCCCATCCCCGACATCGACCGGACGCAGCACATGCTGATCCTCGGCGCGAACCCGCTCGCCTCGAACGGGAGCCTGATGAGCGCGCCCGACGTGAAGCGGCGGCTGAAGGCGATCCAGAGCCGCGGCGGGAAGGTGGTGGTCATCGATCCCCGCCGCACCGAGACGGCGAAGCTGGCCGACGCGCACCACTTCATCCGGCCCGGCACCGACGCGTGGCTGCTCGCCGCCGTCTTGCATGTGGCGTTGCGAGCGGGGCGCGGGCTCGGCCACCTCGAGGGGCACGTCGAGGGCATGGACGCGCTGCGCGCGGCGATGGAGGGCTTCACCCCGGCGCGCGCGGCCGAGCGCACGGGCATCGACGAAGAAGACATCGAGGCGATGGCCGAGGCGCTCTGTGCAGCGGAGCGCGCGGTGGTCTACGGGCGCTTCGGGTGCTCGACCCAGGAGTTCGGTGGGCTCTGCCAGTGGCTGATCCAGGCCATCAACCTCGTCACCGGGAACTTCGACCGCGCGGGGGGCGCCATGCTCACCTCGCCCGCCATCGACGCGGTGAACGCCCCGCTCGGGCTCGGGGTGGGCAAGGGGAGCTTCGGCCGGTGGGGCAGCCGGGTCCGCGGGCTGCCCGAGCACAACGGAGAGCTGCCCGTGGCGGTGCTGGCCGAGGAGATGCTCACGGAGGGCGAAGGCCAGGTGCGCGCGCTGGTGACGAGCGCGGGCAACCCGGTGCTCTCCACCCCGAACGGCGGGCAACTCGACGGCGCCATCGCCGCGCTCGATCACATGGTCAGCGTCGACTTCTACGTGAACGAGACGACGCGGCACGCGACGGTGATCCTGCCGCCTCCGTCTCCCCTCGAGCGACCGCACTACGACGTGGCCTTCCATCACCTCGCGGTGCGCAACACGGCGAAGTACGCGCCGCCGCTCTTCGCGCCGAAGGGCATGCCCGAGCACCGGATCCTGCTGGAGCTCGGCGAGCGGCTCGAGCGGCGCCGCGGGACGCTCACCGCGGCCAAGCGCGTGCGCTACGCGGCGATGAAGCGGCTCGGACCCGAGGCGCTGGTGGACATGGGCCTGCGGCTCGGACCGCACGGCGCGCGGGCGTGGCCGCCGCGGCGCGGGCTGAGCGTGGCTGCGCTGAAGAAGCAGCCGCACGGCGTGGACCTCGGCCCGCTCGAGCCCCAGCTGCCGGCCCGCATGAAGCCCTGGCGCGAGAAGATCGACATCGCGCCGCGCCGCTTCCTCGAGGATCTGCCGCGGCTCGAGGGCAGCGGAGCGCAGCGGCGGAGCCTGAGCCTGATCGGGCGTCGGCACCTCCGGAGCAACAACAGCTGGATGCACAACGTGCCGAAGCTGATGGCCGGCAAACCCATCTGCACGCTGCTGATGCACCCGGAGGACGCCGAGGCGCGGGGGCTCGACGACGGCGACGAGGTCACGGTGTCGTCGCGCACGGGCGAGGTGGCGGTCGCGGTCGAGATCTCGGACGACGTGATGCGCGGCGTGGTGAGCCTGCCGCACGGCTTCGGGCACGACCGCGAGGGGGTGCGGCTCGAGGTCGCGCGCGCCCACGCCGGGGTCAGCCTGAACGATCTGACCGACGACCGGCTGGTCGACACGCTCAGCGGCAACGCGGTGCTCAGCGGGATCCCCGTCGAGGTCGCCCCGCGCTGACGCCAACCCGTGCCGCGCTGTGCCGCGGACCGTCGATTCGCTCGAAAGCGTGGGGCTGGCACGTTCGCTGCTGCTCGGTTCGAGCATGACCGCACGCCGACCCTTCGACCGACCCAACGCCGCTCGCCGCGCGCTCGACCTCATGATCGCCAGGAACGGGGGCCTGGGCGACTACCTCCGTGATCTCGCGCGGGCGTCCGTGTGCGCGGCCGTGATGGCGGGCTGCGGCATGAGCCATGGAGGCACCGACGGCGGGCCGGTCGCCGACTCGGGTTCGGGCGACGGCGGCACGGTGACGGACAGCGGGACCGACGCGGGTCCGCCCCCGCCTCCTCCGCCGCCCGCGACCCTCTGCGCGGGTGATATGTATCAAGCGGTGCACGGCCTGACGCCGACCGAGTCGCCGACCTACCTGGGCGCGTGGACGGTGGGGCTCGGACGCAGCCCGATCTACGCGCTCGACGAGATCGGAGAGGCGTGCGGGGACGCGAGCGACCGCGCCGGCTGCGACGCGGAGCTCCAGCGCGCCCAGGAGGAGACCTGGCAGAACGCGCTGATCAGCACCACGGGCGACGACGTCGTCGTGCGCACCGACCCCGCCGACGTCCTGGCGTTCCTCGGCACCATCGACACCCCGAACGAGGCCGCCCTCGTCGTCTGGCACGCGGGCTACGAGATCTACTGCGCGGGGCCGCACCTCTCGTCGGTGGAGACCCTGCCCGACGGCTTCCGCGTCTACGCCTACCAGGCCGGCGGCGGGTGCGGCGAGCCGTGGGTCACCACGCGCTTCACCTTCCACGTCAGCCCCGCGGGCGAGATGACCCTCGAAGACGAGCGCGAGGTCGCGCGCGAGGAGGACTTCGGCTGCATCGGTCGCCGCCCGGAGGGCCTGCAGGCCGCGACCGGCGAGCGCGCCACGCTCGGCCAGTACTTCGCCCACGTCGCGCGCCTCGAGGCGAGCGCGGTGGCCGCCTTCGACGTGATGATCGACGAGCTGTCGCGCCTCGGCGCGCCGGAGGGCTTGCTCGACGCGGCGCGCGAGGCCCGCGAGGACGAGGTCCGACACGCCGCCTCGATGGGGGAGGTCGCGTGCAGCTACGGCGCGACCCCGCTCCGGCCCGACATCGCCCCGGCCCGGGAGCGGAGCGCGTTCGAGATCGCCCTCGAGAACGCGGTCGAGGGTTGCGTGCGCGAGACCTTCGGCGCGCTCGTCGGCGCGCACCAGGCGCTCGCGGCCGAGGACCCCGCCATCGCCGCCGCCATGCGCGGCGTCGCCGACGACGAGATCCGCCACGCCGAGCTCAGCTGGTCCGTCGCCGCCTGGCTCGAGCCGCAGCTCAGCCCCGCCGAGCGCGCGCGGATCGACCAGGCGCGCCGCGACGCCATCGTCGCCCTCCGCCACCAGGCCTCGGGCGAGCCCGACCCCGATCTCCGTCGCCTCGCGGGCATGCCCAGCGCGGCTCAGGCCGTCCGCTTCGTCGATCACCTCGCGAACGACCTCTGGGCCTGACTCGCCTCACTCGCAGGTCGCGGGCTCGCTCAGCGCGGTCTGGCAGCGCAGGGTGACCAGGGTGTTCGCGGGGGTGCGCGGCTCGATGACGACCTGCGCAGGGGAACCGCGGCAGATCGCGTCGGGGGCGATGAGGCGGTAGCCAGCCAGGCCGACCTCGTCGCGCGCGCGAACGGTGACCTCACAGACGGTCGGATCACTGGCGTCGAGTCGAGCCCGACCCGCGACGTCGTCGCACTCACCCTCACCGAACCGCTCCTCCACGAGCTGGCACCTGGGCACGCCGAGGTCCTCGATCGGGCGCCTCGGCAGACAGCCGAACGGGGTCCCCGACCATTTCGTCTCCGTGTCGATGACCTGCGCTCGCTGGACGAAGAGCCCGTGCCGACAGTCCGGCGGCTCGGCCGGGGCGAGGGCACAGGCCTGGGCCAGGAGGATCCACGGGAGCAGCCGCATGACGGCCGCGGGGGGCAAGCGTGATGCCCGAGGTCGCGCCGGCCCATCCCGCGGCGCCAGGGCCAACGAGGTTGGCGAGATGTGATATGGGCGGGGCATGAGCGACGCGGTTCTCTATGCGCGCGAAGGCGGCGTCGGGGTGATGACCCTGAACCGGCCGGACAACCGGAACTCGATGACCGAGGAGGTGCTCGAGGGGGTGGCCGCGCGGGTGCGCGAGGCCAGGGCCGATCAGGACCTGCGGTGCCTGGTGGTCACGGGGGAGGGCCGCTCGTTCTGCGCGGGGGCCGACTTCAAGGCCCAGATCCAGCGCGAGCAGCCCGGGCGCCAGCCACACGAGCGCTCCTATGCGATGTACGAGCCGTTCCTGAGCCTGCTCGACGTGGAGGTGCCGATCGTGGGCGCGCTCAACGGGCACGCGATCGGCGGCGGCTTCGGGCTCGCGCTGATGTGTGATCTTCGATACGCCAAGCGGGGCGCCAAGTACGGAGCGAACTTCACCAAGCTCGGCCTCCACCCGGGCATGGCCGTGAGCTATCTGCTCCCCCGCATCGTGGGCGTCGTGAAGGCCAGCGAGTGGCTCTACACCGGCCGGCTCTTCGACGCGGAGGAGGGCGCGGCGGCGGGGCTGTTCAACGCGGCGAGCGACGCTCCCCTCGACGAGGCGATGGACGTCGCGCGCGCGATCGCGGCGAACGGCCCGATCGCGGTGCGCACGACCAAGCGGAGCTTGCGGCAGGGGCTGGGCTGGGACGAGCGCGCGGCCGCCTACCGCGAAGCGTACGCGCAGGCGGTGACCGTCGCGACCGACGACGCGAAGGAGGGCATGGCGGCCCTGCTCGAGAAGCGCGATCCCGCGTTCCGCGGCACCTGACCTGCGCCGCGAGCTCAGGGACGGTGTTTACTTGTCGACTTGATACGTATCAAGTCAACAAGTAAACACCGTCCCCGAGGGGTCGCCGCGCTGGCCCCGCGGGCTCGTGGAGCGCGGAGCGCGCCATGCTCCGCGTTGGAGCGAGAGAGGTTCCATGCCAGCCGCGGTAGGCACGGATCGGGGGCCCACTCGGTGGCGTGACACTTGCGGCGGGAGTCGACATGACTCGGGCACACGCCTGGTTGGCCGTCCTCGTCCTGGGGTGTCAGGGCTCGGTCCTCCCCCCCGGAGGCGAGCGGCCGTTCCGCCCCGGGGAGGACGGGCCAGGACCCGCCGCGGGCTGCGATCTGCCGCAGGTCGATCTGGCGCCGCTCGAGCACCTGACCCGCGCCGAGTACGACCGGGCCACCACCCACCTGCTCGGCTTCGAGGCGCGCGCGGCGCGTGACTTCGCGGCCGACGACGACACGAGCGGCTACGAGGTCGGCGCGCGGGTATCACCGCTGCTGGCAGAGCAGTATGTCGACGCGGCCGAGTCGCTGGCCGAGCAGGCGGTGGCGACGCGCTTCGACGCGCTGCTCGACTGTGACGTCGCCGCGATGGGCGAGGACGCCTGCGCGCGCCAGCTCATCTCGCGCTTCGGGATGCGCGCCTTCCGACGGCCGCTCGAGGCCGACGAGGCGGAGCGTCTCTTCGCGCTCTATCAGGTGGGCCGCGCGTACGACTTCCGGACCGGGATCCAGGTGGTGATCCAGGGCGTGCTCAGCGCGCCGAGCTTCCTCTACCACGTCGAGTCCGCGCCGGATCCGGCGGCCCGACCGGGGGACACGGTCGCGCTGGACGACTTCGCGGTGGCCAGCCGGCTCTCGTTCTTCCTGTGGGGCTCCATCCCCGACGACACCCTGCTCGAGGCGGCGGGCGCGGGCGAGCTGTCCGATCCCGCCGGGCTCGAGGCCCAGGCGCGCCGCATGCTCGAGGACGAGCGCGCCATCGCCGGGGTCCGCGACTTCGCGCGACAGTGGCTCCACCTCGACGTGCTCGAGGGAGCCCGCCGCGACGCCGAGCGCTACCCGGATTTCGAGGCCGACACCGGCCACCGGCTCCGCGCGTCGGTCGAGCGCTACGTCGAAGACGCGTTCCTCACCGAAGGTGGCGATGTCGATACGCTCCTGCTCGGGACCCACGCCTACGTCGACGGCCCTCTGGCCCGCAGCTACGGCATCGACGGGGTCGAAGGCGACGATCTGCAGCGCGTGGAGCTCGACCCGAGCCAGCGCGCCGGGCTGCTGACCCAGCCGGGCCTGCTCACCGTGCTCTCCAAGCCGAACCAGAGCGATCCGATCCACCGCGGGCTGTTCGTGCGGACGCGGCTGCTCTGTCAGCAGCTCCCGCCGCCGCCGGACGACATCGCGGTGGTCGCGCCCGACCCGGCGCCGGGCCTCTCCACCCGGGAGCGCTTCGCCGAGCACAGCCAGAACGAGCGCTGCCGCGGCTGCCACCAGCTGATGGACCCGATCGGGTTCGGCTTCGAGCACTACGACGCGATGGGGCGCTGGCGGGAGCTGGACGAGGGCGCGACGGTGGACGCCACGGGCGAGGTGCTCGCGACGGTGGACGCGGACGGCGCCTTCTATGGCGTGCCCGAGCTGGCGGGTCTGCTCGCCGGGAGCCAGCAGGTGCGCGAGTGCGTGGCCATGCAGCTCTTCCGATACGCGATGGGTCGCACGGAGACCGAGTGGGATCTCTGCTCGGTCCAGCGGCTCCAGGAGGACTTCCACGCCTCGGGTTACGACCTCCGCGCGCTGATGATCGCGGTGGTCCAGAGCGACGCGTTCCGGCACCAGCAGGTGCCGTCGGGGGTGATTCGTGATTGAGCCGACCGGAAGGAGCGGGTACCGCCCGCCGCGCTGGCGCCGTCCCGCGCCCGAGCCCGAAGAGCGCAGCGACGCCGCGCACCTGCACGAGGTCCCGGTGCACGTCGACCCGCGATTTCGGGGGGCCTCATGAAGGCGCTGAAGAAGTGGACCCGCCGCGGGTTCGTGGGCGCCGCCGGCGCGACCGCGCTGACGGTGCCGTTCTGGAAGATCCTCCGGGGTGAGGCGCAGCCGTCCGAGGCGCCCAAGCGCCTGCTCGTCGTCTTCAGCCCGAACGGCACGTTCCCGGGCGAGTACTTCCCCGACGACACCGGCCGCGGCTTCCGCCTGAAGCGGATCCTCTCGTCCCTCGAGCCCTTCCGGGAGAAGCTCCTGATCCTCCAGGGGATCGACCAGCAGATCTCCTACACGGGCCCCGGCGACGGACACCAGAAGGGCATGGGCTGCCTCTGGACGGGCGTCGAGCTGCTCCCGGGCGACACGATGGGCGGCTGCGACTCGTGCCCGCCCGTGTCCTGGGCGAGCAGCATGAGCATCGATCAGGCGGTGGCGATGCAGATCGGCGCCGACACGCCCTTCCCCTCGGTGGAGCTCGGCGTGGACGTGGGCCGCGCGGAGAACGTCTGGTCCCGCATGGTCTATCGCTCGGCGGGCGAGCCGCTGCCGCCCGAGGACGATCCGTGGCAGGCGTTCGACCGGCTCTTCGGAGACCTCGGCGAGGACGCGACCGGCGTCGAGCGTCGCCGAGCGCTTCGCCGCAGCGTGCTGGACTTCGCCCGGCAGGACTTCGAGCGGGTGCGTCCGCGCCTCGGCTCGGAGGACCGCCAGAAGCTCGACTCCCACCTCGAGTCCGTGCGCGAGCTCGAGCGGCGGCTCGAGAGCTCTCCCGCGGTCGGCGCCGCCTGCGCGATCCCGGAGCTGGGCAGCCCGGTCGGAGACCTCCGCAGCGCGGACAACTACCCGGTCTTGGTCGATCACATGAGCGAGCTCGTGACCATGGCCTTCGCGTGCGATCTGACCCGGGTGGCCAGCCTGCAGTGGAACCGCTCGGTCGGGCAGATGAGCTTCCCGCACCTCGGCTTCACCGACCGGCACCACGACCTCTCGCACGAGGGCGACTCCAACGGCGCGGCGCAGGAGAAGATCATCCAGATCAACACCTGGTACGCCGAGCAGTTCGCGTCGCTCCTCGCTCGCCTGGAGTCCATCCCCGAGGGCGACGGCACCCTGCTCGACAACACGCTGGTGGTGTGGGGCAACGAGCTGGGCAAGGGCAACAGCCACACGCGCCGCAACATGCCGTTCCTCCTCGCGGGCGGCGGCGGCGGCTTCGAGATGGGGCGCCATCTGCGCTTCGACGGGGCCAGCCACAATGATCTGTTGACCAGCATCGTGCAGGCCTTCGGCGTGGAGACCGACTGCTTCGGCGACCGCCGCTTCTGCTCGGGCCCGCTGATCTGACCCCTCGCCATTGCGCGACGTCTGGCGGTGGCCACATGAGACCCATGAGCCGCACCGTCTCCGAGATCATGACCGACGAGGTCGTCGTGCTTCACGAGGAGGACAACCTCGCCGAGGTCGCCTTCGACATGGAGCGCTTTCGCTTCCGTCACCTGCCCGTGGTGGACGACCGCAACCTGGTCGGGCTGTTGAGTCAGCGCGATCTCTTTCGCTTCACCGTCAACCAGCTCGAGCGCGGCCCCGCCGCGGCGTCCAAGGACGCGATGTTCAAGGCCAACACGTTCGTGCGCGCCATCATGACCGTCAACCCACAGACGGTGCTCCCCGAGACGCCGATCTCGGTCGCGGCGCGCAAGATGGTGGAGGCGCGCTTCGACTGCCTCCCGGTGGTCGACGCGAAGAACGAGCTGGTCGGCATCGTCACGAGCCACGATCTGCTGAAGGTCGTGGCCGCGATGGACTGAAGCGGCTACTCGGCCGTGCGCTCGACGACCGCCTGCGGCTCCGGCAGCCCGAGCATGCCCCGCAGGACCTCGCGCGCGGCCTCGACGGTCACGCGCCCGGCCTCGTGGATCGCCTTGGCGACGTGCTCGACGTGGTCGCCGCGCGCGCCGGCCGCGATGGCCACGCTCCGCGCGTGCAGCGCCATGTGGCCGCGCTGGATGCCGTCGGTCGCGAGGGCACGCAGGGCCGCGAGGTTGCTCGCCACGCCGGCGCAGGCCGCGAGCATCGCCAGCTCCTGCGCGCTGTCCACACCCGCGACCTCGAGCCCGAAGCGCGCGCCGCGGTGCACCCGCAGGGTGCCGCCCACGGTGCCCAGCGCGAGCGGGACCTCCATCGTGCCCACGAGCGCGCCGTCGTCGCCGCGGCGCCAAGTGCACAGCGGCTCGTAGGAGCCGTTGCGGGCCGCGTACGCGTGCGCGCCGGCTTCGACCGCGCGCCAGTCGTTGCCGGTGGCGATCACGACCGGGTCGATGCCGTTCATCGTGCCCTTGTTGTGGGTCGCGGCGCGGTAGGGGTCGCGCTCCGCGAACTCGCTCGCCTTGACGATCCGGTCGCGCACCTCGGCGCCGGCGTACCCGCCGAACGAGAGCTCGGCCACGGGGATGGCGCAGCGCACCCTGACGTTGCGGCGGTCGGAGAGGTTGCTGAGGATGCGCAAGCCGATGCGCCCGCCGGCCAGCTCGGCCACCCGATCGCTGAGCGCCTCGGCGACGGTGTTGACGAGGTTGGCGCCCATGGCGTCGCGGCAGTCGACGAGCACGTGGGTCACGAGCCAGCCGTCGCCCAGGTCTCGCACCTCGAGGTCTCGCGCGCCCCCGCCGCGGGCCAGCAGGTTGGGCACCGCCTCGTCGGCCAGGCGGAGCAGCTCCGCCTTTGCGCCCTCGATCGCCGCGCGCGCGGCGGCCACGTCGGGCACGCCGTCGAGCTGGATCTGCGCGATCATGACCGGCGCGTCCGCCTCGACCTCGAAGCCCCCGCCGCCGCGGATGATCTTCGACGCGTTCGAGGCCGCGGCGACCACCGAGGGCTCCTCCACCACCATCGGCACGAGGTAGTCGCGCCCGTTCATCTGCACGTTGAGCCCGAGCGCGAACGGCATGGCGTAGGTGCCGATCACGTTCTCGATGGTCTTGTCGGCCCGGGCCAGCTCGATGCCCCCGTCCTCGAGCGCCGCCTCGAGCTCGCGCACGTCGACGCCGAGCGCCTCGGCCGCGATACGGCGCCGTTCGCTCAGGGTCAGCTTGTAGAAGCCGGGGAGTCTCGAGGTCACCATGGGGGGTCGCCGTTCGTCAGGGTTCTGCGGTGCCGGAGTCCAGGCGGACGCCTTCGGCGCCCAGCTGCACGGACAGTAGGTCCAGCCCCGCCTCGGGGCAGGCGCGCCGGAAGGCCGCCGCGTCGTCGTCACGGGTGAAGAAGGCGAGGGCCACGTCGCCGCCGCCCGCGCCGCTGGGCTTGGCGCCGCCGCCGTGCGCCCTCGCCAGCCGCGCCGCCTCCGCGAGCAGCGGCGTGACGATCGGGGCGTCGGCCGCCTCGCCCAGGCCTCGCATCGCCTCTCCGTGCGCATCGGCCGCGCGCGTGGTCTCCTCGGCGTCGCCCTCGAGCACCGCGCCGAGCAGCGCCTCGGCCGCCGCGTGGAGCGGCGAGCTCGCGCTTCGGTAGGCGGCGGGGTCGCGCTCCCGGAGCGCCCGCACCTTCGCCACCAGCTCGCTCGTCCGCGCGGGCTTGCCCGTCCAGACGACCTCCACGCGGAGCTCGGCCGGCCACTCGACCACCCGCGCGTCCTCGGCGCGCTCGCGCTCGAAGCGCACGAGCCCGCCCAGCGTGGCCGCGGCCACGTCGGCGCCGCTGCCCTGAGGGGCGATGGCCCGGTGACCGCGGAGCGCCCACTCGAGCACGCGCCGCCGCTCCGCTGCGACGTCGCCTCCGTGATACGCGACGACCGCGCCCGCGGCCGCCGCCGAGGCCGCCGAAGACGAGCCGAGCCCGAGCTTGCGGTCGGAGCTGCGGAGCGCGCTGGCGTCGATGTGGAGGTCCATGTCGGTGGCGCCGAGCACGTCCTCGGCATGCTGTCTGGCTAGCAAGGCCTCGGGCGGCAGTCCCGCGCCCTCCGGTGAGCTGGCGCCTCGTTCGGGTGAGCCGTCGATCGGGGGTCGCGACCCGAGGGCGATGAGCCGTCGGTCCACCGCCGCGACGAGCGCCTCCGCCCCGTCGAGCACCACATACTCCCCGGAGATCATGAGCTTTCCGGGGGCGCTGAGCCGGATCACGACGCCTCGGTGGTTTCGACTGAGATACGCTCGATCGAGATGCCGGGCCCGGGCTTCGTCACGATCGTGCGGAGCACGCCGTCGGTCGCCTCGAGCCCCGCCACCACCGCGTCCGCGTCCGCCGCGGTGCAGATGGCTTTGACGTGCGGGCCCGCGTCCATGGTCGCGCAGACCGAGAGGCCCTCGTCCTCGCGCAGGCGACGCACCGCGTGCAGCGCGGCCACGCTCCCCGACTGCCAGTAGAGGACGGGCGGGATCGACGCCATCGCGACGCCATGCATCGCGAAGAAGCTCTGCTCGACGAGGGGCGCGAGCCGCGCGAAGTCCCGCTCCATCAGCGCGTCCTCGATCTCGGTGGTCAGGCGCCGCGTGCCCTCGACCCAGGCGTCGTAGAACATCGAGGAGTGCCGGCTCTCGCCCATCGCGGAGCGCGAGCCCACGGGCTTGCGGCCCTCGGCGGTCACCGCCACGACGACGCGCAGATCCCAGTGGTTGGGCTTGGCGAGCTGCCGCGCCGCGAGATCGTCGCGTCCCTCGCGCCCGGCGGGCAGCTCCACGAAGCCGCCGAAGATGGAGCGCGCGGCCGAAGCGCTGGCCCGGCGCGCGCGGGCGGAGAGCTCCTCGAGCGACGGCGAGAGCCCCGCCGCTGCGCTCGCGGCGCCGGCCAGGGCGGCGAAGCCGGACGCGCTCGAGGCGAGGCCGGCCGCGGTCGGGAAGCGGTTGTCGCTCTTCACCCGCGCCTTGAGGTCGAGCCCGGCCTCGCGCCGGACCTCGTCGAGCAGCGCGGTGACCCGCTTCAGCTCGGCTTCCCGGGCCGGCTCCCCGTCCAGCTCGAACCGGTCGGCGTCGAGCGCCGCGTCGAAGACCACGGTCGTCTCGGTGACGAGGGGATCGAGGGTGATGGAGACGCTCGGGACGGCCGGCAGGTTGAGCGTGTCGTCGGCCTTGCCCCAGTACTTGGCGAGCGCGATGTTCGCGCACGCGGTCGCCTTCGCCGCGCTCGCTTGCCCGCTCATTGGGCACCTCCGACCTGGGTGGTGAAGGCGTCGTGGCCGGTCTCCCGGATGGCCTCCGCGACCTCGGCCGCCGCGTCCGCGTCGTCCGCGAGCGCGATCATGCAGCCGCCGCCGCCAGAGCCGGTGAGCTTGGCCCCGTGGGCGCCCGCGTGGCGGGCCGCGGCGCACATCTCCTCGAGACGGGCGGTGGAGAGCATCAGGGTGTTGAGCAATGCGTGGTTCAGATTCATCAGCTGGCCGAGCCCGTACCAATCTCCGGACTCGATCGCCAGCCGCGCGTTCTTCACGAGCGACTCCACCGCGTCGAGCGTCTTCTGGAAGCGCTTCGGATCGCGCTCCTTCTGCCGCGCGACGCCGGCCACCATCGCCTTCGTCGAGGCGCTCTCACCGCTGTCTCCGATAACCAGGTGCATCTCGCTCCGAGGCGCGATCGGCTCGAGCGGCTGCCCCTTGCGGAACTGCACCACGCCCCCGTGCGCCGAGACCGCGTTGTCGATCCCCGAGGGGTTGCCATGGAACACCCGCTCCCAGGCCAGGGTGCGCTCGCCGATCGCCGCGTCCGGATCGGCGCGTCCCACCGTCGCGTCGAGCGCGCGGCAGACGGCGACGCCCACGGCGGCCGAGCAGCCCAGGCCCGCGCCCGCGGGGAGCGCCACGTCCACGCTCACCCGCACCGGCTTCAGCGCCTCGCGATCCGGGTGGGCCTCGACCAGCGCCGCGAAGGCGCGCGCCAGGTCCTCGTCCGCGTCCACGGCCAGCTCGAGATCCCAGGTCGGGATGTGCAGGCTGAATCCGTCGGCGGGCTCGGCGCGCCCCGTCGCCCCGCGCTCGATGCCTGCCGCGAGCGCGGGCGTCCCGTACACGACGGCGTGCTCGCCGACGAGGATCACCTTCCCGCGGCCGAAGGCGGCGCGCTCCAGAGCTCCACTGTCTTCCATGGGCTCAACGATCGCGGACTGCGAGCCGGTTCGCCAGCTCAGACAGCATCTCGGTGCCCGGCGCCCGCAGCGCGCGGGTCGAGAGCGCGTCGCGGGCCTCGTCGAGGAGCGTGCCCAGACGCGCCTCCACCCGCTCCCTGGCGCCGCACGACTCCAGGATCGCGGTCGCCCGCCCGACCTCGGCGTCGGAGGCGTCGCTGCGCCCGAGCACGGCGCGGATCGCGCGGAGCTCCTCGAGAGAGGCCTGCTCCTCGGCCGCGCGGACGAGCGCGGTGCGCTTGCCCTCGCGGATGTCCCCGCCGGCGGGTTTCCCCGTGGCGCGGGGGTCGCCGAAGGTGCCGAGGAGGTCGTCCCGCATCTGGAACGCCTCGCCGAGCGGGAGCCCGTAGGCCTCGAGCGCAGCGCGCTCCGCTTCACTCGCGCCTCCGAGCGCCGCGCCCAGGAGCAGCGGCCCGCGGACCGTGTAGCTGCCCGTCTTGAGCTGCTGCATCAGCGAGACGTTCTCGCTCGCGAGCAGGTCGAGCTGCTGACCGAACACGACCTCCTGGTGCATCTCCAGGAACACCGAGATCGCGCGCGCCTTCGTCGCGGGATCCCACTCGCCTCTCGCGAGGAGATCCCACGCCTGCGCCGACGCGAGGTTGCCCGCGAGGATGGCGAGGCTGGCGCCGAGGTGGGGATCGCCGCCGTGCGCCTCGCGCAGGGCGACGTGCACGGACGGACCGCCGCGCCGCTCCTCGTCGTGATCCATCCAGTCGTCGTGGATCAGCAGGTAGGACTGCAACAGCTCGAGCGCGGCGCACGCGTCGGTGACCTCGTCGGCCCGCCCCTCCGGGCGCACGGCGCGGTAGGCGGCCACGAGCAGCGCCGGCCGCAGCCGCTTGCCTCCGCGGAGCGTGAGCCGGGCGACCGCCTCGACCAGCTCCACCGCTTCGGGGGCCAGCGAGGCCGCGCTGGCGCGCTTGTGCTCGAAGAAGCGGCCGAGGCGCTCGTCCACGAGGGAGCGAACCTCCCACAGCCAGCTCCCCTCCCGCTTCGCCAACATGTCGTCCGCCCGCCCGTCCTCTCTGCGCCCCTCGGACTCTGGGCTCGCGCCCGTCGAGCGTCAAATACGCCCCGGCCATCTCTTCGCCGGAACGCGAGACGGCCCCCTCTCGACTCGAGAGGGGGCCGTCCGCGGGGAGAAGGGCGAGGGTCGGGGCTCAGTCGTGGAAACAAGACATGGGGACGTTCGGGGGCGCCGGCTCGACGGCCCCGCAGCGCGACTGGACGTTGTCGTTCAGCGCCGTGAGCAAGAACCAGTCGGCGTCGATGTCCGGGTCGTCGTACTCGGCCTGCCAGCCCTCGTAGGTGCCGAGGAGCGCCGGCTCGATGCCGAGCGCCTGAGGACAGCTGCCGCCGTGGTAGAGCTCGGAGGTCGCGCGGAGAGCGAGGTACATGTTCAGCATCATGAACGCCTTGCCGCGGAGCGGATCGGCGAAGTGCGGGAACATGCCGCCAGGGTTCTCACCCGGCGCGAGCCCGTTGGCCACGGTGATGCTCTGCTCGACCGCCTCGCCCGTCTGGGCGTCGGTCCAGGTGCCCGAGACGATGAAGGCCGGCGCGCCCGAGCCCATGCCCGAGTCCGCGTCCGCGATGAGCTCCACGAAGAGCCCGCCGCCGCCGCCGCGACGGCCCTCCTCGACGTCGTCGGCTCCGGTCCGGTTGCCGACCATGAGCACCGGGCTCGACAGATGCGCGCCCGCCTCCTCGGCCCACGCCCGGCGCGCGCCGTAGATGCGGCCCACGCGGTAGCCGGGGGACGGGGTGACGACGAGCTCGAAGCCGGTCGCGAGCGGGAAGAGCGAGGTGCGGCCCTCGAGCCGGAAGATCTCCTCGAGGTCGTCGCCGTCCTGCGCGTAGTAGTACGAGCCGCCGCCGCCTTCGCTGATCTGCGCCGCGAGCTCCGGCCGGTAGCCCTCGCCCACGCCGACCACGCTGACGCCCGTGCCTTCGCGCGCGAGCGCCTCGCCGAGCCCGACGATCCGCATGTCGTCGGTGATGCCCGCGTCCGCGAGCCCGCTCGTCAGGAGCACGACGCGGTGCGCGCCGCCGAAGCCCTCGAGGCCCTGGGTCAGCTGCGCCGCGCGCGCGAGCCCGTCGTAGAGCGCCGCCTGCGCGTCCAGCCCGTTCAGGCCGCCGATCGCCGTGGCCAACGCGGGATCGCTCGGCGCCAGGCCCTCGGCCAGGACCTGCGCGTTCTGACCGATCCGGACCACGCTGACGCGGTCTCCCGCGAGCAGCTCCGCGGTCAGGGCGCGGAAGAGGCGCGTCACGTTCTCGCTCACGAGCGCGGTGCGGGTGGTGTCCTCGATGGCCAGCACCACGTGCGTCTCCGGCCGCTCGAGCTCACGCGGGTCGACCGGCGTGTTCATCGCGACGAAGGCCATCGTCCAGTTGCTCTCCCGGTCGATGCCGGGCGCGACGGCGAGGTTGGCGTGCAGGCACACCGTGTCGCCGCAGTCGGCGGGCGGCAGGTCCACCGCGTGCTCGGCGAAGAAGCCGACCGGCTCGATCGTGTTGGGCCGGGGCACGTCGCCCGCGGCCACGATCGACCGGAAGTAGCCGATGTCCTGCGCCCCGCCCTGCGTGACGGTGCGCGAGCCGGTCGGCCCCATCGTCTCCGGGTCGATGGCGGCCCGCCCCGCCGTGTCGCTGCTACACCCGGCCAGCGCGACCAGCGCGGCCAATCCAAGAAACTTCTTCATCGCCTCTCCTCTCCGTACACGACCAGCGCCTCGAGGCGCGAGCCGAGCTGGTTGCGCCCCGCCCCACACGCGGGGTGCGTCGCCCACATCGTCTCCGCGCGGCCCACCCTGAGCCGCGCGCGTCGGCCGTCGGCCGCGTCTCTCTCGATCACGTCCCCCGGGTGCACGAAGGTGCGGTCGTCCGGGGGCCCCATCACCGCGGCCGCCGGGACCCGGAAGCCGCCACACTCCATGCGCACGCCCGCGCACTCCGCGTCCACGGTGTCCAGGCTCACCCGGAACGGCCCGTCGATCAGCGCGTCGACGCCTCGGTAGATCGTCAGCTCGCCCGTGCGCCAGACGGTGCCGTCCTCGAGCGGCAGATCGCGCACCACGTGCAAGCGACCTTCGCCGTGCGTGACGCGGAGCTCGGCGTTGCGCGCGAAGGGGAAGTCGTCCGGCGGAACGCAGATGAAGCCCTCGTGCGTGGTGCCGCTGGTCAGGTCCTCGAGCTCGACCGACACGCAGTCGTCGAGGGTCGGCTCCGCGCGCACCAGGCGCACCGGCGCGTTGGTCCACGTGGGGAAGCTCGACCAGTCGAAGCCCGTGATCGTGCCGTAGTCCCGGCAGCGCGCGCCGCCGTCGTACACGTCGACGGGAGGCCGCGCGTCGTAGCCCGACTCGGGCACGTCGAGGCGCAGCGCCCCGTCCGCCTCGGCCGTGATGAAGAGGCCCCCCTCGAGCTGCTCCCGGCGTCCGCCCTCGGTGTCGATCGGGATGGTCCGTTGCGTCAGGCCGTCCCAGAAGATCACCGTCTCCGGCAGCCCCTCGGCGCTCAGGATGATCAGGTCGCATCCTCCATCGTGTCCGGTCGCGACGGTCGGCGTCGGCTCGGGCGCGAAGGGATCGGCGGGCGGACCGTCGTCGGTCCGAGGGACCCCGGAGAGCGCGCGGTCGAGCGGCAGGACCTCGCCCGCCTCCACGATGAAGCGGGTGGCCGGCCGGTAGGCGTCGCGCGGGAGGACCTCGTCGAAGCGGTCGCGCACCTCGGCGCAGACCACGGTCGACTCGACGTAGCGCACCCGCAGCTCGAGGCGCGTGTCGGTGTCGTTCACGACGTAGGCGGCGGTGTTGTAGAAGGGCTCGGGCGTGGGCGAGGCGATCGACGCGGCGACGCCGAAGCCCACCGCGAGCCGCTCCGCCGCCTTGCGCGTCGAGTGGCCCATCGAGTGACCGGTGCCCTCGCGACGGCCCAGGCGCCACGCGAACGGCAAGACCGCGAGCGCGACCAGGTCGGTGGGGTCGACGACGAAGTGCCAGTCGAGCCCGACCGAGGCGCCGACCGCGCGGGTCGCCTCGGCCACCGCGGGCACGAGGTTGGCGGCCGCGAACCACACGCCGACCAGCGCGAAGGCCACGCCGCGGCGTCGCGCGCCCAGGAGCGCCGTGAGGATCAGCGGCGCCACGATCAGCCCCGCGAAGTCGCTCAGCTTGCCCGTCAGCCACCCCGGCAACAGCTCCGCGCCCTTGAGCACGTGGTCGTTGACGACCAGCAGCAGGAGCGCGGCCACGAAGGCCGGGTGCCGCAGCGCGCGGCGCGCCGAGTCGGGATCCGTCATCTGTGCTCTCCACCCACGAGCTCAGGTTGAGCAACGATCGTGCCGCGCCAACGTGTGCCAGTCCAGATCGGGCTTGCCGGAACGCGATCGGCCGGCGACCCTCCCCGACGGTGACGATCCTGAGCGATCGATGGCACGGCCTGCGGAACGTGCCGCACGTGCGTCTCTGCCGGCTCCCGACGCCGGTGGAGCCGCTCCCGCAGCTCTCCGCGCACGCGGGCGCGGAGCTCTGGATCAAGCGGGACGACCAGAGCGCCGAGCACTACGGCGGCAACAAGGTCCGGAAGCTCGAGTACCTCCTGGGCGACGCGCTCTCCCGCAAGGCGGACACGCTCGTCACGGCGGGCGCGGCCGGTTCGCACCACGCGCTCGCCACCACTCTCTACGGGGCCGACCTCGGCTTCCAGACCCACGCCGTGCTCATGCCGCAGCGCTACGGGGTGCACGCCGAAGAGAACCTCCGCGCGCTGCAGATCGCGGGGGCGCACGCGCACCCGGTCGGCGGCGGCGCCGGGATCGTGCCCCGCATGACCGCGCTGGCGGCGAGCCTGCGCGTGCGGGGTCGCCACCCCTATCTGATCCCTCCCGGCGGCTCGAACGTGGCGGGCGTGATCGGCTACGTGGAGGCGGGGCTCGAGCTCGCGCGGCAGCTCGAGGCGGGGCAGATGCTCGAGCCCGACGCGATCTTCGTGCCCCTCGGCACGGGCGGCACGCTCAGCGGCCTCGCGATCGGGCTCGCGGCGGGCGGCGTGACCACGCCCATCTACGGGGTGCGGGTCGTGCCGCGCTCGCTCGCGCACCCGGCGCTCATCGCGTCGCTGATCAAGCGCACCGTCAAACACCTCCGACGCCTCGACGCGCGCTTCCCGGACGTGACGAAGCTCGCGCGGGCCCAGGTGGAGATCGACCACGGTGAGGCCGGGCAGGGCTACGGCGTGCCGAGCAGCGCCGGCCGCAGCGCGCTCCGGCTGGTGCGCGATCACGTCGGGATCGAGCTGGACGACACCTACACCGCGAAGACCTTCGCGTCGGTCCTCCGCCACGCCTCGGGCGCGCACGCCAAGCGGCGGCTCCTCTACTGGCACACGCTGAGCAGCGCCCCGATCGACTCTCGCGTGCGCAACGCGCCGCCGCTGCCGTCGTCCCTGCGTCGGCTCCTCAGGCGGTAGGTCTCGCAGGGGCGCCCCTTGGATCGTCGGTCTTGGTCTCGAGGAGCACCTCCACCACGCGGGCAGGGGCAGGGGCACGGGCAAAGGCAAGGGGGAGGTAGGTCGTTCAGCGACCTGCCTCCGGGCACCAGCGGAGGTGACGCAGGTCGTCGGCGCCGTTCTCGAAGTAGACCACGTGGACCCAGCCGTCCGGCGTGGTCGCGATGGCGGGCCAGCGGCCGACGTCTCCCACCGCGTCGAGGGTGCTCACCGTCCAGCTGCCCCCCGCCGGCCGGTGGGCGAGGCGGAGGTCGAGCCGCGGCACGGCGCTGGTCCCGACGACCTCGGGCGTCGCGTCGAAGGTCACCGCCCAGACGTCGCCCGCCGCGTCGACCGCGACGTCCGCGTACTCCTGCACCCGGTCGGCCTCGATGACCGTCTCGGGGGACCAGAGCCCGCCCGCAGGCCGGAAGGCGTACTCCAGGTCGTCGACGCTCTGCCGCCACGCGACCACGTGCACGCCGCCGGCCGCGTCGACCGCGAGGCCGCTCCGCCGCCCCACGCTGCCGGTCGTGAGCACGGTCGCGGGGCTCGCGAACGCGGCGCCCGCCGGCCGGAACAGGTAGCGCAGGTCGTCGGGCCCGTTGTCGTAGTAGACGAGGTGGAGGCCCCCGCTCGGGTCGGTGGCGAGCCGCGGCGCGAAGCCGACGCTCCCCATCGCGTCGAGGGTCACGTTGCTCCACCCGCTCCCCGGCGCGAGCGTCGAGAGGCGCAGATCCTCCGCGCTGCGGTCGACGTGCGCGATGTGCACCGTGCCGTCCGCCTCCACGACGAGATCGGCCTCGTCGCCGACGTTGCCCACCTCGTCCACCGTCGTCAGCTCGAACGGCGCCCCGGGGCTCGGGCGGGTGGCGTACTCGAGGTCCGCGTTGCTGCTGTCGCGGTAGGCGATGTGGACCGCGCCGTCCGGACCGATCGCGATCGCCGTGCCCGCCGCGAGGTTGCCCGTCGCGTCGACCGTCTCGTGCTCCCAGATCCCTCCGCGCCCGCGCGACGCGTAGCGCAGGTCATCGTCGGTTCCGTCCCGATAGACGACGTGCACCTGACCGTCCGCGCCGAGCGCCAGCCCCGTCCACTCGCCCTTCCGACCCACCGTGTCGACGGGCTCGGTGCGCCAGCGTCCGTCCGCGCCGCGGCGCGCGTAGCGGAGATCCTCTCGCGAGGCGTCCCGGTAAGAGATGTGCACCCCGCCCGCGGCGTCGACGCCGATGGACGTGTACTGACCCACGTTGCCCGTGGGATCGACCGTCTCGGTGGCCCAGACGCCGCCCGTCCGACGTGCGTATCGCAGGTCGTCGCTGGTGGTGTCGTAGTAGCTGGCGTGCACGACCCCGTCGCTGCCCAGCGCGATCGAGGCGTACTCGCCGACGTTGGCCGTCTCGTCGACGACCTCGAGGCTCCAGGCCCCGGCGGGAGGGCGCTGGGCGTACTTCAGGCGGTTGTTGGTCGCGTCGCGGTACACGACGTGGAGCCCGCCGCTCGGGTCGACGGCGAGGGCGGCGTCGCGGCCCACCGTGCCCGCGGTGTCGACGGCCTCCGTGGTGAAGCTGCCGAGGCTGCCCTCCGCGTGCATGAGGTCGCCCGCGGAGTCGTCGAGGTAGGCGATGTGCACCGTCCCGTCGGCCTCGACGCCGATCGACGCGTAGCGCCCGACCGTGCCCGCGCTCGCGACCGTCTCCGCGGTCCAGAGCCCGCCCGGGGGGCGGTACGCGTACTTCAGGTCGTTCGCGCCGTAGTCCTGATAGGCGACGTGCACGCTCCCGTCGCCGCCCACCGCCACGCTCCCGTAGCGTCCCACCGAGCCGGTCGCGTCGATGACCGCCTCCTCCCAGGTCCCGTCCGCGCGCCGGTGTCGATAGAGGAGGTCCCGGTTGGACAGATCGTGGAACACGACGTGCGGCTCTTCGTTCCCGTCCACCGCGACGTCCGTGTGATCGCCGACGTTCCCCGTGCTCGCGAGCGGGCCGAAGGTCCACCACCCACTCGGCGGGTGGTAGGCGTAGCGGAGGTCGTTCGCGGAGCTGTCCCGATAGCTGACGTGCACGCCCCCCACGGCGTCGAGCGCGACGTCGGCGTAGCGGCCCATGTCGCCGACCGTGTCGATCGTCCCGCCGATCCACGCGCCCGGCGTGCACCCGCAGTCCTCGTCGACCACGCCGTTGCAGTTCTCGTCCCCGCGCCCGCAGCCGTCGATCCCGCCGCTCGGGAGGCAGCCCCCGCAGGTGCCCGCCTCGCACACGGCATCCGCCGAGCAGCTCCGGCCTGCGCAGTCGTCGTCCGCGCAGTCGATCTGCCCGTCGCAGTCGTCGTCCCGGCCGTCGTCGCAGCGCGCCTCGGTGTCGTTCGCGCAGCCCGCGTCGGGCGTGCCTCCATCCGGGCGCGAGCCGGCGGTCGGCACGCAGCCGACGTCGGGGTCGCACCACTCGTCGCCGGCGCAGCGGAAGTCCTGCGCGGAGCTGAAGCAGATGCCCTCCGCGCACACGCCCGCGACGCAGTCGACGGCCGCGCTGCAGTCGGAGTCGTCCCCGCATTCGGGATCGGGGCAGAGCTCCGGCGTCTCGGGAGTGCAATCGGGGCGCGCGCACCGGCCGCCGCGGCAGCTCGTGGCCTCGGGGTCGCCGTCCGCGGCCGGGCAGGTCACCGCCTCGCAGTCGCGCGAGATCACCACCGTCACCGCCGCGTCGCCGGAGAGGGTCCGGATCACGCGCTGGGTGGCGACGAGCCCGCCGTCCGCGTCGCGCAGCTCCACGTAGATCTCGTGCGTGCCGGCGGCGAGCCCGGAGATCTCGCCCACGCGGACGCCCTCCACCCAGCCCTCTCCGCGCGCCGCGGCGCGATCGACGCGCCTGAGCACGCCGCCCGCGCCGACCTCCGCGCGCGCGCTGACGAACTCGAAGCCGGGCACGTAGTCCGTGCGCACGTCGACGAACACGGTGTTGCCCTCGGTGCAGCCGGCGAGGGCGCACCCCGCGGCGATCAGGAGCGGGAGCGCCAGGCGCCATGCGGCGCGCCCCTCGCCGCTCGTTCGCGCGCGCAGGCCCGCGCCGGGGTCGCCTCCCTTCTCGACTTCCATCGGCGCATCATACGCGGCCGCCGCGCCTCGCTCACGTCAGCGCCCTCCAGCCATGCGCCGACGCGTGATAGATCCGGGTCATGCGATGGTCGCCGATCGGGGTCCTGTTGGCCTTCGGCTGCGCGCTCGGCAGCCTACCGGGCTGCTCGGAGCGCGCCGAGCCGTCGCCCAGCAATGAGCCCGCCGAGAGCGCGCCGCCCGAGATCGCGCGCCCCTACGAAGAGGGCGTCGACGCGCAGGCGCAGATCGACGCGGCCGTCGCGCGCGCACGCGACGATGGCAAGCGCGTGTTGCTCGTCTTCGGCGCCAACTGGTGTCCCTGGTGCAGACGCCTCGAGCACACGCTCCGGAACGACGAGGGGGTCGCGAACGATCTGCGGGACGGCTTCCGGGTCGTGCACGTCGACGTCGGCGCGCGCGGCTCGGACGTCAACCGGCAGGTCGCCGCGCGCTACGGCGACCCGCTCTCGAACGGGCTGCCGTGCATCGTCGTGCTCGACGCCGAAGGCGAGGTCGCGCACGTGCAGGAGACCGGCTCACTCGAGTCCGGCGACCGTCACGACCCCGCGCTCGTGCGCGCGTTCCTGGCCCGGTGGCGGGCGGGCTGAGGCTCACTCGCTGGGCGGCGGGCCGCCGTAGAGCGGCATCACGCCGCCCCCTGCGTCGCGCCGACCCGCGTCGGGTCGGCTCGGGCCGGCGTCCACCGGCGTCGGGCCTCCGTAGGCCGGCGCGATGCCGCCGCCGTCTTCGGGGGTCACGCCGGAGTCCGCCTCGATCCCCGAGTCCGCTTCGGTGCCCGAGTCGCTCGACGTGCCGGAGTCCTGCCCGGATCCCGCGTCGGAGGAGGCGCCGCCGTCGCTCGGCGATGTGCCCGAGTCGTTCGCGACGCCCGAGTCCTCGTCGCCGACCTCGCCGCCGCACGCGCTGGCCGTGGACGCCGCGAGCGCCGCGCCGAACGCGAACGTCGCCGCGCGGCCCAGCCGCCGCACGGGCACCGCGGCCCGCGAGGCGACGCGGGAGCGGAGCGACATGGGCAGGGTCTCGCCGCAGAAGGGGCAGAGGCTCTCCGCCGCGCGCACGTGGCGCTGGCAGGCGGGGCAGGGAAGCAAGCTGTTCATCGAACCCTCCAGGAAGAAACCGAAGCTACTCTATTCTTCGGGCGCGCCGCCGTAGAGCGGGGCCGGGCCGCCGTCGCTCGGAGGCGCGCCGTAAGGCGGCGCGACGGGGCCGGAGTCGACCGGCTCGACGCCGGAGTCCACGGGATCGACGCCCGCGTCGGACTCCACGCCCGAGTCGGCGGGCGGCTCACCCCCGTCGTCGCGCCGGTCGTGGCTGTCGCCGCACCCGCCCGCGGTCGCCGCGGCGAGCGCGGCCCCGAACGCGAAGGTCGCGGCTCGCCCCAGCCGGCCCGCGGGCAGGACGGGCGCGGGGCGCGACACGATCGCGGCGCCGCAGAAAGGACACTCGGGCTCGTCGGCCCGGACGTGACGGTCGCAGCCGTCGCAAGGAAGCAGGTGACTCACGCGCGCATCCTCCCCGCGGCACTCTAGCTGAGGGTCGGTGCCGGTTCGAGGGGCGCGCCCTCCGGGGGCACGTCCTCGAGCACGATCGCGAACTCGCCGTGATCGAAAGGCAGGCCCGGGGCCTCCGTCTTGCGCACCACGCGCTCGCGCTTGCCCTCCCGCTGCCGCTCGAGCGCGCGGTGATGACAGTAGGGGTTGTTCCCGGCCTTGCCGAACAGGACGAAGCTCGTCCAGGTGCATCCGGCGCGGCAGGTGTCCGCGTAGTAGCAGGTCCGGCAGTAGCCCCAGAGATCCTCGACCGTGCGGTCGCGCGTGTAGCGCAGCGGGGCCGAGCGCTCCCAGATGTCCTCCAGGGACGCGTCGCGAATGTTCCCCCCGGTCCAGGCCTCGGTGGGGAGCGAAGGGCAGCCCTTGATCGCGCCGTCGGCTTCGATCCCGAGCGTCACGCGCCCCGCGCCGCACGAGGCCATGTGACCCCGCGGCATCGTGCCGCGCAGCGTCGACTCGTAGGGCCCGAAGTAGCCGATGTTGTTGCCCGGCCAGAGCCGCACCTTCGCCGCGTCGCAGCGCCCCTTCAGCTCGGCGAGCATCGGGAAGAGGTCCAGGAGATCGTAGGGCTGCAAGAGGATCTCCGGCTCGTCGGCCGCGCGCCCCATCGCGACCGTGAGCTGGATCTGCCAGGAGTGGATGCCCGCGGCGATGATGTCGTCGAGCACCCGCGGCATCTCGGGCATGCTCAGGCGGTTGATCTGCGTGTTGGCGCTGACCTTGATCCCCGCGTCCCGCAGGTTGTTCAGGGCGTCGAACGCGGCGCGGTGGCTTCCCTTGACGCCCCGCAACCGGTCGTGCGTGTCTTCGACGCCGTCGACCGAGACGCTCACGCTCTGCAGGCCGGCCTCCGCGGCCGCCTGCGCGCGCTCCCGCGTCACGCCGCGCCCGCCCGTGGTCATCAGCGCGATCATGCCGCGCTCCCGGATGCGACGGATGATGTCGAGCCAGCCGTCGTGGAGGTACGCCTCGCCGCCGATGAGGCTGACCTCGCGCACGCCGAGGTCAGCCATCTGGTCGACCAGATCGAGGCACTCGGCGGTGTCGAGCTGCCCCGGGCGGTCCTTCCCGGCCCGCGACCCGCAGTGCCGGCAGGCCAGATCGCACGCGAGGGTGATCTCCCAGACCGCGTAGATCGGTCGATAGCGCGCGTCGGAGGGGCGGGAGGCGAGCAGCGGCAGGTGGCGTTTGCCGGGCGGCGCCTCGGGCGCGATCGGCAGATCTCGCTTCGGTCGCGGCGCGTCCATGCGGAGCGCGCGCTCGGCCGGGCTGAGAGGATCGGGGCCCCGCTGCTCTTCGCTCATCGTGGCCACCGTAGCAGCGACCATTGACCTGCGCGATGGAGGGGCGAACGATGCGAGCGATGACCTGGTTGAGACGGATCGAAGCGCGCGCGCTCAGGCACCTCTCGCCGCTGATCATCGCGCTCGACGAGGACGCGCCGCGCTCGCTGGTGCTCCTGGGCGCGAGCGGATCGGGCAAGAGCAGCCTGCTCGCGGGCATCGCGGGGGAGCTGGACGCGGCGCTCGACGGGCGCGCTCACCCGGCCGACGACGTGCGCGCGCCGATCGGGGAGGCGCGGGATCGCGCGCTGAAGCTCGCCCACCTCGGTCGCCCGGTGCGGGTCGTCTGGAGCGATCCGGCCGTGGCCTCCGCGCACGCCGAGGGGCGGCTCGTGCTCGCCCACCTGCGCCTGCCGCGCGCGCCGAGCTTCCTCGCCGCGCCTCGCCCCACGCCCACCGACACCGATCCGAAGCCGCCCGACGCCCAGGTCGCCCCGCGCCTGGTCCAGCTGCTGGTCAACCGGAAGACGGAGCAGACGCTGGCGCGCGAGAGCGCGGATCCGCTCCGGGAGCAGCTGCACGCCTCGTGGTTCCTCCGCGTGCGCTCGGCGCTCCGCAAGCTGCTGCACCAGCCCGGGATCGGCCTCGCCTTCGACGCGGGCGGGGTGCAGCTCGATCTCCCGGACGGACGCCGCGTGGGCTTCGGGGAGCTCTCGCTCGGACACGCGACCGCGGTGACCCTCTGGGCCGAGGTGATGATCCGGGTGGAGGCGGCGCGCCTGCGCAACGGGGACGGCGCGCTCGAGCCGCACGGGGTGGTGCTGATCGATCACCCCGAGGCCAACCTCGACCCGCGCCTCCAGCGCGAGCTGCTGCCGGCGCTGGCGGAGCTCTATCCACGCGTGCAATGGATCGTGACGACCCACTCGCCCCTCGTGGCCATGAGCCTCGACGACGCGACGGTCTTCGACCTGGTGCGGCGCGAGGCGACGCCGAGCGGCGAGCTCCGCAAGCGCGGGATCGAGCCGCTGCTGCTCGCCATGCTCGGGTTCGCGGACGCGGCCCCGAGCGCGTCGAGATCCGCACCGAGCGTTCCGCCGCCGGCCGCGCTGCCGCCCCGTCGCCAGACGGTCGAGGGGCCCGGGCCGTGGAAGAAAGACGGCTGACCGATCAGCGGCAGTAGGTGACGCCCCAGCTCCGCGCCGTGCCCGAGCACGTCTCGCCCGCCTGGGTGCAGCTCGGCGGGCCCGGGTCGCGGCAGACCTCGCGGCAGGTCGAGGCGCCCGCCTCACGGATGCAGATCAGCCCGCCCGCGCAGGTGCCCATGCTGCCGCCGCAGGGCTGACCGACGGTCTGGCTGCCCTCGGGTCGACAGCCCGTGTAGCGCTCTCCGGTCTCCGGGTGCGAGGCGAGCGTGCACGCCTCCGCCGCGTCCGCGCAGTCTTGCGCGTAGATGTCGCAGCGGGCGGCGATGGGTCGACACACCTGCACGCACGTCTCCATCCCGACCCGACCGATGCAGGCGCCGTCCGCGCCGCAGTCGCCGATCGATCCGGCGGCGCACATCGGCGCGCACTCGAATCCGCCGCCGAAGTTGACGCACCACGTCCCGGGCCCGCACTGCGAGTCCCGCGTGCACGCCTCGCCGGCCACGAGCGCGGGGTCCGCGGTCAGGTCCTCGCACACGGTGCCCATGTCGCTCACGGCGCACTTCTGACCCGACGGGCAGCTCGACGGGTCGAACGGATCGCAGCTCCCGGTAGGGGTACACGGCATCGAGACCGGGCCAGCGTCCACGCCGCCGTCCGTCACGCCGCCGTCCGCCATGCTGCCGTCCATCGCGCCGCCGTCCATCGCGCCGCCGTCTCCGTCGACCACGCCACCGTCGTCGCCCGCGTCGATGTCGCCGCCGCCATCGCCACTCCTCCCCGCGTCGGCGTCCATCTGCGCGGCGTCGCGGGAGAGCGACGCGTCCCCGCGTGGGGTCCCCTCGCGCCGGCAGCCGCCAGCGAGCACGAGGACGAGACAGAGGGCGCCGAGGGAGTGGATGCGAAGCATGAGGCCTCCAGCTTACCCGAGCTTGGGCCGAAGACCGCGGTGCCTACGCTTCGATACCTCGAAAGGAGCACTCATGCGAAAGACGCCAGAGCACATGTCGAGGTCGTCGGTCTCGAGCTGCGCATCAACTCTGCTCGCCCTTCTCTTCGTCTCCGCCTGCGGGGGCGGCGCCGCCGAGCCCGCCGAGCCGACCACGGGCGGCGGAGAGAGCGACACCGAGGTCGAGGTGGTCGCGCCCGAGCAGCCGGAGGCGCCCACCGCGGCGCTCGCGGAGCTGCACCCGACCGAGGGCAACGACGTGCGCGGGACGGTCCGCTTCGAGCAGCAGGGCGACGCCGTCCGGGTCACCGTGGACCTGACGGGGTTGCCTCCGGGCACCCGCCACGGCTTCCACGTGCACGAGCACGGCGACTGCTCTGCGTCGGACGGCACGAGCGCAGGCGGGCACTACAACCCGGGCGGCCACGACCACGCGCTCCCGGAGGGCGCACCGCGTCACGCGGGGGACATGGGCAACGTGGAGTCGGACGACGCGGGCGAAGTCCACGCGGAGCTGGTCTTCGATACGTTCAGCGTCGAAGCCGCCGCGCCGCCGCCCGTGATGGGCCGCGGCGTCATCGTGCACGCCGAGCCCGACGACGGCGGGCAGCCCACGGGCAACGCGGGCGCCCGCCTCGCCTGCGGGGTCATCGAGCCCGTGGCCCCCTGATCAGGGCGCCGGACGCACGCAGAGGTCCGGGCCCGGACGGGACTGACACTCGAGCGAGCCGTTGCAGTGCTGGTGGGGCGAGCAGCACGGCTCGCCTTCGCCGCCGCAGGTCTCGCAGACCGAGCCGCCGGCGCAGATCGCGAAGGGACCGCTGCAGCCGATGCCGGGGCAGCAGGGCTGACCGGGGCGACCACAGGTCCCTCCCTGACAGGACCCCGCGGAGCAGGTGCCGAGGCTCCCACCGCCGCAGCTGTCACCCGAGCCGACGCACATGTTCCCGACGCAGCAGCCGCCGCCGTCACAGGCCTGGCCGTCGCAGCAGGGCTGACCGGGGCCACCGCACGCCTGGCAGCTCCCCGAGCCGAAGCCCACGCACGCGAGGCCGGGCGAGGTGCACATCTCCGTGATGCCGAAGTCGCAGCACTGCTCGCCCGGGCCGCCGCAGCTGAAGCTGCCCGCCGTGCACGAGCCCATGCTGCAGGTGGTGCGCGTGCCGCACATCGTTCCGTCCGCGGTGCAGACGCCCTCGAGGCAGCAGCCGCCGGCGCAGTCCGCGCCGTCGCAGCAGGGCTCGCCCATGCCGCCGCACGCGACCACGCCGCCGAGGTCGCAGACCATGCCGCTCACCCCGGTGGGCGCCTCGCCCGAAGCGAGACACGCGCCCGCGCTGCAGCACCCGCCGCCGCGGCAGGTGTCGCCAGGGCAGCACGCCTCGCCCGGGTAGCCGCAGGCCACGCAGGTGGAGCCGGTGCAGGTGCCCACGCCGCAGGCCGAGCCGTCCGCGACGCAGACGTCGCTGCTCGGGTCGCAGCAGCCGCTCGTGCACGAGTCGCCAGGGCAGCAGGGCTGACCGGGGCCGCCGCAGGGCTGACAGATGTCGCTCGAGCCGCAGACGAGGCCGCCGCCGCAGGAGTCGCCCGGGCAGCAGGGCTGACCGGCGCCGCCGCACGTGGCGCAGGTGCCGCCGCTGCAGGTGGTGGTGGAGGCGGTGCACGTGCCGCCCGCGCAGCAGGGCTGCCCGACGCCGCCGCAGGTGCCGCAGCTGCCGCCCATGCAGGTGCCGCCGATGCCGCCGCCGCAGGTCGAGCCCGCCCCGACGCACGTGTTCGAGACGCAGCAGCCGCCACCATTGCAGGTCGTGTCGGCGCAGCAGGCCTCGCCGGGATCGCCGCAGCCCACGCAGAGGTCGGCCGCGTTGCAGGTGTTGCCCGCGTCGCACATGTCGCCGGGGCAGCAGCTCTCGCCCGCGCCGCCGCAGGAGCTGCACGTGTCGGTGCTGCCGTCGCAGAAGCCGTCGAGGCACACGTCGCCGGGGCAGCAGGCGTCACCGATCATGCCGCACGCGGTGCACGTGCTGGTCGTGGCGTCGCAGAAGCCGCCGTCGCACACGTCGCCGGGGCAGCAAGGCTCCCCCGCGCCGCCGCAGGCCGCGCACTGGTTGGTGGTGGAGTCGCAGAAGCCCTCGTCGCACTCCTCGTCCGCGCAGCAGTCCTGACCGACCATGCCGCACGGAGGACCCGCGTCGACTTCGATCACGCCGCCGTCCTCGTCCACGCCCGAGTCGGGATCGACCGGGCCGCTGTCCGGCGGGGGCGGGGTGTCGGAGTCCATCTCGACGATGACCCCGGTGTCGTCGGGCACCCCGCCATCATCGAGGGTCACCGATTCGCTGCAGCCGAGCGAGAGGAGCAGCGTGCAACCGAGGACGCTGAGGAGACGAGACGTACGCATGGGAGGACCTCCGGGGCTGTGGGCGCCGGCAGCATGCCGGAGAAATGAACGGCGGTGCAATTACTCCCACCTGTCACCCCCTCGACGGACGAGGCGCGGCGCCCCACGGTCGGTGTCGATGTCGAATGAGCGGTCTCCGGTGGCCATCCTCGGAGCGGGGGTGGCCGGGCTCTCCACGGCCATCGCGCTGCGACGCGCGGGCTTCTCCGTCGAGGTGTTCGAGCGCCGCCCGGGCCCGGCTGCGCTCGGCGGCGGCATGGTCTGCTGGCCGAACGCCACCTTCGTATTGAAGGAGCTGGGGCTGCTCGCGGCCGTCGAGGCGCGGGCCGGGCGCCCGAGCTGGATGCGCCGCATCTCGCGCCGCGGGGGCGAGCTCGGGGCGATCGACGTGGCCCGGCTCGGCGACCTGATGGGGCACCCGAGCCTGTCGGTGCTCCGGCGCGATCTGCAGGCCGTCATGCTCGAGGCGCTCGAGACGCTGGGGGTCCGGGTGCAGTACGGCCGTCGCGTCGTGCGGATCGAGCCGGACGTCCCGGGCCGCGCGCGCGTGGTCTTCGAGGGAGGCGTGGCCCGCACGCCCTGGCTCGTCATCGGCGCGGACGGGCGGATGCGCTCGGCCGCGCGGCGGTTCGTGCACGGTGACGCCCGCCCCGTCTACCAGGGCTTCGTCAACTGGGTCGGCGTGTGCGAGCTGACCGAGCCGCTCTTCACCGACATGGCCGTGCGCGACTACTGGGGCGTCGGCGAGCGGTTCGGGATCGTGCCGCT
The DNA here is from genome assembly GCA_040218145.1 of Sandaracinaceae bacterium. GTDB lineage: Bacteria > Myxococcota_A > Polyangia > Polyangiales > Sandaracinaceae > JAVJQK01. The sequence goes on along the minus strand of JAVJQK010000033.1, from coordinate 51,877 downwards.
GAGCCCCCGCGCGGCCTACTGGGCGGCCGCGGCCTCCGCGCCGCTCGACCTGCCCGACGAGGCGCTCTCGCCCGATGGCCTCGGGGAGCGCTTCCGAGGCTGGCCCGAGCTCGTCCGACGCACGATCGCACAGAGCGCCCCGCCCCACCCGATCCGGGTTCACGACCACGACCCGATCGCGCGCTGGCATCGAGATCAGGTCCTCCTGGTCGGTGACGCGGCGCACGCGCCGCTCCCTACATCGGGGCAGGGAGCTTGTCAGGCGCTCGAGGACGCGTGGCATCTGGCGGGGCTCCTCGGCGAGGCGTCCGATCCGGGCTCTTGCTTCGAGGCGTTCACGGCGCGGCGGTCCGCGAAGACGGCGGCGATCACGGCGATGGGGCGCGGGTTCGCGAGGCGGCTCTTCTCGCTGAACGCCGCCGAGAGCGCGATCCGCGACGCGGAGAGCGCGGCGACCGACCACGGGGCGGTGGTCGAGGGGATGGCGCGCGGCTGGTCGGCGGGGCTGCCCCTCTGACTCAACCCCAGAGCGCGGCCGGGGCAGGAGAGACACGCGAGCCCTCGAAGCGCAGGCCCGGCTCCCGGTCGCGCGCCATGAAGAGCGGGCCGTCGACGTCGAGCCAGCGCGCGTCCTCTGCGAGCAGCAGCGCGGGTGCGACGGCGAGGGAGGTCGCGACCATCGAGCCCACCATCACCTCGAGCCCGGCGCTCCGAGCGCGCGCCACGGCGTCGAGGCACGCGGTCAGCCCGCCTTGCTTGTCGAGCTTGACGTTGATCGCGCCGTACCGGCCCGCGAGCGTGGCGGGGTCGACGTCGCCGAGGAAGCTCTCGTCGGCGCAGAGCGGCACCGGTCCGTCCCAGCCTTCGAGCGCCGCGTCGTCCGCGGCGGGCAGCGGCTGCTCGATGAGCACGACTCCGAGGGCGGAGAGCTGCGGGGACAGCGCCTCGAGCTGCCCCAGGGTCCAGCCCTCGTTCGCGTCGACGATCAGCTCCGCGTCCGGCGCGCCGCGGCGCGCGGCCTCCACCCGCGCGAGGTCTCCCTCGGCGCCCATCTTGAGCTTCAGGATGGGGCGGCTCGCCTCCTCGCGCGCGCGCCGCTCGGTCTCCTCGGGGCTGCGGATGGGCAGGGTGAACACCGTGGTCACCGCGCGCGCCTCCACGCCGAGCCGCTCGTGCGCGCGAAGGCCGCTGCGCTTGCACTCGAGATCGAAGAGCGCGAGGTCGAGGGCGTTGCGCGCCGCCCCCGCCGCCATCGAGGCGCGCAGGGTCTCACGGTCCTTCGCGTGGCCAGCGTCGAGCGCGGCGCGCACGGCGTCGACCACCCCCTCGGGCGTCTCGCCGTAGCGCGCGTAGGGCACGCACTCGCCCCGGCCCCGGTGAGGGCCCTCTTCGCACGTCACGACGACCACGACGGCCTCGCGCTTGTCGCCGCGAGAGATGGTGAACGCCTCGCGGAGCGGCCAGCGCTCGATCGCGACGCGCGCGCGCACGCAGCTCAGTCCCGCTTGGAGACGATCAGCCGGATGCTGCCGGTGATCCCGGGAGAGGCCGCGAGCGTGCCGGTCAAGCTCACGTTCCCGCCTGCCGTGCGCGCGGGGATCGGGAAGAGGGAGACCGTGCCCGACGTGCTCCCGCTCCCGTTGACGTTGGTGCTCGACCAGTTGATGCGCGTCGACGAGCTGCGCTCGGTGATCGGTGAGCCGCTGCCGCTCTCCGACAGGGTGTACTGACCGAAAGGAGTCCCGTTCTCGTTCAAGAGAACTTGACCGGAGAGGTTGTACCCGGTCGAGTGGTTCACGTCGACCTCGAGCCACGCCTCGTACTTCTGCGAGCCGTCTTGCACGTAGCTGAGCGTGAAGGGCTGGCCGGGGACGAGCTGCTGGCTGACGACCTCTTCGCCCGGTCCGATGCCGCTGATCGCCCAGTAGGCGAGGCCGCCTCCGATGCAGGCGAGCAGGAGCAGGCACCCGCAGCCCACGCCGACGTACAGGCCGACCTTGCTCTTCTTCGGCTCGGGCTGGCCCACGGGGAAGCCGCCAGGCGGACCTCCGGGAGGTGGAGTGCCCCAGCCGCCGCCGGGAGGAGGCGTGCCGCCGGGAGGAGGCGTACCCGGGCCCCCCGGGTACGAGTTCATCGGCATGGTCGGCTTCACGGGGCGGGACTGTAGCCCGGACCGGCACCGTCGTGCGCGAACTTTCGGGGACGCTGCGCGCGACCGCTCCGAAGTCAGTCCTGCTCGACCTCGCGCTCGCGGAATCGCTCGGCGAGCCGGCGCACGAGCGCGCCCATCCACGGCTTCATCTCGTCGAGCTCGTCGAGCAGGGCCTTGCCCGAGACGCGCCGCAGCACCGATCGCTCGATGGCGCGGACGGTGGCGGTGCGAACCCCGCTGGAGAGGATGGCCATCTCGCCGAACACCTCGCCGGCCCCCATCACGCGGATGGACTCGGCGCCGCGCAGCACCTCGCAGCGGCCGCTCTCGATGATGTAGGCCTCGTCCCCGGGGTCGCCTTCGTTGACCACGATCTCGCCAGGCTCGAAGACCTTCGCCTCGAAGGACTCGCCACCCCGGACGAAGCGCTGCAGGTCGGCCTTGAGCTCGATGACCGAAGGGTAGCGGTCTTCGGGGTCCTTCGACATCGCGCGCAGGATCACGCGGGAGAGCGCAGGGGGCACGACGCCTGGCCCCATCAGCTCCTCCGGCGTCGGGAAGCGGCAGAGGAGCGCGGCCGTGAGCGCCTGCACGCCCGTCTCCCCCCTGAAAGGAGGGCGGCGCGTCAGGATGTTGTAGAGCAGCGCGCCCACCGCGAAGACGTCGGCGCGCTCGTCGAGCGGGGCCCCGCGCGCCTGCTCGGGGGGCATGAGCCCGGTCGTGCCGATGACGCGCTCGTCGTCGTCCTCGTTGGAGGCGACACGGAGGGCCTCCTCTTCGATCCAGCGCGCCACGCCCCAGTCCATCAGGTAGACCTGGCCGAACTCCCCGACCATGACGTTGGCGGGCTTGATGTCGCAGTGGAGCACGCCGCGGCTGTGCGCGAAGGCGAGCGCGTCGCAGACCCGGAGCACCACGTCGAGCAGGTCGAGCAGCTCGGACCGCTCGACCGGGCCGTCGGCCGGCAGCTCGGTGATCCAGTCACGGAGCGTGCGGCCGGTGACGAGCTTCATCGTGAAGAAGAGCCCCCCGTCGTCGCTCACGCCCAGGTCGTGCACGGGCACCACGTTCGGGTGATCGAGCTGCCCGGTGATGCGCGCCTCGCGGAGGAACATCTCCACCACGTCCCGCTGGTCACGGAGCTCCTCGTGTATGACCTTCCGCGCGAGCACGCGGGCCAGCGGCTTGTCCTGGACGGTCTCCACGACGCCCATGCCGCCATGAGCCACCGCGAGCGGCGGCCCATAGCGGTCCGCGAGCCCCTCCGTGAGCCTGGACACCAGCCCGCCGCTCCCCAGCTCTCCGGGGTCGCTGCGCGGTCCGACCCGGCTCCCGACCGGGAGGTCGGTCTCCGTGTCGCCGCCCTTCTTTGGCAGTTGGCTCACCGGCCTCGGATCGTACACGAGGTCCCGAGCGGCGGCCCGCAAGTGGCACACGAAGGTCAGGGCGCGGGGACCACCACGTCGAGATCCGCGATCACCGTCTGCTGCGGTCCCAGCCGGAGAGGGCCCGCGCCGCGTATCGCCTCTGCGACGCAACGGGCGACCCCGAGGTCCGAGGAGTGGCGGGTCGCGTGGGGCTGCGCGATGGAGATCTCACCGCCGAGCGTGGCCACGAGGGAGACGCTGACCGCGTCGCGTCGCCCGCGGTGACAGGCCGACACGGCGGGCCTCGCGCGGTTGAGCGCCGCGAGCAGGGTGGAGCGCGGCGCGCGGCTGACGAAGCGGACGAAGGTGTAGGCGACGCCGCGCGGGTTGCCGGGCCGAAGCCGCTCGGAGCGCGTCTCGGGTGGAGCGACCTCGTCCTCCGCGCCGGACGTCGCGGTGTCCCCGGACAGGGTCGGCGCGGGGACCGACACCGGCACCACCGGTATCACATTCGGCACAGGCTCGGCGGCGACCGGCGAGAGTGCCTCCGCCGCGGGCTCGGGCTCGGGCGCCCGCCTCCACAGGGCGACGCCAAGGACGCCGAGCACGCCCAGGCCGAGCGAGAAGAGCACCGCGAGCAGGCCGACCCCGATCCACGCGCCTCGGCGAGGTCGGACGCGCGGGGGCATCGAGGCGTGGGCGGGAAGGGTCGCCACCCCGCCGGCCGCGTCGAGGCGCCCCTCGAGGGCCTCACGCATCGCCGTCGCGCTCGAGAAGCGGGCGTCGGGATCGGGCGCCATCGCGCGCCGCACGGCGGCCAGGATCCACGGCGGCAGCCCCGGCACCAGCTCGCCCAGCGGCTGCTCGCGCTCGCCCGCCATGCGTCGGGTCAGCACCTCGAAGCCGGTGCCCGAGAACGGCGGCCGCCCGGCCAGCATGGCGTAGAGCATCGCGCCCGCCGCGAAGACGTCCGCCCGCGCGTCCGCCCGCCCCTCCACCTGCTCGGGCGCCATGAAGGCCGGCGTGCCCAGGATCATGCCCGAGTCGGTGAGCTTCGACTCGTGCTGCATCTTGCTGATGCCGAAGTCCAGGAGCCTCACCTGCGTCGCGTCGCGGTCGCCGACCAGGAACACGTTCGCCGGCTTGAGGTCCCGGTGCACGATCCCGCGCCCGTGCGCGGCCTGCAGCGCGTCGAGCACCTGCCGGAGGATCGCGACCGACTCGCGCACGGGGAGAGGGCCGCGGGCCTCGATCGCGCTCTCCAGATCCCGGCCCGGGAGAAGCTCCATCGCGAGGAACGTCAGGCCGTCCGTCGTCCCCGCGTCCAGGACCCGGACGATGTTCGGGTGTCCGAGGGAGGCGGCGGCGCGGGCCTCCCGCACGAAGCGCTCGACCTTGCGGGGGTCGTCGGCGTGGTCGGGCCAGAGCACCTTGAGGGCGACCTCGTTCCCCACCACCGCGTGCCGCGCGCGGTACACGGCGCCGAAGCCTCCCTGTCCGAGCTGCGAGAGCACGTCGTACCGATCGACGCGCGTTCCGACGAGGTCGAGCACCGTCGCCGATCATGGCACGCGTTGACGCGGACGCCCTCGCCCGACCAGGATCACCGTCTGACCCGCGAGGACGACAACACGACCCTGTCGCAGGACACGGTGGAGCGCGCGCGCCAGGCGACCGGCCCGCGGGCGGCGCTCGTCGTGCATCACGGCGAGGCGGTCAAGAGCGTGCCCATCGCGGACGGTGGCTCGCTCGTGGTCGGGCGCGCGGCGCCGGCCGACGTGGTCGTCGAGGACCCCAGCCTCTCGCGGCGACACGCCCGCTTCACGCGGATCCCGGCCGGGCTGAAGGTCGAGGACCTCGGCTCCACGAACGGCACCCACCTCGGCGGCGCGCGCATCGATGTCGCGACGCTGGCTCCGGGCGAGGCGGTGTCCCTCGGGAGCGTCACGGTCTCGTTCAGCCTCGCGTCGGCCAGCGCGCCGCTGGTCTCGGGCACGGAGAGCTACGAGCGCTTCGTGCACCACGTCGAAGACGAGCGCGTCCGGGCCCGGACCTTCGGCCGCTCGCTCGCCCTGGTCTTCGTGCGCGCGCTCGGCGGCGAGCACGCCCACGTGAGCCACTGGGTCCCGCGCTGCCGCGGCACGCTCCGGCCGGTCGACCGCGTCACCCTCTGGGGCGAGACGGCCGCGCTGGTGCTCTTGCCGGAGACCGACCTGTCCCGCGCGCGCACCGTCGCCTCGGCGCTCGTGGAGGGCCGACGGCTGGGCGAGCCGACGCTGGTGGCCGGCGTGGCGTTGCACGCGGGCGCGACCGAGACGCTGGTCGACCGCGCCCGGGGCCTCGCGCGGCAGGCCCGCGCCGAGCGCCGCGTGGTGATCGACGGGGACGCAGAGGCCGGATCGGTGACCGCCGCGCCCGTCTGGGCGAGCCCCAAGATGCACGCGCTGCACGCTCTCATCGAGCGGGTCGCCGCCTCGCAGATCCCCGTGCTGATTCAGGGCGAGACCGGGAGCGGCAAGGAGGTCGTGGCCCGGGCCATTCACGGCTCGAGCCCGCGCGCGAAGGGGCCGCTGCGCAGCGTCAACTGCGGCGCGATGCCGCTGACCCTGCTGCAGGCCACGCTCTTCGGGCACGAGAAGGGCGCCTTCACCGGGGCCGATCGCGCGGTCCCCGGCCTTTTCGAGCAGGCGAGCGGGGGGACCCTCTTCCTCGACGAGGTGGGCGAGCTGGGGGCCCCCGCGCAGGCGGCGCTGCTGCGCGCGCTCGAGACGCAGCGCGTGGTGCGCGTGGGCGGCACCGAGGAGATCGTGGTCGACGTGCGCATCCTGGCCGCGACCCACCGGGACCTCGAGCAGATGGTGCGCGAGGGCACGTTCCGTCAGGACCTCCTCTTCCGGCTCGAGACGATGCGCCTCTCGGTGCCCCCGCTGCGGGAGCGGCCCGAAGACCTGCAGGCCCTGACGACGCGCTTCCTCGAGGAGGCGAGCCGGGCCGCCGACGGACGGGCGCGGCGCCTCGATCCGGCGGCGTGGTCGCTGCTGACGACGCACAGCTGGCCGGGCAACGTGCGGGAGCTCCGGAACGTGATCGAGCGGGCCGTCGTGGTGAGCCAGGGCGACGTGATCACGCCGGACGATCTGCCCGAGCGGCTGACCGCCATCCGATCGGGGCTCGGCGCGGCCGCCCCGGGCGCGCACCCCACTCCGGGTGAGAGCGACGCCGACTTCAAGGAGCGCGTGCGCGCCTACGAGACGAAGCTGATCCTCGACGCCCTGGCCCGCACCGGGGGCAACCAGACGCAGGCGGCGAAGCTGCTCCGCATGCCGCTCCGGACCATGGTGCACAAGATCAAGTCGTACGGCATCAAGAAGAGCTATGAATGAAAAGAAGCGGGGACCCGGCGATCGGCGCGATGGCCGATGGCGAGGTCCCCGCGGCTTCCTTGCGCGAGCCCGAGAGAAGTGTCCGGTCGAGGCCCCGATTCACACCATTGTGAACGCGAGACCCCGACCGGCCGCGCAAAGAAGGAGTTCGGTTCAGAGGGCAGGCGGCTCAGAAGGGCAGGCGCTGCAGCAGGCCACGCCCCGCGCCGGTGCCGCCGGCGACGAAGGCCGCAACGGGGTTGGCGATGTAGCAGAAGATGATGTCGAAGAGCGTGGTGTGGTAGCCGACCCAGCTGACGCCCTCGGGGGCGCCGACGAGGATCTTGGCCGCGAGGACCATCACGAGCGAGGCGACGGCGGCGACCACGCCCGCCGTGCGGTTGGCCTTGCCGCCGAGGCGGACCGCCGCGAGGCCGCTCGCGGTGCCGATGAGGATGGCGAGATAGCTGAACTCGGCGACGAAGCGCCCGACGACGCCGTAGATGAGGCCCACCACGAGCGCCCCGGCGAGGGCGCCCATGATCGCCTTGGGCATGTCGAGGGTGCCCTCCTCGGTGTCGGGGGCGGTGGCGGCGGCGGCGAGCTGATCGAGGTTGAAGTTCATGACGGTTCTCCTGAGGTTGCGCGGGCCGCGTCCCTTCGACGCGACACACCCCGCCATTGCGCAAGGGCCGCGCCACCCCGCCGTCACGCCCGCTCCGGCGCCATGAGTTGTTGAAATCGTTGATGTATATGGCCGACGTGCGCGAGCCTCGGCGACGCGACCGGGGTCACGCAACACTTGCTCGATCGGGCAAACGAGCGTGTGCCCAGTCGGCGCGACGCGGCTCGTCAGACCGACGGGGAGTAGAGGACGCCGTCGGCCTCGGGGGCGATCCCGCGCTCGAGCGAGAGCTCGCCCGTGCCGAGCCAGTGCACCACCCGCGGGAGCAGGCGGTGCTCGTGTCGCTGGATGCGCGCGTGGAGCCGGGCCGCGTCGTCGTCGGGGCGGACGGGCACCGCGGCCTGGGCGAGGATGGGCCCCGTGTCGACCCCCGCGTCGACCAGGTGCACCGTGCAGCCGCTGATCCGCACGCCGGCCGCGATCGCCTGCTCGGGCGCGCGCAGGCCCGGGAACGCGGGCAAGAGCGAGGGGTGCACGTTCAGCGTCCGCCCGCCGAAGCGCTGGAGGAACGCGGGCCCGACGATCTTCATGAAGCCCGCGAGCACGACCAGGTCTGGCGCGTGCGCGGCCACCTCCTCGGCCAGCGCCGCGTCCCACGCCGTCCGGTCCGCGTGGGCCTTGGGGGGCACGGTCGCGGTCGTGATCCCGCGCCCCGTCGCCCAGCTGAGCGCCTCGCACCGGTCGGGCCCGCGATCCGAGATCACCGCCGCGATCCGCGCGTGACAGGCGCCCGCGTCGATCGCCTCCGCGATGGCGTGCAGGTTCGAGCCGCGCCCGCTGACGAGCACCACGAGCGCGATCGGATCCGCCACGCCTCCGTGCTAGCACGGCGCCGCGGTCGTCGGGTATCCCCGCCAGCGCGAGGAGGTCAGTCCGCCGGCTGGAGGAGCCGCTGGCAGAGCTCACCGAGGTCGCTCAGGCGCAGGTCGAACTCGCAGGTGATCGCCTGGGGCCCGCCGCGCAGGCGGCGCGTGATGTCCTCCCGCTCGGCGCCGTGCGCTCCCCACCAGATCACCGTGCTGTCGGGACCGAGCTCGGTGCGGAGCAGGTTGCAGACGCCCGGGCCCACGCAGGGGTGCTTCCGGTCGACCACCACGAGCAGGCTCTGACCGGCCATGCGCCGCAGCCGGTCCCGGAGCGCGGGCGTGTCGGACACGGGCAGCACGTCGACCGCGTCTCCCACCACGTCTTGGAGCAGGAACACCACGAGCGACGCCTGGCTGACCACGAGCACCCGCTGCGGGCCGGCCGGCAACGACATGCGCGTGTGGATGTCCGAGATCGGACGCTCCTCCTCCATGCAGTCCAGGGCGAGCTCGAGCGCGGACCGGATCTGCCCCACGAGCTCGAGCGCGTCTGATACCTCGAGGTGCCGGGCGAGGGTCGAGAAGAGCGCGCCCTCCACGAACACCCGCAGCGATCCCGCGCCGTCCGGAATGGCGGGCAGCGCCGCCATGCCGAGCGCCTCGCCGAGGAGCTCACCCCGTCGCTCGGGCGAGAGCACCGTGGCCAGCACCTCCTCCACGATCAACGCGGCGGACGGAGCCGAAGAGCCAGAAGCGAGCGCACGTGAAGCCATTCGCCCAGTGATAGAGCAATCCCTGGGCCGACGCGGGCGCGACGAAATCACTGGGCTTTTTACGACGCTCGTTTCTCGGTCCGAACATCGAGTGTTCACCCGGGCGAACAGTGTTTCGCAATGTGAACACCTGTCACCGCAATGGGGGGCCAGGTGGAGTGCCAGTGTTCGGCGGGAGAAACATCGCAGCGCGCGTACCGTCTCGGGACGGCCCGATGATCACGACACCCGGCCGCGGGCCTCGCGACGCCCACCGCAGCAGAAAGAGCCCGCAGCCCACGCCGTTGGCCCTCTGCGAGAAGCCGAGCTCTCCCGCGCGCCGGCACGTGTCTTCATCGATACTTCGGCCGTCGTTGGTGACCTCGAGGCTCAGCCGGCCGTCCACCACGTCGGCCCGGACCTCGAGCTCCGCGGTCTGCCCGTGCCGGAACTTCCACGCGTTGGCGAACATCACCGACAGGGCGCCCTGCGCGAGCGCGGCGTCGACGCGGGCCTCGTCCATCGAGGCGACCACTCGGGCGCGGAACCGCTCTCGGTCCGGGTCGTACGCCTCCACCAGGTTCCGGCACCAGTGCTCCACCAACGAGACGAGCGGGGCGGCCACGGCGTTGCTGCGCATGTTGACGAGCCCGCTCCGGTCGTCGAGGAGCCGCGTCAGCCGCAGCATGCCCGAGCGGGCCTCGGTCAGGAGCCGTCGGCTCGACTCGGGGATGGGCTCGAACTCGAGCACCGTCTCGAGCGCGGCCATCACCCCGGTGGCGGGGCCGCTCAGGTCGTGCGCCAGCTGACCGCGGCGGCGCTCCACCATCTCGAGCCATCGCTGGAGCTGATCCGGGTCGTCGTGCGGGAGCGGTCGCTGCCACACCTCCGGCGGCTCCCCGAGGGAGACCGCCGCGTCGATCAAGACGCCATCGTGCTCGACGATCAGGCTCGCCACGCTGCTCGTGTAGCGGCTGGCGCGCGCCGCGTCGGGCAGCGCCGCCAGGACCGCGTCGCGCTGGCTCGGGGTCATCGGGAGAGGGTAGCAGTCCGTTGAAGAGCCTCGCTCCTCGTTTCTCGGGCGGAACGACGGGTCTCTCGGCCCGTGACTCCTCGAAGACGCTGAAGCATTTCCTCGTCGCCCCGAACCGAGAACCGGGCCGCCTGCAGCAGCGACATGAGGGGTGAAGTCAGGACACCCGCCGGGAGGCGCCGCTGATAGGATCGACGCGGTGCCCTCCGTACTCATCGTCGAAGACGATCCCTTCGAGTCGCGCATGATGGAGCAATATCTGTCGCGCGGTGGGCACCAGGTCTCGCATGTCCCCTCGGCCGAGGACGCGGTCGAGGCGCTGGGCCGTGAGATGGTCGACGTGGTGGTGACGGACCTCCACCTCCCTGGGATGAGCGGGCTCGATCTCCTCCGTCGGCTGGCCGGCGAGGACGCGCCCCCGGTCATCGTGGTCACGGGAGACACGGACGTGACCACGGCCGTCGACGCGATGCGCGCCGGCGCGGCGGACTACGTCAACAAGCCGCTGACGATGAAGGCGCTCGAGCACGTGCTGGACCGCGTGGTGGAGACGACGCGGCTCCGGCGCCGCGTCGACTTCCTGCAGCGCACCGTGCAGGACGACCCGGACCCCGCCGGCACCGCGCAGTCGGAGACGATGCGCGCCACCCTCGAGCTCGCGCGTCGCACCGCGGGGAGCGACTCGGCCGTGCTCGTCGTCGGCGAGAGCGGGGTGGGCAAGGAGATCGTCGCCGCGTATCTGCACCGCCAGTCGTCGCGCGCGCGCGGCCCGTTCGTGCGCATCAACGTCGCCGCCATCCCCGACACGATGATCGAGGCCGAGCTCTTCGGGGCCGTACGCGGCGCGTTCACCGACGCCCGCAGCGACCGCAGCGGGTTCTTCGCCGCCGCGGACGGGGGCACGCTGCTGCTCGACGAGATCGCGGAGCTCCGGACGGAGCTGCAGGCGAAGCTGCTGCGCGTCATCGAGACGCACCGCTACTACCCGGTCGGCGCGAGGCGCGAGGTGCACAGCGACGTGCGGATCGTCGCCGCGACCAACCGCGACCCCGAAGCCGAGGTGAAGGCGGGGCGCATGCGGGCCGATCTCTTCTATCGCCTCGCCTCCGTGGTCATCCGCGTCCCCTCGCTCCGGGAGCGTCGAGAGGACATCCCCGCGCTGGCCAAGGCCATCCTCTCGGACGTGCGCCGCCAGACGGGGCGAGGCCCGGTGCGATTCTCTCCCGCCGCGCTCGAGGCGCTGGTGGAGCACCCCTGGCCCGGCAACGTGCGCGAGCTCCGCAACGTGGTCGAGCGGATGGCGCTGCTGGTGGACGGCGCCGAGGTCACGCCTCGCGACGTGGACGCGCTGGGCATCCTCGGGCGGTCCGAGGGGCCGCTCGTGAGCTCTCTGCCCCCGGAGGCGCTGCGCTCGGGGCGCGCCTTCGTGCCGCGTCGCCTCGAGGAGGTCGCGCGCGAGGCGTGCGACGAGGCGGAGCGTCGGCACATCGAGGCGACGCTGAGCCACACGGCCGGCAACAAGAGCAAGGCCGCGGAGCTGCTCGGGGTCTCGCGCTCCACGCTCTGGAAGAAGCTGCGCCGCTTCGCGCTCGATTGACCGATACTGCGCGGCATGGAGCTGCACGAGCTGCTGGAGCGCGTGGACGCGCCCGACGATCTAGTGGTGTGGGCCCGCGACGCAGCGCTCGAGTTCGACGCGGTGTGGGCCACGCTCACCCGCGGCGACCATCGGCTCTGGGTGGCGGCCTGCGGCGGCACGCCCATCGAGGTCCTCGTCGAGGCGGCGGCCGCGGCGGTGCTGACCGCGGTCGACACCTTCACGGAGGCGCCCGAGCCCGTGGTCCACGCGCTCGAGCTGGCGGTCGGAGGCGGCTCGGCGGTGGAGCTGCTCGAGGCGGCGGAGGCCTGCGAGCAGGTGGCGGTGTCGGGGTTCGGACGCGGCGGGTACCGGAGCGCGGCCGAGCCGGGGAGCGCCGAGGCGTCGCGCGCGGCGGCGCTGGTGGCGCGGGCGGCGGAGGGGCTCATCGCAGGCGAAGCGCAGCGGGAGGGCGTGCGGCTCGAGCAGGCGCGCGCCCGCGGGGCCTACCTCGGGGTGGGCGCGCAAGCCGCGCTCTCGTCACCCGAGGGGCCGCCCCGACTCGACGTGATGGCCGCCGCCAGCGATCCCGCGCAGGGCGCGTTCCTCTTCACGGTGGCCGCCTGCGCCGAGGCGCTGGCCGAGTCCGCGCGCGCGGTGGCGGAGGGCAACCCCGACACGGCGGCGGCGGAACAGAGCGCGCGCCGCGACCTCGACCGCGTGGTGCGTCGCACCATCGAAGAGAGCGCCTCGAGCGACGCCGGCTGAGCTCTAGAGCTCTTCGCAGCTCACGCGCGGGGTGAACTCACGGGCCGGAGAGTCGCGCCAGGTGAGGACCTCTTCGGACTGCCCGGGCTCGACGCGAATGGTCGAGGGGTCCGGGTTGACGTTCGTGGCCACGGTGCAGCGCACCGGGTTCTCGCACCCGTTGGCCACGCGCACGCGGTGGTCGTAGCCCGCCGCGCCCCAGCGCGCCGAGTGCGTGACGGTCACGCAGTCCGGCACCTGATTCTGCGCCTGCGCGACCAGGGGCAGCGCGAGGAGCGCGAAGAAGAGCAGTCCGATGCGTCTGACGGTCATGGTTGTGTCCCGGAGGGAACGTGGTCCCGGAGATCGACGCTGGCAACGTCCCATCGATTCACGCGCCCTCCTTCACGGTCCGAACGTCAGGGGATGGGCCAGCAGATCCAGCTGCTGTTCCGTCACCCACGCCGCCACGGGCACGCAGGCGAGCGTGGCGCCGAGCGCGGCCAGGGCGGCGCGCCCGGAGTCGAGCCCCACCCCGCGCCCGGCGTGGAAGCAGACCCGCCCGCTCAGCAGCGGCCACGCCAGGCTGCTCACGATCCAGCTCGCGTGCGCGAGTCGGAAGAGCAGGCGGCTGTCGGCCACGAGCTGCGCGCTCAGGGCGAAGCCGAAGGGGAGCAGGACGGCGAGCAGCGTGATCGCCTGCGCGTACCCGCACGCGCGGAGCGCGAAACGCATGACCCCCCGCGTGCGCCCCACGCTGGCGAGCCCGACCGCGAACGACATCGCGAGGAGGCCGCTCCAGACGACGGACGCCGCCATCGGGAGCAGCACGGCCAGGGCCGCGCCCAGCCAGAGCACGCTCTTCGGCTCCCCGCCGAGCTGCTGTCGCAGCACGCTGTCCGCGGGCGCGAGGAGCGCGGCGCCCATCACGAGGAGCATCACCCCTATCAGCGCGCCGCAGATCGCCGCGAAGCCGAGCGCGGGCACGAAGCGCGCGGGGCCCGGGAACGCGACCTTCGGCTTCCAGATCACGTGCCACAGCGTCTTCAGCCAGCGCCAGGGCCACACGCCGTGGCGGGGGTCCTCCCAGGCGATGCCGCTCGGGAGCCGGTCGCCGCAGCGGATGCAGACGGCGTCGTGTCGGGGATCGGCGCAGCCGCGGCAGTAGTAGTCGCCGCAGCGCGCGCAGGTGTCTGCTGCCGGGACGTCGGGGTGCGCGGCGCAGCGAGCGCGCTCCGGCATGCGCTCCGGCATGCGCCTCAGGACGGAGCGCCGTCGATCGGCGGAGGGGGTGGGGGTGAAGAGGAGACGTGATGCATCTTCGAGGAACCCCTGCCGCTCGGGGGGCCGGCCGCTCCGCTCAGGTGCGGTAGGCGGCGTTGAGGCGGAGGTAGTCCTCGCCGATGTCGCAGAACGTGTAGGTGCTCTTCGCCTTGCCGGGGCCGAGCTTGACCGTGATGCGGTAGCTCGGGTCGTTCATCGCGCGGCGCGCGTCTTCCTCCGCGTCGCGGCCCACGCCCATGCCCTTCTTGCAGACGGTGACCTTGCCGATCTTGATGTCGACCTTGCTGGGATCGAAGGCGACCCCGGCCGTGCCCGCCGCGGCCATGATGCGGCCCCAGTTCGGGTCTCGACCGTAGACGGCCGCCTTGACGAGCAGGCTCGTGGCGATGGCCTCGCCGACCTTGCGCGCCGCGTCCTCGCTCGGCGCGCCGATGACCTCGAGGCTGACGACGTGCTTGGCGCCCTCGCCGTCTTGCACGATGCGCCGGCCGAGCTCGCCGAGCACGTCGACCAGGGCGTCGATGAAGCGCCGCGCGTCGCGGTCGCTGCCCCGGAGCGGCTCCGACTGCACCTTGTTGGAGCTCATCGCGAAGATGGAGTCGTTGGTGCTCGTGCACCCATCGACCGTCAGCTGGTTGAAGGTGCGATCGACGGCCGTGTTGAGCGCGCGGCTCAAGAACGAGCTGTGCATCGGGGCGTCGGTCAGGACGAACGCGAGGGTGGTGGCCATGTCCGGGTGGATCATGCCCGCGCCCTTGGCGATCCCGAGCACGGTGACCTCCTGGTCGTGCCCGATGGGGAACTTGATCGACGAGACCTTCGGCCAGCGATCGGTGGTCATGATCGCCCGCGCGAACGGATCGATCTGGTCGGGCGTCGCCGACTTGAGCAGCTCGGGCAGGACCGCCTCGATGCGCTCCGAGGGGAGCGGGTGACCGATGATCCCGGTGGACGCCATGAGCACCATGTCGTCGGCCACGCCCAGCTCGTCGGCCACGATCGAGGTGATGACCCGGGCGTCCTCCTTGCCCTTCTTGCCCGTGCAGGCGTTGGCGTTGCCGCTGTTGACCACGATGGCCTGGGCGCGCCCCCGCTCGACCCGCTGCATCGACAGCTCGACGGGCGCGGCCTTCACGCGGTTCTTGGTGAACATGCCGGCCACGGAGACCGCGTCGTCGGCGACGATGAGCCCGAGGTCGAGCGCCCCGTTGCTCTTGATGCCGCAGTGCATGGCGGCGAACGAGAAGCCGGCCACGGTGGGATGTTGGGAGTCGGTCATGCGACCGCAGAATTCCATGACCCGACCCATCCCCGTCAACCATCATCCGGGCCAATCGCTCGGTCGGGGCGTTTTTGCACGCGAAAGAGCGCCGCGATCGTCCCCATTCCAGCGCGGACGGAACGGGCCGGTGTGCCGAGGGAAGATCCGCCAGCCGCCCACGGTACGAAGGTCCATGGACGCCGCCCTCGAGCTCGACCGACTTCCCGCCGCGCTGCGTCCCCTCGTCGCGCGCGGCCTGACGGATGATGGGCTCCGGCCGGACGTCATCGATCTCCTGCGGGACCACCTCGCGTGCTTCGACGAGCGCGCGCCCGACGTCCTGGTGGCCCTCGCGCTGCTGGTCTATCGCGACGCGGCCGAGGTGGTGCTGCACGAGCTCGGCGCGGCCTCGCGGGAGGCGCTGGACCTGGTCGCGGAGGCGCAGGCCATGGTGGAGCGCCCCGCGCTCGGCGACCTGCGCGCGCAGCTCGAGCGGACCGTGGCCCGAGAGCGCGCGCGAGAGCGGCGTCTGCACGACCTCGCGCTCGACCCGGCGCTCGCGCGGCCGACCGAGCTGATCGAGCTGGCCCACCTCCTCGTCACCCGCGGCGAGGACGACGGCCGCGCCGCCGACCTCATGACGGCCGCGGACCTGCGGGAGCGGGGCCTCTTGCGGGCGCGGCCGCCGGAGCGGTCCTTCAGCGTCGAGCAGAGCGGCGTCTTCCAGGCCCCGCGCGCCCGAGCCACGCGCGCCTGAGCCGCCTGCCAGATCATCAGGTCACGAAGCGGTGGACCACGTCCCAGAGCGTGCGCAGCCCCCACTTGAAGCCGTCCACGGGGATGCGCTCGTCGTGGCCGTGGTACATGCGCGTGAAGTTGAGGTCCGGGCCGAGCTTCACCGGTGAGAAGCCGTAGCAGGTGGCCCCGAGCCGCGCGTACGCGAACGAGTCGGTGAACCCGGGGATCATGTACGGCACGGGGGTGCCGCCCGGGTCCCGCTCGTCGAGCACCTGGCAGATCGTGTCGTAGAGCGGGGTGTCAGCGTCGAAGGTCGTGCCCTCGTGATGATCGATGACGTTGATCTTCACCTCGGGCCCCACCACGCGCTGGACCTCGGCGAGGAACTGCTCGAGCGACTGGCCCGGCAGGATGCGCCCGTCGACCCGCGCCTTCGCGCTCGAGGGGATGACGTTCACCTTCTTGCCCGCCTCCATCATGGTCGGAGACGCGGTGTTGCGGAGCATCGCGTTGATCCCGATCGCCTTCTCCAGCTCGTGCTTCTCGAGGAGCGACAGGAGCGTCGAGGCGAAGCGGGGCTGCAGGAGCAAGGGGAGCACGGCCTTGTTCGGGAACGGGGAGCCCGCCGCGAGGGTGCGGAGGAAGCTCTCCACGACCGGCAGGTTGTGCTGCGGCAGGCGCGCTTCACCGAGGCGCGCGAGGGCTCGCCCGAGCCGCACGACCGAGTTGTCGGGGCGCGGCATCGAGCCGTGCCCCGGCTCGCCCTCGACCGTCATCTCGAACCAGCAGATGCCCTTCTCGGAGACCTGGATGGGGTAAAACCGGTTGTCTCCCATGAAGAGCGTGTGGCCGCCCACTTCGTTCAGCACGTACTCGGCGCGCACCTTCTCCGGGTGCTCCTCGACGAGGTAGAGCGCGCCCTCGTGGCTGCCCGCCTCCTCGTCCGCGACCGCGGCGAAGATCAGGTCGCGCTCGAGCCGGACGCCGGTCCGCTTGGCGAGGATGAGCGCCATCAGGCCCATCGTCACCATGTTCTTCATGTCGATCGCGCCGCGGCCCCAGATGCAGCCGTCGGCCTCCTTCGCCTCGAAGGGCGGGTGCGTCCAGAAGTCCGGGTCGGCGGGCACCACGTCCAGGTGCCCGTTCAGGAGCAAGGGCCCCTTCTTGCCGCTCCCACGCAGGCGCGCGACGAGGCTGGCGCGCGTGGGCTTGGACTCGACGATGTCGAAGTCGATGCCCTCCTTCTTCAGCACCTTCGCGATGTAGTCCGCGGCCGGCCGCTCGTTCCCTGGCGGGTTGGTGGTGTCGATGCGGAGCAGCGCCTTGAAGTGCGCCACCGCCTCGGCCTCGATCTCCGCCCAGTCGAACGGCTGCGCGGCGCTCGTCTCTCTCAGATCCGTGCTCACCATTCCCCCGTGTTCGGCATGCTGGCCCAGGGCTCCCGCGGGGGGAGCGCGTCGCCGCGCTGGAGCAGCTCCACCGAGTGCAGGTCGGGGGAGCGGACGAACGCCATGCGTCCGTCGCGAGGCGGCCGGTTGATCGTGACGCCGGCGTCCATGAGCCGCTGGCAGGTCGCGTAGATGTCGTCGACCGAGAAGGCGAGGTGACCGAAGTAGCGGCCGCCGGTGAACGTCTCCTCGGGATCCCAGTTGTACGTCAGCTCGATCTCGGCCTCGTCCTCGCCGGTGCTCAGGAACACGAGGGTGAAGCGGCCCCCCTCGCTGTCTCGCCGGCGCACCTCTCGGAGCCCGAGCTTCTCCACGTAGAAGTCGAGCGCGGCGTCGAGGTCCTGGACGCGAAGCATCGTGTGCAGGAAGCGCATACCCCCGACTCTATTCGGTTTCGTCGATCGGGTCACCGCGTCCCCCAGCCTGGAGCGCCCGAGATTGGATGTCCGAAAGTTGCACAGCGTCCCGAGGTGGGGCACTCTGCCTGTGCGGTTGCGCACTGGGGGCGGTGCGGCGGGAGGGTCTGATGAAAATCGACGTGGGTTGGTTCGCCCGGTTCGGGGCGCTGGGATTCGTGTGTCTGCTGTGGACGCCGGGCATCGGGCAGGCGCAGTACTGCGGAGTGGGTGGAGGGCCGGTGTGCGATCCGGGTCTCGTCTGCGAGCCGGTCAGCGCGACGACCGGTCTGTGTTGCCCCGATGATCCCATGACGGGCCAGCCTCCCGTCTGCATCGGGCCGTCGGGCCCGCCGCCGGCGACGGTGCTCGCCTCGGACCTCATCGGGCTGCTCGGTCTCGCGAGCGATCCCGCGCTGGCCGCGGACCTCTTCACCGGCCCGTGGACCAACTGGTACCGCGATGGCCGGGAGCGCGGCCTGGCGAAGCTCGCGCTGATGCGCGGCATCCTCGAGACCTACAACCTGACGGACATGTACGTGGGCGGGGCCACCGGGGTGCCGCTCGTGACGGATCCCGCGCGGCCGAGCCCGATGTGTCCGCCTGGCGACTACGCCGCGCGCACGCTCGACGGGAGCTGCAACGATCCGCTGAACCCCTTGATGGGCGCGCGCGGCACACGCTTCGGACGCAACGTGCCGCTCGCCGGGGCGCACGCGGATCCGTCGATGCTGCTCGAGCCGAACCCGCGCAAGGTGTCGCTCTCGCTCCTTCGACGCCGGATCGGGCGCTTCCAGCCGGTCCCCTTCCTCAACAACCTCGCTGGCGCGTGGACCCAGTTTCAGATCCACGACTGGTTCGATCACGGCCGCCCCCACACCCGCGACGTGATCGAGGTGCCGCTGAGTCGGTGGGATCCGCTCCGCTTCACGCGCGGGCTCGACACGCTCATCGTGCCCGCGACCCGCGCCGACCCGACGCGCGTGGCCGGCCGTGACGACGCGCTCCCGCCGACCTTCACCAACGAGGTCACGCACTGGTGGGACGGCTCGCAGATCTACGGGAGCGACGACGCCACCGCGCATCGGCTCCGCGCGCACCACGGCGGCCGGCTCCGCGTGCAGGCGGACGGGCTGCTCCCGGTCGGCTCGCGCGGCTACTCGGACACGGGCATGCGCGAGAACTTCTGGGTCGGCCTGGAGCTGCTCCACACGATCTTCGCGCTCGAGCACAACGCGATCGCCGACATGCTCGCGGCCACTTACCCGAGCTGGGACGACGAGCGCCTGTTCCAGACCGCGCGGCTGATCAACGCGGCGCTGATCGCGAAGATCCACACCCTCGAGTGGACGCCCGCCATCCTGCCCAACAGCAGCCTCGACGTGGCGATGAACACGAACTGGTACGGCCTGAACCACTTCGCGTGTCCGCCGCTCCCGGAGATCCCGGGGCTCTACCCGAACCCGGTGGTCTACGGCGTGGTGGGCAACGCGGCGGGGCGCGATCTCCACGACGCGGCCTACGCGATGACGGAGGAGTTCGTCTCGGTCTACCGCATGCACCCGCTCCTGCCGGAGGTCTTCGCGGTGCGCTCGGCGCGCTCCGGGCGGCTCCGTCAGATCGTGCCCACGGGCCGCACCCGCGACGGAGGCGGCCGGCAGCTCGTCGAGCGTCACGGCATGACCGACATGCTCTACACCTTCGGCACGAGTCACCCGGGCGCGCTCGTGCTCGGCAACTACCCTCGCTTTCTCCAGGACATCGAGATCCCGGGGCGCGGCGTGATGGACATGGGCACCGTCGACGTGCTGCGCGATCGCGAGCGCGGCGTGCCTCGCTACAACCAGGCGCGCCAGATGCTGGGCATGCCTCCGGTGCCGGACTTCCTGACGCTGACGGGGGGCGATCGTGGCCTCGCGCACCGCCTGCAGCGGGTCTACGGCACCATCGACCGACTCGACCTGATGGTGGGCACCTTCGCCGAGGCGCAGCGCCCGAGCTGCTACGGCTTCGGCGAGACGCTCTTCCAGGTCTTCACCCTCATGGCCACGCGCCGGCTCCAGGCGGACCGCTACTACACGGAGCTCTACAACGCCGACACGTACACCAACGAGGGCCTGATCTGGGTAGAGGCGAACTCGATGAAGTCGGTGCTCCTGCGCCACTTCCCGGACCTCGCCGACACGGGGCTCGCCCACGTCGACAACGCATTCTACCCCTGGGAGTGACGCGCGCTCAGCGCGCGCCGACGCGGCAGACGATGGGGGCGTGGTCGAAGTAGACGGCTTCGATCACGCCCGGCTCGCCCTCGGTGATGCCGGCGGCGACGCAGCGCCCCTCGAGGCGATCGCTGATCACGTGGTCGATGTTGAACAGGCCCGCGTAGGTGGGCGTCGCGCGGCGGCCCGTGTCCGTGACGAAGTGAAAGGGCAGGCCGTCGCCGACGAAGTCGAGCACGCGGGCGGCGCTCGGGTCGCCGCCCGCGAGGCGGCCGGGGTCGGTGTTGAGGTCGCCCATCACGAGGTTGGTCTCCCCGTCCGTGAGCGCGAAGGCCTGCTCGAACTGCGCGACCCGACAGGCCTGCTCGTCCGCGGTCACGCCGCTGGTGCCGTGCACGTTCACCACCGTGAGCGTGCCGCCCTCGACCAGGTCCACGAGCCCTCGCGCCACCCGGGCGCCGCGGCCACAGCCGTCGACCTGCGTCCCGCTGAGACCCTCGAGACAGAAGTCTGCGTCGCACCCGCGGAAGGTGCCCACGCGTCGGTGCACGGCCGCGCACTTGTCGGGCTTGCCGGGGTGGCAGGCGACCTGGAAGCCCAGCGGCAGGATCGCGGCGGCGACCGTGGGGTCCCCGGGGCTCCAGGTCTCACAGACGAAGTCGGGGTGCGCGTCGGGCGGGATGTCCGCGCACTCGTCGGCGTGGAAGATCTCCTGGAAGACGACGATGTCCGGATCCACCCGCTCGAAGAACGCGCGCGCGGCCTCGACGGCGGGACGCCACGCGAGGCCGTCGCCGTAGTACGTGTCGCTGCGCGCCGCGTGGTCCGAGGTGTATCCGTCGTCGGGCGCGCCGTCGTGGTCGAGCCCCTCGGTGGTGCCGGTGTTGAACGTGACGACGGTGAGCGTCGGCTCCGGAGCGCCCGCGTCGGCTGCGCTGCCATCGGCGCCCGCGTCCGCGGGTCCGGTCTCCCCGCACGCCAGGAGCAACAGCGCGATCAGGGCCAGGCGCATGCGCGCACGGTAGCGGATCAGGCCATCGAAGCCGAGAGCGGCTCCGGAGCGCGCTCCACCACGTGCGCGGGGAGGGGCCGCTCGATGTAGTGCGTCCAGCGCGGGCGCCGCGTCCGGAGCCAGTACTCCGTCGTGTAGCCGGGCCAGAGGGTGACGTTCTTCCCGTTCTCGTCGAGGTACCAGCTGGTGCAGCCGCCCGTGTTCCAGACCACGCTCGAGAGCCGCTCCTGGACGCGATCGTTGAACGCGCGCAGCGCGGCGGGCTTCACCTCGAGCGCGCCGACCTTGCGATCCTCCATGCGTTCGAGGCAGCGCAGGACGTAGTGCACCTGCGCCTCGATCATGAAGACGATCGAGTTGTGACCGAGGCCGGTGTTGGGCCCGACCAGGATGTAGAGGTTCGGGAAGCCCGAGACCGTCATGCCGAGGTACGCCTCCGCGCCGTCGCGCCAGGCGTCGTTCAGGTCGAGGCCGTCGCGCCCCGTCACCTCGAGCGGGGTGAGGAAGTCGGTCACGCGGAAGCCCGTGCCGAAGACGATCGCGTCGACCTCGCGCTCCGTGCCGTCCTGAGCGACCACGCTGCGCGCGCGGATCTCCGAGACCCCGTGGTCGATGAGCTCGACGTTGTCGCGGTTCAGCGCGGGGTAGTAGTCGTTGGAGAACAGCACACGCTTGCAGCCCATGACGTAGTCGGGCGTGATCTTCGCGCGGAGCGCCGGGTCCTCGATCGTCTCCGCCATGTAGCGGAGGGCCATCTTCTGGCGCCACTCGTTGACGCGCGGGTCGACGAAGAAGCCGGTCCCGAAGAGCTCCGCCGCCCAGTAGATGAGGTTGCGGAAACCGAAGGTGAGCGAGGGGTGCTCGCGGAAGCGCGCCTTCCACGCGTCCGAGAACGCGCCGTCGATCTTGGGCAGCACCCACGGCGGCGTGCGCTGGAAGAGGTGCAGGTCCGAGACCTCCTTCGCCAGCTCGGGCACGAACTGGATCGCGCTCGCGCCCGTCCCGACCGCGGCGACGCGCTTGCCCGCGAAGTCGTAGTCGTGGTTCCAGCGGGCCGAGTGCATGACCTCGCCCTCGAACTCCTCGAGCCCCGGCACGTCGGGGAGCGACGGGGTGCGCAGCGGCCCGGTGCCCGCCACCAGCACGCGCGCGAAGAACACGTCCCCGCTCCCGCTCTCGAGCCGCCAGCGCTTCTCCTCTTCGATCCAGCTCGCCTTCGCGATCCACGTGTCGAAGCGGATGTGGGGGCGGACGCGGTACTTCTCCGCGCAGCAGCGGAGATAGGCGAGGATCTCTTCTTGCGGGCTGTAGTTGCAGGACCAGTCCGGGTTGCGCTCGAAGGAGAACGAGTAGAGGTGCGAGGGCACGTCGCACGCGCAGCCCGGATAGGTGTTGTCGCGCCAGGTCCCGCCCACGTCGCTCCCGCCCTCGAAGACGGTGAACGCGTCCACGCCGCGCTGCTTCAGCCGGATCGCCATGCCGAGCCCGGCGAACCCGGCCCCGATGATCGCGATCGACAGCTCGTTCTCGTCCCCCGTTCGTCGCTTCAGCATCCGTCCCCCTCCTGAATCGAGTTCAATATACGGCACGTCAGCCGATCGTCGACTCGTATGATGCAGCAGAGATTTAGCCGTGATCACAACACGTTGAAGGCGTTATCCGAGCCCATGCTCACTTTCTCCGCGGGTCAGGGACGGTGTTTACTTGTTGGCTTGATACGTATCAAGTCAACAAGTAAACACCGTCCCTGGGGACTCGGCGGGCGGTCACTTGCCGCGGACGAGGAAGCGCAGGGCGGGGGGGACGAGGCTGGGCTTGCGGGCGAGGCCGGCGACGGCGGCGAGCATGATCTCGCGCTCGAGGCCGTGGGGCTGCGCGTAGACGCCGCCGTGGATCTGCTCGCCCATGATCGCCGCGACGCGCTCGGCTGGCGGCAAGGCCGTGCCGGCGCGACTCGGGGCTTCGGGGTTGAGCAGATCGTGGAACGCGAGCAGCGCGCACATGACCCGGGTGGCCTGCGGCTCCGAGACCAGGATGCCGAACAGCTCCGCGCCCTCGAAGCCGGCGTCGAACAAGGGGTGCGCCAGCGACGCGGTCTTGGTGATCGGAGCGACCGGAGCCGAGACGGACACGCCGCCGCTCGCCCCGTCCACGCCGAACACCGCGAAGACCTCCGCGGGCATCATCTTCCCGACGTACTGCGCCGCCTGGTAGCTCGCGCCCTGCAGGCTCACGATGGAGTGCGAGACGCGGTTCGGCAGATCTCCGCTCTGGCCGAGCGAGGCCTGGGAGCGCCCGACCCCGAGGGGCCTCGTGAGCCACCTGCCGTGCCGCCTCTCGGCCGTCGCCGCGTCGGCCGCGCTGACCGTTCCTGGCGTGGTCGGCGAGATCAGCATGACGACCGACCGGACCGCCTCCTTCGGCAGGGCGCGCACGATCGCGTTCATCGACGCGGTGAGCCGCCACTCCTGAGCCGCGCCGCCCGCGTACGCGTACATGCCGATGTGCACGGGCTCGTCCCCTGCGAAGCGCGCGATCGTCGCGGCGACCTCGGCCGGCTGGGCCAGCAGGTCCGCGCCGCCCGGCACGTAGGTCAGCGTGCCCGACACGCGCGGGTCTCTCAGCAGCGCCTCGCTCGGATCCCGGGCGTCGATGAAGAGCACGTCGGCGCCCGCGCGGAGCATCGCGCGGGTCGGTGACAGCTCGGCCCCCGCGCCCAGCGACACGCACTTCTGCCCCACGAGGCTCGCGTGGCCCTCCGCCGAGCGCATCGCCTGATCCAGCGTCCACCGAACGCCGCGGTGCGCGCTCTCGGTCATCCAGCGCCGCTCGAGCCAGTCGTCCGCCAGGGCCGCCACGCGCGCGCCCTGGTAGTGCTCCCCGCGGAAGGTCAGCTCGGGGACCAGCCCCGCGCTCTGCTCGAGCTTCACGGTCTCGGTGGGGAGCGGCTGGGCGGCTCGCCGCACGTGCTCCGCGAGGGGGACCTCACCCGTGTCGGTCGCGAAGATCATCGAGGCCTCGCTCGCCTCGACGATGGTGCGCGCGATCTCGGCCCGATCCGGCGACGCGACGCGCCGTCGCTCGAAGGCGATCAGCGTCGCGGCGTAGTCGCGCTTGAAGCCGCGCGCGCTCTCGGGCCAGCGCAGCCCCTCGAACGCGTCCGGGTGGTCGCCCCGCGCGCGCTCGAGGACGTGAAAGAACAGCTCCGATGCGCTCGTGCCCGCGCGAAGGCTGACCCCTGTCGTGCTCGACCTCGACATGCCGCACTCATACCGCGAAAGCGCGCTCTACGAAGAGAGCGACGCGAGGCCATGACCGCGCGCGAGCGACTCGACGACGGCGAGCGGGTGGGGCGCGCCGGGTGGGAACGCGCGGGCGAGCAGGATGTGCGCGCCGAGGTCACGCAGCCCGTCCTCCACGGAGGGGGCGTCGCCGAGCCAGCCCCCGAAGAGCGTGGCGCGCAGGTAGAGCGCCTCGTCCTCCGGGCGCGGCTGGCCCTGGCCCACGCGGCGCGCGGCGTCGAGGAGCCAGCCGACGCGCCGTCGCAGGGGGTCGTCGTCCCCTCTGTGATCCGCGAGCACCGACGCGAGGCGCTCGGCGCGCGCGCCGACCCCCGCCGCGATGGCGTGGAGGCGGGCCGGGTCTCCCTCTCGATCCTCCGCCGCCCGGCCCTCCCGCGCGACGGCGTCGGCCGTGCCCGCGCACCAGGCGGCGGCGTCCGCGGAGGGCCGGCGCGCGTCGCACCAGGCGATGAATTCCCCGGGCGTGACCTCGTCGGGGCCCATGCGCACCACGCCGAGGGTGGGCACGTGCAGCGCGCGCGGGAGCTCGCCCCCGCGGGTCGCGTCGGTGATCGGATCGGCGCCCGGCGCGAACACGCAGGCGCACTCCGGGCGAGGCGCGACGCGGATCTCCTCCCCCGTGTCGACGAAGCGCATGGGGAAGGTCCGGCAGCCGAAGGGCTTGGCCTCCGCGCCCGCCGCCGCGTGGATGCGGCAGCCGTCGTCGCCGAGATAGACGCAAGCTCCGTCCCGCATCGCCACCGCCTGCAGCGTGCGGTCGAGCCCCTCGGCGGGGGTGAAGACGCGCGCCGCGTCGTGGCCTCCGTCTTCGACCTCGGGCGCCGCCGCGCGGGCGCGGGCCGCCTCGAGCGGCGTGAAGAGCACGGTCGAGAACGTCGCGCAGCAGGCTCCCCGCCCATCGCAGGTGAAGCGGTAGCCGGGGAGCGCGCGCACCGGGCGATCGGCCGCGAACGCTGGCGGCGGCGCGTCCTCTGCGTCTTCGCCCAGGAGACCGAGGCCCTCGAGCGCCTCGACGAACGCGCGCACATGCGGCGTCGCCACCCTGGACGCGAGCGCGATCCCCTCGACGTCGCGCGAGCCGTCCATCGCCTGGACGACGCTCCACTCGCGCTCGCCGATCTGCATCGCGCGCTCACCTTCGTGCAGCACCACGAGCGATCCCTCGCCACGCAGGTGCCTGCGCGCGCGGACACTGGATCGGAGTCTGGGCCGCAGCGTCATTCGTGTGGTTTTCCGTCGCTCACGGTATCTCGGCCCGGACCTTGAAGGCTGAGGAATGTCCGCGCCACGCTGTACGTAGGCTGCGCAGCCGGGGAGGGCAGGCTGTATGAGCGATGGCACCGGGGCCAAGGAGCTGAGCGACACGTGGGTGGAGCCCGCGGCGCGCAGCGACATCCGCGCCATTCGCCGGGACGCCACCCCCACCGAGCGGGTCGGCACCGTGGTCGCCGAGCGCTACACGCTGCAGTCGATCCTCGGCACGGGCGCGAGCGGCGTGGTCTACGCCGCCCTCGACGCGGAGCGCGGCGAGCGGGTCGCGCTCAAGCTCCTGCACCCGTACCTCCGCACCTCGAACGGACACGTGGCGCGCTTCAGCCGCGAGATCCGCGCCCTCTCCAGCATCGCCCACTCCGCGGTGGTGCGGGTGCTCGACGCCGGCGAGGGCCGCGACGGCGCGCTCTTCCTCGTGATGGAGCTGCTCGAGGGGACCCTGCTGCACGACCGCATCATGCTCGCCGACCTCAGCACGCGGGAGGTCCTCGAGGTGGGGCGTCAGCTCCTCGGCGCGCTCGCGGCGGCGCACGCGCGCGACATCGTGCACCGCGACATCAAGCCGGAGAACCTCTTCCTCGCCGCCTCGCCGACCGGGAGCATCCGGCTCAAGGTCCTCGACTTCGGCATCGCCAAGCTCACCCGGCCCGACGCCGCCATCAGCTTCCAGACCCTCGATGGGCTCATCCTCGGTACCCCCGAGTACATGAGCCCCGAGGTCTGCCGCGGCATGCCGGTGAGCGTGGACGCGGACCTCTGGGCGGCCGCCGCGGTGCTCTTTCACGCGTTCGCGGGCCGGCCCCTCTTCGAGGAGGAGCACGTGGGCAAGCTGCTCCTCCGGATCGTGCGTGAGCGTCCCCCGTCGCTGGGAGAGCTCTGCCCCCACCTGCCCGCGAACGTCATCGCGGCCATCGATCGCGCGCTCAGCGCCGATCCTCGCGACCGTCACCGCACGGCGGGCGACTTCGCGACCGCGCTCGCCTCCTCCGCGCCCATCGACGGCCTCGACTGGGACGACTGACCGACGCGAGCGCCTACGCGCCAGGTGCGTAGGTGCCGCGACATGCATGTCTCCAACCAGAGGCGCTGCCGGATCGCCGTGACGGGCGGACCCGGCGGCGGCAAGAGCACCGCGGTCGATCTCTTCCGGCGCGAGCTGGGCGAGCGCGTGGTGGTCGTGCCCGAGTCCGCGACGCTGCTCTTCTCGGGCGGCTTCCCGCGCACGCGCGAGCCCGAGTCGAGGCGCTGCGCGCAGCGCGCCATCTTCCACGTGCAGCGCAACCTCGAGGATCTCTACGCGAGCGAGTACCCCGATCGCGTCCTCGTCTGCGACCGCGGCACCATCGACGGCGCGGCCTACTGGCCCGTCGACGGCGACTACTTCGAGGCGATGGGGACCCGCTTCGAGGCGGAGCTGGCTCGCTACGACGCGGTGATCTTCTTCGAGAGCGCGGCGCTGGGCGGCATGAGCATCGAGGGCGGCAACCCCACGCGCACCGAGGACGACGTGGAGGCGGCCCGGCTCGATCGCGCGCTGCGCGAGCTCTGGTCGAATCACGAACGCTTCACCCTCGTGCCCCACCAGCCCTCCTTCTTCGCGAAGCTCACGGCCGGGCTCGAGGCGCTGCAGGCGGCCGTCGACGCGCGGACCTGACGGGCGTGCGCTCACGCTCCGACTTGCCGCGGAGCAGCGAAGGTCCCAAAAAGAGCCGGTCGGCCGAAATCGGTCGACGTGGACGCAGACGTGTTCGACCTTCGACCGACCGACCCCGACTCCCGCGCCTTGCCCGAGGAGCGCCGCGTCGCCCTCGCGCTCGCCGAGGCGATCATCCCCGGCGGCGCGGGCATTCGCCCGGCCGACGAGCTGACCCTGAAGCTGACCGAGGAGGTCACCGACCACGTCTCGCCGTGGGCCACCAAGGCGTTCCGCGCGGCCATGGGTCTGCTGGATCGCGCGGCGGTGCTCTCGACCGGGCGCCGGTTCCACAAGCTCGACCGCGCGCGGCAGCAGCGCCTGCTCCAGAAGTGGGAGCAGGACCCGGTGCTCCGAGGTCCGCTGACCGCGGTGGCCTTCGCGTTCAAGTTCACGCACTTCGACACGCCCGAGGTCTATCGGTCGCTGGGCGGCAAGCTCAACGTCGTCCAGAACCTGGAGCAGCCGCGCTGGCTCTCCGGCATCACCCCGGCCACCGAGTGGGACGCCGACGAAGAGATCGAGTGCGAGGTCGTCGTCGTCGGGACCGGCGCGGGCGGCGCGGTGGTCGGCAAGGAGCTGGCCGACCGCGGCTACGCGGTGGTCTTCGTGGAGGAGGGCGGCCACTACCGCCGCGACTCGTTCACCGGGAGCTCCGTCCAGGCGCACTTCGACTTCTACCGGGGCTCGGTCAGCCTCGGCAACGCGCCGATGGCCATCTTCATGGGGCGGCTCGTCGGCGGGTCCACCGCGGTCAACACGGGCAGCTGCTTCCGCACCCCCGGCTGGGTGCTCGACCGCTGGTGCGAGGAGCTCGGGACGGACGCCTTCGAGTCCGAGCGGATGACGCCCCACTTCGAGAAGGTGGAGCGCACGCTCTCGGTCGAGCCGGCCGACCTGAAGGCGGCGGGGCCGATCGCCGACCTCATGGCGCGCGGCTGCGACGCGCTCGGGTGGGAGCACCGCGTGATGCTCCGCAACGCGCCCGGGTGTCAGGGCGAGGGCTTCTGCGACTTCGGCTGCCGCACCGACGCGCGCAAGAGCACCAACCTCAGCTACATCCCTCCCTCGATCGAGAAGGGCGCGATGGTGCTCTCCGGCCTCCGCGCGACCGAGATCCTTCGCGAGAACGGGCGCGCGGTCGGCATCGTCGGGGTCGACGCGCACGGCCGCCAGCTCCGCGTGCGATCGAACGCCGTGATCTTCAGCGGCGGCGCCATCCCCACGCCCCTGTTCTTGATGAAGCAGGGCCTCGGCGGGGCCTCGGGTCAGCTCGGGCGCAACCTGACGATGCATCCCTCCACGGGCTTCAGCGCCTTGATGGAGGAGCGGATCGACGCGCACCGGCACATCCCGCAAGGCTACTTCGTCGAGGAGCACATCAAGGACGGCATCCTCATCAACGCCGCGCAGCCGGACCGCAACTTCGCGCCCATCCTCTTCCCGCAGACCGGCGATCGGCTGATGCGGGCGCTCGAGGACCTCGATCACATCGCGTCGTTCGGCGTGCTGATCGCCGACGACACGGCAAACGGCGTGGTCTACCCGGGCCCGGGCGGCCTGCCGATCGTGAAGTACAACCTCACCGGCGCCGACGTGAAGCGCATGCACCGCGGCTTCGTGCTGGCGGGCGAGATGGCGTGGGCGGCCGGCGCGAAGCGGCTCCACCCCGTGTGCGTGCCGATGCACGTGATCGACGACATGGACGACTGGCGCCGCTTCCGCGAGCTCGACATGTCCGCGTCGGACCTGATGCTCACCAGCTATCACCCGCTCGGCACGTGCAAGATGGGCAAGGACCCGAAGACGAGCGTGGTGGACCTGAACCACGAGATGCACGACCTGCCGGGGCTCTTCGTGGTCGACGGGAGCACCGTCCCCGGCCCCCTCGGCGTCAACCCGCAGATCACCATCATGGCGATGGCCACCCGCGCGGCCGAGCGGATCTCCGAGGTCCTCGGCTGACCCGTGCTAGCGTTTGGAGATGCGGCGGCTGTACCGACCGTGTCTCCTCGCGCTCTCTCTGGGTCTCTGGCTGCTCGGTTGCGCGAGCAACGACACCTCGCTGATCGTGGACCTGCGCACGGATCTCGTGCCCGGCTATCAGTTCACCGGGATCACCACCGTGGTCCGCCACGCCGAAGGCTCGATGGCCCAGGTGGCCGAGGAGCGCGAGTTCGCCCTGCCGGGTGAGGATTACCTGAGCGGCGTGCGCATCGCGCAGATGGACGGCGTGCCCACCGGCTCGCTCGCGGTCGAGGTCACGCTCTACGACATGCTCAACGTGCCGGTGATCTCCCGCACCGTGATCGTTCGCCTCACCCAGGCGCACGCGGTGACGGTGCTGATCACGGACTCCTGTCGCGACGTCACCTGCCCGGGCGCGGGGGACGACCCGTCCTTCAGCGCGTGCGTCGGCGGCCGCTGCGTCGATCCCCGCTGCAGCCCGGAGACGCCCGAGTTCTGCGGCGACGGGGGCTGCAGCTCCGACGGGGAGTGCACGACGCAGTCCGCGTGCGCGCGGCCGATGTGCATCGCGGAGGAGTGCTTCGCCGTCGCCGACGACTCCGCGTGCGCGGCCAACGAGCTGTGTGACCTCCGAGCCGGCTGCGTGCTGCGCCCCGACGTCGACGCGGGGCCGGGCTGCCCGAGCACGGAGACCTCGTGCGCCGACGGAGTGGACGACGACTGCGACGGGCAGATCGACTGCGCCGACAGCGACTGCCTCGACGTGTCGTGCGACGACGGCTCCGTCTGCACGGAGAACGACGTCTGTCAGATGGACGGGACGTGCGGCGGCGACGCCCTCGACTGCGACGACGGCGAGCCGTGCACCGACGACAGCTGCGATCCGACGACCGGCTGCGCGCACACCAACAACACGGCCTCCTGCGACGACGGCTTCTGGTGCAACGGAGCGGATAGCTGCCGCGACGGGGCCTGCCAGGACCACGGCGAGCCGCCCTGCCCCTCCTTCTGCAACGAGATGACCATGGCGTGCGAGGAGTGCCGCGACGACGCGGACTGCGGCAGCGTCAGCTTCGGTGGCTGGAGCGGCTGCGGCGGCTTCTCCGGCACCTGCGACGAGACGGGGACCCAGAGCCGGACCGTCACCACGCCCCGCTGCATGGCCGGCGTCTGCTCCACCGAGGTCACGATGGAGAGCCGGAGCTGCGCGCGCACCACCGAGGACACGACCTGCGGCTCGACCACCTACTCCGGCTGGGGCAGCTGCGGCGGCTACTCGAACGCCTGCGACCAGACCGGCACGCAGAGCCGCACCCGCACGCGTCGCCTCTGCCGGAGCGGCAGCTGCGCGAACGTGAACAACTCGGAGAGCCGCGGCTGCTCGCGCACCGTGTCCGACGGAACCAGCTGCGGCGGCACGTGGAGCCGCTGCTGCGGCGGCGTCTGTCGTGACCTCCGCACCAACGGGAACTGCGGCGGCTGCGGAGTGAACTGCAACGCGATCGGCCTGAGCTGCGCCAACACGGGCACGGGCGGCTACTCGTGCCGAGGCTGCAGCACGAACGCGTCTTGTCAGTCGATCCTCAACGGCTCGGCCACCTGCTACAACGTCGCCGCGCCGCCCGCCTGGTGTCAGTGCCAGTGCTCCAGCAACGGCGTGTGCAGCAACGGAGGCTGCGGCGCGGGCATGTTCTGCCACGACTGCCCGGGCACGAACTTCTGCGCGCCGTTCGGCGGGTCCTGCTGACCCGTCAGCGCAGCTCCTCGATGGAGGCGCGAAAGCTGACGCCGAGGCGGTCCTCGTAGGGCACGTCCGGGCCCCGCGTGAAGGCTCGCACCTCCAGGCGGACGTGCCGGCCGGGGGGCGCCATGAAGGCGTGGCTGCTGCGGACGGCGAACCGGTAGCCGCGGAGGTAGCTGATCAGCTCGCCGCCCTCGCCGACGTAGCGCAGGACCACGCTCAGCGTGTGATCACCGGGGCGGAGCAGTCCATCGTGGATCTCCACGCGATGCCCCGAGAGGGCGCCGGACTCGTCACGTCTGTGCACGAGCTGCACTCCGTCGAGGGCGTAGGTGATCTCGACGAGGCGATAGAACGGGCCGACCTCGTCGTGGTGCGTGATCGTGAAGCGCGCCGCGTCGTCGTCGCCCCGGAGGCGCGTGGCGATGGCCGCGAGGCGGCGGTAGCTCTGGCCCGCGTCGGCGCGGAGCTCCTGCGCGGCCCTCGAGAGGCGACGCAGATCGTCCGCCGGCTCGGGCGGGCTCTGGGCCAGCGTCGCCGATGGCGACGCGAGGGCGAGGAGGAAGAAGAGCAGCCGCATCGAGGAGAGCGACGCCCGATCGCGCTCGACCGGCTCACGCCCCGGTGATAACCACGGCTCGCCACGGAGGGCGGTCGATGGGGGAGGTGTCGCGGCGGGTGGAGCAAGTGCGGGCGCTGACCCGGTCTCCGCACATCGTGCTCGCGGCGATGCTGGGCATGCTGCTCGTCACGGGGCTGATGCTCTGGCTGGCGCTGCGCTCCCCCGAGGTGACGCTGCGGGTGAGCGCGGGGAGCGAGCTCGGCCGTCGGCACGAGATCGCCGAGGTGCTCCAGCAGCTCGCCCGTGAGCGGGGCCTGCGGCTCGAGCTCGTCCCGACCGCGGGCTCGGCCGCGTCGCTGGAGCGGGTCGCGGGGCGCTCGCTCGACGTCGCGCTGGTGCAAGGCGGGCTGCCAGCGGGCTCCGCGATCCGCGAGGTGGCGCCCCTCGCGCTCGAGCCGATGCATCTACTCGTGCGCGAGCCGGCGATCTTGCGGCTCGAGGATCTGCGCGGGCGCAGCGTGGACCTCAGCACTCCGGGCAGCGGGACCCGAGAGCTCGCGCTCGAGCTGCTGGAGCTGGTCCACCTGCGGCCGGAGCGCGACTTCGAAGAGGCCACGCTCAGCTACGACCAGCTCATGAACAAGCCGGCGGCGGAGCTGCCGGACGCCATCTTCCACGTCTCTTCGCTGCCCTCCCCCGTGGCCGAGCACCTGCTGCGCCACCGCGGCTATCGCCTCCTGCCGCTGCCCTACGCGCGCGCCATGCACATGCGGGACGTGGCGGTGCGCGAGGGGGTGATCCCGGCCTACGGGTACGGCGCGTCTCCGCCCCACCCGAGCGCCGATCTGCCCACGATCGCCACGCGCATGCTCATCGTCGCGCGCGACGACGTGGACGACGACGCGATCCGCCGTCTCCTCGAGGTCGTGTCGAGCGAGGCGCTCGCGCGCAGGGCGGAGCTGTCACCGATCGGCGCGGCGGAGCTCGCCGAGCCCGAGCTGCCGCTGCACGACGGGGCGCGGGCCTGGTTGGCGCGGAACGATCCCCTGGTCACGCCGGAGATCATCGACAACGTCGAGAGCCTCCGCAGCTTCCTCGTCTCGGCGGTGATCGCGCTCATCCTGCTCTGGCGCTGGTGGCGCGCGCGTCAGATGAAGGGCTTCGATCTGTACCTGCAGGGCGTGACCAAGCTCGAGCGGGAGGTGCTGCAGCTCGAGCTCGAGGCGGATCTCGATCTGCCGCGTCTGCTGACCATCCAGCGCCGGCTCGGGGAGCTGAAGAACGAGGCGCTCGAGGGCTACGCCGAGGGCAAGATCAGCTCGGCGGATCTGCTCAACAGCTTCCTCGCCCACGTGACCGACGTGCGCGCGTACCTCAACGCGCTCGTGCTCCACGAGCGGGAGCGCCTGGAGAAGAAGGCGCGGCGCGACCCCGAGCACGAGGACGCGATCCGGCGCGAGCTCTGGCTCGGCGCGGTCCGCGGGCACGAGGAAGAAGAAGAGAGCTGATCAGCGCCCGAAGAAGGACTTGATCCGCTTCATGCGCTTCTGGAGCAGGATCGGGAGCCGCCACGCGCGGCCGATCCGCGCGATCTGCGCGTCGGCGAGGATGTCGCCCAGCTCGTAGGTGCTCGCGTCGAAGGGCATCCAGAACGGCTCTGGCTGCGCGTTCTCGTCGATGAGCAGGCTCTTCGGCCGGCAGAAGGTCGTCAGCGACAGCTCGCTGTTGGCGATGCCGAAGCCGGTGTCGCGCACGCCGCTCCAGGGCAGATCCGGGATCGCGCCCGTCATGGCGTGGTTGTTCACGTCGACCACGCCGACGTCGAGGCGCTCGGCCAGGCGCTCGGCCCGCGCGGTGTCCTTGGTCCAGATCGAGGCGCCGAGCCCGTAGCGGCTCGCGTTGACCCGCTTGATGGCGTCCGCGGCCCCGTCGACGCGCACGATCGCGAGCACGGGCCCGAAGGTCTCGTCCTTCACGACGAGCATCTCGTCGGTGCAGTGGTCGAGCACGGTCGGGGCGTAGAAGAGCCCGACGCCCAGCGCGCGCCCGCCGCAGACGACGGTCGCGCCGCGCTCCACGGCGTCGGCCACGTGGCGCTCGACGAGCTCGAGCTGCGGGCGCGTGGTGAGCGGAGAGACGTCGACCTCGGCGAAGTCCCCGTCGCCCACGCGGAGCGCGCGCCACGCGTCGCCGATGCGCTTGACGAAGGTGTCGGCGATGCGCTGGTCGACGTAGACCAGCTCCACCGCGCCGCAGGCCTGGCCCGCGTTGTGGAGAGCCCAGTGGGTGATCCCGGCGAGGGTCCGGTCGAGGTCGCAGTCGGCGAGCACGATGGCAGGGTCGTTGCCCCCCATCTCGACGCTGGCCGGGATGCCCAGCTCGGCGCAGCGCACGCGGACCTTCACGCCCGTGGCGCAGCTGCCCGTGAAGACGCAGGCGTCGATGCCCGACTCGAGCAGCGCCTGGCCGACGTCGCCCGCGCCGTGCACCACCTGCACGAGGCCTTCGGGCAGCTCGGTCGCGAGCATGTCGGCGAGCCACTGGCTGCTCTTGGGCGTGAACTCGCTCGGCTTCAGCACGACGCCGTTGCCGGTCATGAGCGCGGGGATCAGCGAGCGGTAGAGGCCCGCGACGGGGTAGTTCCACGGCGCGATGATGCCGACCACGCCGCGCGGGACGAGGTCGATGCGGGCGCGCTTCTTCGGGAAGCTGATGGGGTTGAGGCGCACCTTCCGCCGCACCGCGCGCGAGGTCACCCGCGCCCAGCCGCCGACCGCGTCGAGCGGGCCGAGCGCCTCGGTGAAGAGCGCGTCGACGTCGAGCTTGCCCGCCTCGCGCTTGACGAGCTCGAGGATCTCGGAGCGCCGCTCGAGCATCGTCTTCGCGGCGCGCTTGAGGGCCGCGACCCGCTCCGCGTGAGGCTGGCTGGACCAGACCCGGGCCGCGCGCCGCGATCGCTCGACGGCCTCTCGCACCTCGTCCGGGCTCGTGACGGGCACGGGCGGGAGCGGGCTCAGATCGAGCGGGCACACGCGGTGGATCGCGCCGTCGCGGACTACGGT
The DNA here is from genome assembly GCA_040218145.1 of Sandaracinaceae bacterium. Taxonomy (GTDB): domain Bacteria; phylum Myxococcota_A; class Polyangia; order Polyangiales; family Sandaracinaceae; genus JAVJQK01. Next base: position 17,440 of record JAVJQK010000033.1, on the reverse strand, counting down.
TCGAGGGAGGGCCGTCACCGCTTCTGCCGGTCCGGTCGCTCCGTTGCTCTTGCCTTCGCTGGTCTCCACGGTCACCTCTCGTCCGAGGGCTGGCTCGAGAGGCGGCCTACCACGGAAAGCCGGGGGCGTCAGTCGGACGGGAGCTGGACCGCGTCGCTCGTGCTCGGGCCGATGAAGTAGATGAGCGCCGCCGTCGCCCCGAAGCCGAGGACCAGGGCGAGGAGCGCGGCCGCGAGCACCACGAAGAGGCGCTTCTTCAGCTTGGAGGGGCGGCGCGGCTCGCCGTCGGGCGAGGAGATGCGGTCCTTGGGAGACCAGACCTTGGTCAGCTCCCCCGTCTCGGCCTGCCCGCCGCGGCGCGCGTGGTCCCGCGCCATGCGCATCAGCGCCTCGAGCCGCTGCACGACGTCGTTGGCGTCGGCGGGTCGATCGGCCGCGCTCTTCGCGAGCAGATCGCGCACCAGGGTCTCGAGCGCGCCCGGGATGTCGAGGCCGGGATCCACCTCGCGCAGCCGCTTGGGCGCCTCGTGGATGTGCCGGTACATCGTGCCGATCGCGTCCTTCTCGTAGAAGGGCGGCTCGCCGACCATCGCCTCGTAGAGGATCACGCCGAGCGCGTAGAGGTCCGAGGCGGGGTAGAGCCCCTCCTTGGTGATGATCTCCGGCGCCATGTAGGCGGGCGTCCCGACCACGCGGTGCGCCTCGGTCAGCGAGGGCTCGGCGACCTTGTGCTTGTCCTCGGGGATGAGCGCCTTGGCGATGCCGAGGTCGACGACCTTCACCGTGCCGTCGCGACAGAGGATGATGTTGTCGGGCTTCAGATCGCGGTGGATCACGCCCGCCGCGTGCGCCGCGGCGAGGGCACGCGCGATGTCGCGCGCGACGTGCAGCGCCTCGACCGGTCGGAGCCCGGGAGGCCGGCGCAGGCGCTCGGTCAGCGTCTCCCCCTCGAGCCGCTCCATCACCATGAAGGCGCGCCCGTCGTCGCTCATGCCCGAGTCGAAGATCTTCACCACGTGGGGGCTGGAGATCGCGCTCGTGTGCTTCACCTCGCGCAAGAAGCGCTCGTGCACCGTGGGGTTCCCGATGTGCTCGGGGCGAACGATCTTGACGGCCACCTCGAGCTCGTCCGGGAGGCGCTCGGCGAGGTAGACCGAGCCCATGCCGCCCTGGCCGATCGGCTCGAGGATCTGGTAGCGCCCGCCCACCACCTGACCGATGAGGGGGTCCTCCTCCCACATGGTCAACGGCGCGCCGTCGCGCGGGCACACGGAGAGGCGCGCGTCACGATACGAGGCGCGGCACTTCGTGCACACCCTCAGCTCGACTGCCAGCGCCTGCTGCATTCCCGGCCCATCATACGGAAGGAGAACGGGAAACTACACCGTTCCGTCACACGGACGTGCCCGCGTGGAGGATGCGGGCCATGCTCCGCGCGATGCGTCGATTCGCCCTCACGCTGAGTCTGCTCGCCGCCTGTCTGCCCGGCTGTCAAGAGGCGGACAGCTGCACACGCGGGGCGACCTTCGCCGAGCTGGCCCTGGTCGATGGCGTCGAGCGCGACGCGGGCGGCAGCCTGCTCCGCATCGGGTTCGTGCCCGGGAGCCCCATCGCCGAGATGCTGCCCGAGGGCTACTTCCGCGCGGGGCGGCTGCCGAGCGCGGTCGAGACCGAGGCGGCGGGCGAGAGCGCGCTCGAGGTCTCTCCCCCCGTCATCGCGGTGAGCGCGCCCGTCCTCGGGGAGCTCATGGTGCGCCTGCGCGATCTCGACGGCTGGCTCGCGAGCGGAGAGACCACCCTGACCTTCTCCGTCGCCTTCCCCGATCGGCGCCACTTCACCGACTGCGAGCACGCGGGCATGGACGACGTCTACTACCTCAACGTCGTCGTGCGCTTCGCGAGCGACGGGACGGTGAGCGAGACGAGCTTCAGCGAGGCGCTCCTCCTCGGCGACGAGTAGGCGCTTCAGTCGCCCGTGGCGCGCCTTCGGTAGGCCTCGGCCACGGCCACGATGACGTCGAGGGGCTGGCCGAAGTAGCGGGCCGCGGCGCGCGCGACGAGCTCGTCGTCGGGGGAGTAGACCTCGAGGGCGCTCTCGCCGTGCGGGTCCACGCCGTCGACGAAGCGTCCCACGCGGAACCACGGCACGGCGCGAATGCTCTTGCCGTCGAGGCCGCCGACGAACGCGTCGGGGGTGAGCACCAGGACCCGGCCCGCTCGCCTGCGCCGGACCGCCTCGACGCCCCCCATCAGCGCCGCGCCGCCCACCGCTCCGACGCCGCCCCCCACGATCATGCCGCCCGGACCGAAGAGGAGGCCGTAGAACCCGAGCGCCGCCGCCCCGACCGAGCCGCCCGTGAAGGCGCTGCGGATCACGCTCGGGGTCGCGCGCGGGATCTCCACCGCGCCGGGGAGGGGCCGGCGATCGAGCACCTCGGTCAGCACCTCGTCCGCGGGCATGGTCTTGCGAGAGCGGCGTCGCTCCCGGTAGCCGCGGTGATCCACCGACTCCAGGCGGAGACGGAGCTCACGCTCGATCCGGGGCACGTCGACCCCGCGCAATTCGAACCACGGGGAGCGCGGCGGCTCCCGGTTGGCGGCGATGAGCAGACGCCGGGGATCGTCCACGCGGATCGGCACGAGCACCTCGTCCCAGCGGAGCGCGCTCCGGCGGCCGCCCCGCTCGAGCACGATCCCCTCCGCGAGCAGGGTCACGCGGTAGGGCTTTCCGTCGAGCACCTCGCCCGTCGCGTGCGCCCAGTCGGGGAGCGCGTCGGGCGCCTGCTCGTCGTGGGAGATCCAGTCCACGACCGAGAGCGTCGGTCGGGTCGGCCGGCGGGGCAAGCGTGACCTCGCTCACCCCAGGCTCACCCCAGCCTCAACTGGGCATTGTAATCAATCGATTGATTAGTTATATCCGGACCCATGGCGCGACCCCCCAACGCCGACGCGACGGCGACCAAGCAGCGCATCCTCGACTGCGCGCTGAGCATGTTCTCGGAAGGGGGCGAGTCGGTCTCGATCCGCAAGGTGGCCAAGGGATCGGGCGTGACGCTCGCCACCGTGCACCACTACTTCGGCAGCAAGGCGGACCTCTGGGACGCGTGCGTCGGCTCCATGTACGACGAGCTGGACGCGCTGCAGGCCGAGCTCCTCGGGCTCTTCCCGCGGCTCGCCATGAGCTCGCGGCGTGAGGCGCTGCGCACCGTGGTCGTCACCACCTTCCGCTTCGCCCGCGCGCACCAGCCGGCGATGCGCATGATGCTGCGCGCGGTGGTCGAGAGCGGGCAGGTCCCGGACGACCGCCGTGAGCGCGTTCAGAAGCCCTTCCTCGAGCGCGCGAGCGAGCTCTTGTCGGTGCCCTTTGGGCGGCCCCCCGAGTCGCTCCGGCTGCCCCTCCAGAGCGCGGTGTTCCTGATCGCTCGGTACGCGATCAGCAGCGACGCCGAGCTCGAGATGCTCGCGGGCGAGGTCGATCCCCTCGCCAACGTCGAAGCCCACCTCGTCGAGGTCGCAACCGCGATCCTCTCGTTGCCCAACCAGGAGCCCTCCGCATGATGGCCATGTCGATGCCCACGCCGACGCAAACGCGACCGGTCGATCCCACCGCGCACCTCCAGGGCGATGAAGCGGTCGCCTACGCCAAGACGCTTCCCCTCGCGCATCGGTTCACGCTCGGGGCCGAGATCACCGAGGTCCAGCGCTCGTTCCTGGATCGGCATGGATACGCGGTCTTCGGCGGGGTGGTGAAGCCGGCCGAGATCCGGCGCCTCGACGAGGAGGTGCGCGGCATCCAGGAGCGCTGGCTCGCCGAGAACCGCAAGTCGGTCTACGGCATCCCGCTCTTCGTCGGCAAGGACGAGAACGGCGCGCCCTTCATCCAGCGCTTCGCGTTCACGAGCGTCTACTCCGACTACATCCGCGACCTCGTCCGCGACCGCCGCTTCGAGCCCGTGCGCACCCTGATCGGGGCGGACGCCCGCGTCGGCGACGAGGAGAAGGACGGCGTCGTCTTCAACCGCAACCTCAACGTGCCCGGCAGCGCCTACCCGCGCCTGGGCTGGCACACCGACGGGCTGCGCGACCTCGCCTACGGGCGCCTCCCCGGCCCGATGCTCAACGTCGGCATCCACCTCGACCGGGTGAAGAAGGAGGACGGCGGCCTGCGGATCATCCCCGGCACGCACAAGCAGGGCTTCTGGAAGATGTGTTTCCACAAGCCGTACTTCGTCAGCCACGGCGCGGACGTGCGCGAGGTCGCGGTGGAGACCGAGCCGGGCGATCTGACCGTGCACGACGGCCGCACCTGGCACCGCGTCGAGCAGTCGCCGCACGTCGGGCCGCGCAGCCTGCGCCGGACGATGTACGTGCCCTACCTGACCCAGCCCTACGAGCCGAAGCGCGAGGACAGCCCGACGCCGTTCTACCACCACCTCGGCCGCTTCCTGCGCTACCTCAAGTCCTTCAGGAGCTGAGAGACTCCACGCGGCGCTCGACGAGCCACGCGTCGATCGCCGCCGCGCCCGCGGGCTCCTCGGGCAGCGCGCTGTGCTCGAGCGCGTCGCGGAGCGCGTCTTCGAGGGCGGGCCAGCGCGCGCGGTGCTCGGCGTCGAGCGTCTCGGGCAGGGCTGACTTCTCGCCTTCGCCGCGCTTGTGCGCGACGAGGGTCTCGAGCCCGTCGAAGCCGTACTCGCGCGCGTTCTCCACCACGTCGCCGCGGACCTCCCCGGCGCGGAGCAGGTGTACGCCCGTCAGCGCCACCCGGTACGCGTAGAGCATCGACTTCGCGCGGGGCGCCCGGGCGTGCTCGCGGCACATGCCCCCGAAGTAGCCGCGGTAGTGCCCGTGAAAGCGCCGGCTGAGCGCTCCCTTCGCCAGGGCGCGCAGGGCCTCGAGCGCCTCGGTCTCGAAGAGCTGCAGCGGGGTGAAGATCCGCTCGAGCACGTTGCCGTTGCCGCGGAGCAGGAGCGAGAGCGCCTGCCGCGCCTCGTGCGTGGTGAGGTCGTGCTCGTCCCCTTCGAAGATCTGCAACGTGTCGTGCGTCTCCTTCGGGTCGTCGAGCCCGAGGAGCGCGCGGGTGGGCGCGAGGTGCATGCCCTTCAGATCCAGATCGCTGTCGGGAGACGGGAAGCCGTAGTAGTGCGCGCCGACCAGCCCCACGTGCAGGATCTCGCCGGGCGGCGGGTTCTCGGAGACGAAGCGGCGCGCGCGATCGAGGTCGGGGTCGAGCGGCATGCTCAGGAGCGTAGCGCGGCCTCGATCAGCGTCACGGCGAGCGCGTCGAGCGCGGCCTCGTCCGGCGCGTCCGGCAACGTCGAGCGGCGCTTGGCTTCGGCGATCTGCGCCTTCAATCGCTCGGCCTCCTCGATCAGCGCGTCGTACGACAAGGCGCCGTCCCGCACCGCGAGCAGCGCCTCGCGGTCGTCGCGCCGCACCTTCACCTCACCCGTCTCGAGGATCTCGACGGCCATGCGGCAGAGCCGCACGAGGTGCATCGCGTGTTTGGTGTCGTAGCCGTGCTTCGCCTCGAGCGCGGCGCGCCTCTCGTTGCGGTGCTTCAGCCAGTGCTGGTACTGGCTCCACTCCTTGCGGGCCGCGCGGTAGCGGCGCTCCCGGTCCAGGATGGCCAGGAAGTTCGGCGTCAGCTCCGCCTCCTGGACGCGGCCGTCGGCCATGAGCGCCTCCGCCGCGCCGAGCTGATCCTTGGGGATCACCGTGCGCTCGGGCAGGTCGAAGCGCGCGCGGGTCGGCGCCTCCTTCGGCGGCTCGAGAAGCCAGCGCCGATGCCGCTGGATTCGCCCGAGCTGGGACAGCGCGTAGCCCCCGAAGGTGTCCGCGACCTGTTTGCTGAGCATCACGGAGCGCGCGGCGAGGAGGCGCTCGCCGGCCTCGGTGACCACGCGGTGATCGTCCGGGTGCGCGAAGAGCACCTCGAGGATGCTCGGGTTCGACGCGGCCGCGAGCCGCAGCGCCTTGCGCAGCTCGTAGCGCACGTGATCGGCGGACAGCTCGACCTGCTCGGGCGCGGGCGCGAGGCCGAAGTACCAGCTCGGCGGCCCGATCACGACGCCCTTGAGGTCGGTGTCCGAGCCCTCGCGCGCGAGCCCGTAGGCGCGGCTGCCGTGCAGCGTCTCGAAGATGAGGGTGGTCACTCGCCGAGCAGCGCTCCGGGCAGCTCGAGGACCTCCTCGGTCAGGTCACGCGGGCGGCGGGCGGTGCGCTCGTCGTCGTCCCGAGCGCGGTCTCGCCCGCGCGTCCCGTCGTCGCCCAGGACCGTGTCGAGCAGGCTCGGGTCGCGGCGCTCCCGCCGATCGGCGCGCGTGCGTCCCGCGCTCGCCGTCTGCCCGCTCGTGTCCGTGGGGGTCGCGGCCGAGGGCTCCTCCTGGCCTGGCACCGCGACGCCCTCCGGCACCACCTCCGGGATCGCCGCCGTCTCCGTGCCGGTCGGGGCTTCGCCACGCGCCGCGGCCAGCTCCGCCTCGAGCTCCGCGATGCGCGCGCGGAGCGCCTCCGGGTCTTCCTCCGAGGTCCCCTCCGCGGCCGCCCCCTCTGTGGCCGTCCCCTCTTCGGCGCTCACCTCCACCGGGGCCACGGCCTGCGGCGGGCTCGCCGCGCTCTCTGCCTCCTCCCGTTCTCCACAGCCGAGCAACGCGAGCACGAGCAATCCGAGCGAGAGAGCCTTCATCGACACACACCTCCAGCCACCCGAGCATACGCCGCTTGGCTCCGGGACGTTCCCCACGGTATCAGGCTGCCCATGCCCCTGACCCTCGAAGACGTCGTCCAGCTGGACGGGGACGCGCTCGATCGCCTCATGCGCGAGGGACACCCGATCGACGAAGGAGCTTTGGAGGAGCGCGAGTTCGACGGCGTGAGCCTCAACCTCCCGACCCTGATCGAGAAGCTCACCTGGACGAAGTTCTGCAAGGTCTTCCACCGCGAGCACGGCGGGCAGCTCCGCGGCTGGAACTGCAAGGTCGAGCAGAGCCCGCTGGACCAGCCCTGGGTCCTGACCCAGAAGGACGGCCGCCCCGTCACCTACGGGCACTACCGCGTCGTCTCGCCCGAGGGCTACCGCATGCCCCGCCCCTACGGCCGCGGCCTGCTCCTCGACTACGGCAAGGGGGGCAACCCGCGCACCGACCCCAGCGCGCGCGTCCGCGACCCGATCGTGGCCGTCAACCCCGGCTCGAGCGCGCTCCTCCTCGGCTGGTCCTACCTCGACCTCGGCCTCACCACGTTCTCGACCCCGAGCTTCTTCGTCCTCCGCCGCGGCGCCGAGCTCTCCCACGTCGCCGCCCCGCCGCGCGTGGTCTGAAATCGGTCTCACGGAAAGACGCGGACGGCGTCTCCGAGCGCCTCGGTGATCGGCGCGATGCGCTCGGCGCGGGTGCGCTCCGAGAAGGCGCGCAGGGGGCGGACGCGAATGTCGAGGGTCGGCGCCTGGCCCTGGGCCCACTGGAGGAAGTTGTTCTCGGTCCAGAGCGGGATCGCCTCGAAGGTGGTCAGCCGCAGGCGGTCGCCGTCTCGCGTGAAGCCGGTGCGGAGCCAGACGCCGTCGCGGGTGGTGGGCAGGATCACCGCGGGGTGGAGCGTGTCGGGGAGGCGCCGCCGTCCGATGAAGTATCGCAAGCCCTGGTTGCTCACGAGGTTGCCCAGGGAGTAGGCGATGACCGCGTCGCCGCGCGGGGACTCGAGCCGCTCGATGCGCTGCAGGATGTGCGGCCCGTGCCCGAGCACGAGGTCGGCGCCGTGCTCGACCAGGGCGTGGGCGTGCCGTCGCTGGCCGCGGAACGGGCCCTCGGCGAAGTCGAAGCTCCAGTGCACCGAGACGACGACCAGGTCGGCGAGCTCACGAGCGGCGGCGACCTTGGCGCAGGCGTCGTCGGGCACGAAGAGGGCGGGCTGGTCGTAGCGGCCGTTCGCGACGGGCCCGCGGTTGAGCCGCTCGGTGAAGGCGAGGAAGGCGATGCGCATGCCGTTGCGCTCGACGATGACCGGGCCCGCGGCCGTGGCGGCCTCCATGTCGGCGCCGACCGCGGTGAGCCCCGCGCCCTCGAGCGCGCCGAGGGTGTCGGTCAGGCCGGCCGACATCTGATCGAACGCGTGGTTGTTGGCGACGCTCAGGACGTCGAGCCCGGCGCTCGCGAGCGCGGTCGCGACCTCGGCCGGCGCGCCGAGGATGGGCGGGTCGCCGGTCACGGGAGGGACCCGCATCGAGAGCGGGGTCTCGAGGTTGGCGAAGGCGAGGGTGTCCTGCGCGGTCAGCTCACGAAGCCCCGCGAAGACGTGCTCGAAGCCGCCGTTCTGGGCGGCGCTCTCGATGACCTTGAGGTGGACCAGCACATCCCCCGAGGCGCCGATGATGACCTCGCCGTCGGCTTCCGTCTCCGCTGCCGCTTCCGCTGCCGCGTCCGCTTCCGCCTCCGCCTCGGCTGCCGCTTCCGCGTCCGCTTCCGCTTCCGCTTCCGCTTCCGCTTCCGCTGCCGCTTCCGCTTCCGCGGCGAGCCTCCGCGGGGCGCCGCCGCTCTGCACGCCGCCGCTGCATGCGCAGAGCCACAACATCATCCACACGCCGCGCTTCACGGGGCCGAGTATGCCCGCCTTGCGGGCCGCGACCAGGCTGATACTCCGTCGGGCCATGCGTCCCTGGCTCCTCATCGGTCTGTGGCTCGTCGGCTGCTCCTGCGGCAGCGAGCCCGAAGCGGCGGCCGAGCCCGCGCCCGAGACGGCGGGGGACCGCGCCGTGGCCGCCTTGCCCACGACGGCCAGCGAAGAGGAGCGCGCGCAGGCGCGGCTCGACGCGGACTTCCCGGAGCACGGCGCGATCACCGACATCCTCAAGACCGTGCACGCCGAGGCGAGCGGAGAGTCGCCGATCGTCGGCTGGCTCCGGATCGGCAACCAGATCCGCGTCGCCGCGGACGCGCGGCGGGGGCCCAACTGCGACGGATCGTGGCGCGCGGTGCATCCGGTGGGCTGGGTCTGCGACGACGACGGGATCGACGTGCGCGACGCGGCCATCGCGATCGAGGCGCCGACGGAGGAGGGCTGGAAAGACGGGCAGGTCGAGGAGGCGGCGACGCGCGGCGCGCTGGTGCTGCCCCCGGTCGCGCGCGACGACACGCTCCCCTACGACTACTGGTACGTGAAGGAGTCGACGGTCCCCGAGTACCACCGTCTCCCCTCGCGCAACGAGCAGCGCAGGGCGATCGCCAAAGCCGAGCGCTTCCGCGAGCTGCTCGAGATCGACGAGCGCCGCGCGCGCCGCTACCTCTCGGGCGAAGCCGACGACGGGCCGCCCGGCACCGCGGTGGTCAACCGCTACCTCGACCGCGGCTTCTACGTCGCGTCCCCCCTCGTCGAGGTCCGCGCGTTCCGGCGCTTCGTGCGCACCACGCAGGGCCGCTACATCAAGCAGGCGCAGCTCGAGCCGCGGACCGGGCACGACTTCCGCGGCGTGGAGCTGACCGGAGAGCGGACGCTGCCCGTGGCCTGGACGGTGCGCACCGCGCGGCCGATGCGGCGCGACGAAGACGGCGCGCTCGCGGACGAAGAAGAGGCCGAGCCGATCGAGCGGCAGACCCTGCTCGAGGGCTGGCGGGAGCGGCGCAACATCGACGGTCGCGTCTACCACGTGCTCGAGACCGACGACGGCGAGCGCTACCTGCGGGCCTGGTTCGCCTCGGTCGCCGAGCGCGTCGACCGCCCCGACGGCGTGGCCGCCGACGAGCCGTGGGTGCACGTGGACCTGAGCGAGCAGACGCTGGTGCTCTACCGTGGCGACACGCCCACCTACGCCACGCTGGTGAGCACGGGCATCGAGGGCAACGAGACGCCGACCGGGCTCTTCGAGATCCGTCGCAAGCACATCACCGACACGATGAGCAACATCGGGCCGGACGCGGGTGACGACCGCTACAGCATCGAAGACGTCCCCTGGACGCAGTACTTCGAGGGCGCGGTCGCGCTCCACACCGCGTTCTGGCACACCCGCTTCGGCCTGCCGCGCAGCCACGGCTGCGTGAACATGACGCCCTTCGACGCGCACTACGTGTTCGGCCGCACCTGGCCGGAGCTGCCGGCGGGGTGGGACGGCGTGTCCACGGAGAACACGCCGCTCCGCGGAAGCCACGTGCTCGTGACGCAGTGACGGTGTTACCCTGGGAAACCGGGAGTGACACCCACCCCACGTGTCGGATCCGACCCTCACCTCCAGACCGCCCGCCTTCCTGAGCGACGAACACGTCGTGGCGACGGTGCTCATCGTCGACGACGAGAAGCTCGGCGCCACGAAGGTCGCGACGATGGTGCAGAAGAGCGGCCACCGCACGATCCTGGCGCACAGCTGGACCGAGGCGATCCAGCGCTTCGCCGAGCACGACGTGGATCTGGTCCTGATGGACGCCGTCATGCCCAACGTCGACGGCTTCAAGCTCACCCGCATGCTGCGAGAGCGCTCGCGGTCGTACGTCCCGATCGTGTTCTTGACGGGCATGAGCGACCAGAAGGCGCGCCGCCGCTGCATCGAGGCGGGCGCCGACGACCTGCTGACCAAGCCGGTGGACGAGCTCGAGCTGACCATCCGGCTGGTGGCGATGCTGCGGATCCGTCGGCTGACCCGCGCGCTCGAGGAGAAGAGCCGCGCGCTCGGGCAGCTCGCGAAGATCGACGGGCTCACCGGCCTCGAGAACCGGCGCATGCTCGACGAGCGGCTGCCCAAGGAGGTCGAGCGCGCGCGGCGCTACGGGCGTGAGCTCAGCCTGCTGATGATGGACGTGGACCACTTCAAGAAGGTCAACGACACGCACGGGCACGACGTGGGCGACGAGGTGCTCGTCTGCCTCGGCGGGGTGCTGCGCGCGGGCGTCCGCGAGGCGGACTTCGCGCATCGCTACGGCGGCGAGGAGTTTGTGGTGCTCGCGCCGGAGACCGGCCTCGACGCGGCGGTCGAGCTCGCCGAGCGCCTCCGGGGCGCCTTTCACGCCGCGAGCGCCAAGGCCTCCGTCGCGGGCGCGCAGACGCTCTCGATTGGGGTGGCCAGCCTCGCCGCGTTGCCCGACGACATCGAAGCGTCCGGCCTCCAGAGCGCCGCCGACGCCGCGCTCTACGACGCCAAACGCGGCGGCCGGGACCGCGTCCGCCGCTGCGACGAAGGCGAGTGACCCGTCAGGGCGCCGTGGACTTGAGCCACGCGTAGATCGACTCGGCCATCTGCGCGTACCCGAGCGTGTTGGGGTGCACGGCGTTGGTGTGGCGGAGGCCGCCCGCGCCGTCCGGCTCGTTGGGGAAGCCGAGCTGGCTGTCGATGCCCGCGTTGAGCGGAACCAGGGCGACGCCCGTGCCCTCGTAGTGGGCGATGACGCGGCGGGCCCACTCGACGATGCGCGGCTTGTAGCGCTCGCGCGTGTACTCGGGGTTGTCGGGGTAGCTCTCGCGGAAGCCCGACTCCGTGGCGCAGGGCACGATGGTCAGCCCGATGGCGAGGCGGGTCTCGGGTGACGCGCGCTGCACGTCGCCGAGGATCGCGTCGAGCTCGTCGAACATCTCGGCCAGGCGATCTTCGAGCGCCGCGTCGGAGACGGTGAAGACGTCGTTGATGCCGAGGTGCACGAAGAAGAAGTCGGGCGCCTCGATCCCGACCGTGTCGAGGTAGTGCTGGAAGTCGAAGCCGCCGTCGTTGAAGAACGGGTTCGCGCCCGGGCCGCGGGAGTCCGTCGCGTAGTCGTGGATGCGCCAACCGGAGCGACCCTCGTGCAGGTCCGGCGCGGTGCCGCGCGTGCCGACCGAGCGGCCGTCCATCGGGTCGTCGGCGAAGCGCGCGTGCAGCTCTCGCACGTAGACGCCCGCGTTGGTGGTGGAGTCGCCGAGGAACAGGATCGTCGGCGCGGTCCCGGCGCCCGCGTCGGCGGCGCTCACCGTCACCGCGCTCTGTGCCACCGCCACCGGGACGTCGCCTTCGTCCCACGCGACGACGAAGAGCGGCTGCTCCCCCGCCGCCGAAGGCGTCCACGCCCAGCGCGCCGCGTCGGTCGTGGCCTCGGCGGGACCGAGCGTGGTCCACGTGTAGGCGCTCGCGTCCTTGCTCGTGATGTTGTCGAAGAAGAGCTGCGCCTCCCGACCGACCACCGCGTAGAGCGCGGGGCCGAGCGAGAGCGGGACCGGGTCGTCGCTGCAGCCGCAGAGCGAAAAGGTCTCGCCGTCCTCACGCCGGATGGTGAAGCTCCCGTCGGCCTCGCGTCGCACCGGGGCGTCGTCCACGCCCGCGTCTTCGCCCGGCACGAACGCGTCGACCGCGGCCATCGCGTCTTCGGCGCCAGCGTCCTCGGCGCCCGCGTCTTCGGCCGGCTCCGGATCGGAGCAGCCGACGGCGAGCGCGGCGATCAGGATCGGCGTCAGCCGCGAGAGACGGCGTCGGCGAAGCAGGAACAGGAACGCCAGGGCGACCAGCGCCCAGGGGCCGCGGCCCGAGCCACCGGACGCGCGGCAGCTGCAGCCGCTGGTGACCGTGTCGCTGCCGCCCGCGTCCGCGCCTCCGTCGCCGGGCATGGTCGTCGGGCCCCCGTCGCCGCCCACGCCGCCGTCGGGGACGATCGGGGCCGGGTCGCGGGTGGTGCGCACCTCTCCGGACGCCTCGCGCAGCGCGCTGCCGGGCACGAAGAAGGTGACCGGCCCGGGGACGCGATCGAGCCCGAGGTACTCCTGGATCGGGAAGTACTGGCGGTCGACGCCGTCCGCGTCGAGCTCGAAGCCCGGCTCGTCGCTCGTGATCACGCGGTCCCCCTCCACGCGCTCGATGCGGTAGGCCCACGTCCAGCCGTCGCCGGTCGTGACGTGAATCGACTTGCCCACCCAGCGCGCGGGGTCGCCGGGCAGCGGCGCGTCCACCACGAAGGCGTCCTCCGCCGCGCCGGACTCGCGCCGCTCGACCTCGATCACGCCGCCGCGATGGGAGTAGTCGCCGTCGGGCGCGGTCAGCGACTCGCCCTCGAACGAGAGCGCGCGGCCGCCCACGAGGTACATCGTCTCGAGTGAGCCGTCGGCGCCGACCCGCACGTGGGCGAAGCGGCCCGAGAACGACAGCTCCACCCCATCCGCCGCGTAGAGCGGCGCGTCGGGGCCCTCCTCGAGGCTCTGCGCGAGGTAGTCGACCGCGCCGTCGGCGAGCGTGATGCGCAGGCCGACCGCGCTCCCCGTCGGGCTGAACGTCAGCCCCTCGACGGCCATGACGCGCGGCGAGTCCGTGAACGTCTCGTGCGTCGCCGCGAAGACGACCTCCTCGTCGGTCGCCGCCGTTCGCCGCACCACGAGGTGGTCCTGGTTCCCGCCGTGCTCGTAGCGGGGCGCGACGCCGGTGAACACGGTCGTGTCCGGCGCGCCGGCCATCATCACGCGCCCCGTCGTCCCGCCGTGCACGAAGCTCGCCTCCCACGCGTCCCCGGTGGTGGCGGAGCTGCGCAGCTGGATCCGCCCGAGGCTCCCGCTCGCCGAGCTGGTGGAGAGGGGCAGCGAGAGCGTGTTCGCGTCGTGCCCGCCGTGGAGGAGCCAGTCGTATTGCGTGCCGCCGCGGACCCGGAAGAAGTCTGCCAGGTAGTAGTCGTCGCCTTCCACGCGGACGAGGACCAGCATGCGGCGGTAGCGGTCGGCGTGGTCACGGTACGCGTCGAGGCCGTCGACCTCCGTCACCTGCACGTCGTCGAAGCCGCCGAAGGACGGCTCCCAGAGTAGTACGTCGTTGTGCACGTTGTTGGAGTCGGGGTTCCAGCGCTGCCGCACCAGCTCCGAGCGACCGACGCCCGGGACGTAGGGGCTCATCGTCCAGTCGACGAAGTAGGAGCCCTCCTGCTCCTCGCCGTCGATCGCCACGAGGTTGTGGCTGAGCGTCGACGTGTTCCACGCCTGATCGGGGTTTCGGTACGCGGTCCCGCCCACCGTCTCGACGCCGTCGCCGTAGTAGATCAGGTGCAGCGCGTCGCGGTGGCGGTGGCCGACCGTGTGGCTGAAGTCGAGGCGGGCCTGTGTCTGCGCCTCGCCCGCGCCGCCGGCCAGGATCGCGTGGCCCACTCCGCCGAGCAGCACGCTGGCCTCGGGCGGCTCGCCGAACGCGCGCCCGTAGTGGCGCGTGTCGTTGAGCACCGGGAACTCGCCGTCGGGGAAGGTCGTGTGCCGGAGCGTCCACATCATGCGCTCGGTGATCCGGCCCCAGCGCGCGGCCACGTCGAAGTCGTCGATGCGCGGCGGATCCCAGCGCCGATCGAAGGGCTCGTGGGTGTAGCCGGGCGGATCCGAGTAGCCGTCGAAGTAGTACGCCTGACGCGCCTCGGTGAACCGCGGCGTCTGCTGCTCGTGATACGAGTACGCGCCCTCCGAGGGGAAGCCGTCGTGCGAGTAGTACTCGTGGAGGTGCTTCTCGTAGAACCAGTAGCCGAGGTGGGTCAGCTCCGGATCGTCGAGCACGCGTCCGAAGATCATCAGGCCGAGCGGCCGGTAGAAGGCCCAGTTGAACGTGTAGAGGCGGTACTCCAGATCACGCTGCACGATCCGCACGAGGAGCTCGCGGATCGTCTCCTCCGCGCCGCCGAGCGCGCCGGCTGGCGCGAGCAGATCGAAGGCGAGCGCGAGCTGCATCGAGACGTCGAAGTCGTTGTGGTACCAGTTGGTCCAGACGCCGCAGAAGGTCGGGCACACCTCGTACGACCAGCCGTCGAAGACCTCGGCGTAGCGCTCGAGCAGGACGCGGGATCGCCGCGCGGCGTCCGCGTCTCCCGTCAGGTGATGGAGGAGCGCGAGGTTGTAGGTGGCCTGCGCGCGCTCGTAGCGATCGTCGTCGCCGCTCGCGCCGCCGCGCGTGGTGGAGATGCGCGCGCGGAGCTGCGCGTCGCTCAGCGTCAGGTAGTCGCCGATCAGCGCGCGCAGCGCCTCGACGCTCTCGGGTGGCGTGCCCCGGCCGAGCGACCCCGTCGCCGCCTGCTCCAGCCCGGGATCCCACACGGGGTGCTCCTCCGCGTGAGCGAGCGAGGGGAGGAGCAACAGGCAGAGGCTGACGAGGGTTCGCATCGGCTCAGCCTACGGGGCGGCGCGCCGCGGATCCGCGCGTCAATCGTTCACCGTACGATTTGCGCCCCCTCAGCGGGCGGAGTGCACGATGCGCAGCGGCTCGCGCTCTGGCGCGACGAGCGCGCCGTCGACGAAGAGGCCCGCCGCCTCGACGATGTCTCCCGGCAGCACGCGGGTGCCCACGAACGCGGCGCCGCTCGGGTCGACCGTCACCGCGCCCGTCTCGTCCACGATCTCGAACGGCGTGCCGCCGCCGCGCCAGGCCAGCGCGGGCTCACCCGACGGATCGTCCACCGGAGCGCCGCGGGCCACGCCGTGCACGCGCGCGCGCACCCTCGGTCGCAGCTCCGCCACGGGGGTGCGCTCGAGCGACTCGACCTCGCGCCGCACGCCGCGGTCCCCGCTCCGCAGCCATCGGCGCGCGAGCACGAAGCCGCTCGGGAGCACGATGATGAAGAACAGGAGCGCGTAGCCTTCGAGGGCCATACACGGAGGCATACGCGCGCCGCGAGGCCCGACAAGTCAGCCGTGCGCGGCCTCGATCAGCCGGTCGCGCAGCCAGCGATGGCCGGGGTCGTCCTCGAAGCGGCGGTGCCAGAAGAGGCGGATCATCGGCCCCTCGAGCGGGAGAGGGGACTCGTAGACGCGCAAGCCGAGGTGGCGCGACGCGATCTCGGCCACGCGTCGGTCCGTCGGCCAGAGCAGATCCGAGTCCGCGCAGACGAGCGCCGCGACCAGGAAGTACTCCACCCGGAGCGCGACCCGTCGCGCCTTGCCGACCGCGCCGAGCGCCCGGTCCACGGGGCTCTTCACGCCCGGGGTCGTGACGCCGACGAGCACGTGGGGGACCTCCACGAGCGTCTCGAGCGACAGCTCCTTCGCGCCGGGCGCGATCGCGGGGTGGCCGCTGCGCGCCGCGATCACCAGCTCGCTCGGGAAGAGATCCGCGTGCCGGATCCCCGAGGCGTCGTCGATGCGCACGTCGAGCGCGAAGTCGATCGCGCCGCTCTGGAGCATCTCGGAGTATCGCCCGTCCGCGCTCTGGACCGCGTCGATGTCCACGTGCGGGGCCCGCTCCGCCAGCGCCCGACGCAGGGCCGGCAGGAGCACGATCTGGCCGCCATCGTTCGACGCCACCCGCACCGTGCGTCGGTCGGTGACGGGGTCGAAGGCGGGGCTGTCGGTCAGGAGCCGCTCCATCGCGTGCAGGGTGCGCCGCAGCTCCGGCGCGATCGCGACCGCGCGCTCGGTTGGCTGCATGCCGCCCTTGCCCCGCACCAGCAGGCGGTCGCCGAAGATCTCGCGCAGCTGACCCAGCGACTGGCTCATCGCGCCCTGCGTCACCCCGAGCCGGTGCGCGGCTCGCGTGACGCTGTTCTCCTCGAGCAGCGCGTCGAGCGCGACCAGCAGGTTCAGGTTGATCGAGCCCAACTTCATTAGAACAGCTTATGTCGGTATTCGGAGGTTTGGCTTCACTACTTGGGGATCCCGCGGCATATTCGACGCTCGAGGGGGCTCCATGAAGGCCGATACCGTTCGCGTTCTCCGGGCGCTCGTGACCCAGGGGCTGGAGGCGTTGCCCGCGGACTGGACGCTCGTGCGGCTGGAGAACCCCGTCGCGCGTCGGGCCGAGACGCACCTCCTCGGCGCCGTCGACGGCTACGACGCGATCGTCGAGCGCTTCGCCCAGGCGCTGCAGCTCGACAAGCCCGTGCTGCTCTGGGTGCGCTCTCCGGGCGGCGACGTGCTCGGCCTCTCCGAGGCGGCCTCCAACATGGCCCTGCTCCGCGTCACCTACAGCGCGCCCGTCTACGCGGTGGTGCACGCCGACGCGTCCGACGCCGCGCGACAGCTCGCCGAGACCGTCGCCGATCGGCTCCTCCTCCGCGGCGAGCGACACGTGCGCCGCAGCCGCTCGGGCCAGGTGTGCGTGATGGAGCCGGTCGAAGAAGAAGAAGACGACGGCCGCCCACGCACCGCATGATCCGCGCGTGCGCATCCACCACGTCCAGCTGATGATCCCGCGCGGCGGCGAAGACGCGGCGCTCGCGTTCTATCGCGACGCCCTCGGCCTGACGCGCATCCCCAAGCCCTCCGACATGCCGAACCCGGAGGGGATCTGGTTCGCGCTCGCCGACGGGGAGCTGCACCTCGGCGTGCAGGACGCGTCCCCGGCCGAGACCCGCGCGCACGTGGCCCTGGTCGTCGACGATCTCGACGCCCTCGTGACCGCGGTCGAAGCGCTAGCAGTGTCCGGCAAAGATGACTGCGCGCGCCTCGCCGGCGGGACAGCGCGCCCAGCGCGCCAGTCGCTCCTCCGAAATGCTTCAGCATTTCGTCGTCGGCCCGGCGCGCTGGACACGCCGTCGCGCTCGGCGATGCA